>JACCXK010000132.1 GCA_013697055.1 Alphaproteobacteria bacterium
CCGCCAGCTACCAGCAGGGCTTCTTCGGCACCCAGTATCTGGACCTGAAGGCCAGGCGCGAAGACCTGCGCGCCCAGCGCTATGCCGCCGCCGTGGTCGGCATCACCACCGCGTCGCAGGTGGCGGACCAGTATTTCTCGATCCTCGCCTTCCGCGAACGCATCGCCATCGCCAATGCCAATATCGCCGCCGCCAAGCGCATCCTGGCCATCACCCAGGCCAAGGTGAACAGCGGCGTGTCGTCCAACCTCGACCTGGCCGAACAGCAGGCCTTGCTGGCGCAGCAGGAATCCACGCTGCCCGGCCTGATCGAAGGCGAAAAGGAAGCCCGCTATGCGCTGGCGATCCTGCTCGGCCGCGCCCCGGAAGGCTATGACATCAAGGCGCAGAACCTGGACGGCATCGCGCCGCCCGTGGTGCAGCCGGGCATGCCGTCCGAACTGTTGCTGCGCAATCCGTCCATCGCCCAGGCCGAAGCCAATCTCTATTCCGCCCATGCCAATGTGGACGCGGCGCGCAGCCTGTACTTCCCGTCGCTCGGCCTGACCGGCCAGGCCGGCTATGGCCCGGTGTCGCAGCTGTCCAACCTGTTCAACCCGGCGGGCTTCGCCTTCAGCATCGGCGCCAACATCATCCAGAGCATCTTCGACGGCGGCGCCATTCACGCCCGCAACGATTTCGCCAAGGCGCAGCAGCAGGAACTGATCGCCACCTATCGCAAGACCGTGTTCCAAGCCTTCAGCGATGTGGAAAGCGCGCTGGGCACGGTGAAAAGCACCGCCGATCAGCTGGCGCTGGTGGAAATCCAGGTCCGCGCCGATGCCGAAGCCTATCGCATCTCCGAACTGCAGTATCGCGAAGGCACCATCGACATCGTGTCGCTGCTGAACAACCAGCGGCTGCTGTTCGATGCCCAGCAGTCGCTGGTGCAGACCAAGCTGTCGCGTCTGGAAGCCAGCCTGTCGCTGTACAATGCGCTGGGCGGCGGCTGGGAACAGAAGGCTTCGGATGAAGCCTACAAGAACCAGCTCGATTGGTGGCCGCTGTAATCCCGCCGTCATCGGAATGAAAAAAGGGCGCCCGCGTGGCGCCCTTTTTGTTTCAAAGCACAACTGTCATTCCCGGCCGAGTATCCGCGCGGCGGATGCGAGGGGAAGGGAACCCAGGTGGGCGAGACCGTCACGATGCCTACCGCCTGGGTCGTTCTTACGCTGTCGCTAAGAACTCCCTCGCACTCACTTTCGTTCGTGCTCGCCGGGGATGACAGGTTGGCTTAACGGAGATTCCCTGCGACCGGTTTTGCCTTGTACGGCGAGTCGAGATACGCGACTTCCTCGTCGGTCAGCTTGATCTGCGCCGCCGCGATGGCGTCTTCCAGATGGCTCATCTTGGAGGCGCCGACGATCGGCGCGGTGATGCCCTTGGCCAGCAGCCAGGCGGTGGCGATCTGGGCGTTGTTCTTGCCGTGCTTTTTCGCGGTCTCTTCGACCCGGCGCAAGGTTTCCATGTCGTTGTCGTCAAACGGCATGTCCAGGATATTGTCGCTCTTGGCGCGGGTGCTTGCCTTGTCCAGCGCATTGGCATGGGAGCGGCCCAGGAAACCACGCGCCAAGGGGCTCCAGGGGATCACGCCGACGCCCTGATCACGGCACAAGGGCAGCATGTCGCGCTCTTCCTCGCGGTACACCAAATTGTAGAAATTCTGCATCGAGACGAACCTGGTCATCCCCATGCGGTCGGCGGTGGCGAGATACTTGGCGAACTGCCAGGCATGCATGGAGGACGCGCCGATGTAGCGCGCCTTGCCCGCCTTCACCACATCGTGCAGCGCCTCGACGGTTTCCTCGACCGGCGTGTGATGGTCGAAACGGTGGATCTGGTAGAGATCGACATAGTCCATGCCCAGACGCTTCAGCGAGTCATCGATGGCGTGCAGGATGTGCTTGCGCGACAGTCCGCCATGGCGGCCGTCCACCGGAAAGAACACCTTGGTCGCCAGCACATAGTCTTCGCGCTTGGCGGCGTAATCCCGCAGCGCCCGTCCCACCACTTCCTCGGAAACGCCGTTGGAATAGATGTCGGCGGTGTCGAAAAAGGTGATGCCCGCTTCCAGCGCGCGCTTGATGAAGGGACGGCTGGCCTGTTCCTCCAGCACCCAGTCGCGCCACTTGACGCTGCCGTAGCTCATCGTCCCCAGGCAGATGCGCGAGACTTTCAGGCCGGTATTGCCGAGGCGGACTTGTTCCATTGCGGATACATCTCAAAATGACCGCAACATTATAACCTCCCCACGCGCGCGCGTCAGCGCGCTTGCATTGGGGAGGTGGCCGGTCCCTAGCGACAGCGTAAGGACGGCCCTAGGGCCAGCGAAGGCCGGAGGGGCGACTTAGAAGCCAAACAGAGGCGCTGCAATCTTCTGGAGCAGGCTGTCGAACTTCAACCGGCCGGTGGTCACCGCCAGATTGACACAGTCCTCGCCGGGATCTGCCACCACATTGTGGGACATGCCGTCTTCCATCACCTGCAGGTCGCCGGGACCGTAATTGCCGGTCGGGTCGGTATAACCGCCCTGCAGCACCACGGTAAATTCGGTGCCGCAATGATGGTGCACGCCGCTGTCAGCGCCGGGGACCCCGCGCAGCAGCCGGGCACTGACCTTGCCGCGCTTGAACAGCGGCGCATAGCTGAGGCGCGGGCCCATGCTGCGCCAGCGCACAGTGCTGAGATCGCCGCCGATATAGGCGCGCAGCACAGCGGGTGTGCCGTCGCGGCTGGCGGCACGGCGGGGCCGTTCAAAGGGCTTCACCGCGTCCAGCCGCGCCAGGACATTGTCCAGCGCGCCGGCCTCCAGTTCCGCGGGCGGCAAATCCTGCAGCAGCGCGCCGCCCAGGCTTTCCAGCTTCGCGGTCCTCTCGCGGCAGACGGCGCAGTAGCTCATATGGGTGGCGACGATCAGACTGACCGCCTCGTCGGCCGTGCCGGCGGCATAGGCCAGCAGCAATTCGTCGCCGGGATGATGATGGATCATTCCATCTCTCCCAGCGCGCGCTTGAGCCGCGACATGGCCAGCCGCAGGCGCGACTTGACCGTGCCCAGCGGGATACCCAGCTCGGTGGCGATCTGGCTGTGCGGCTTGTCGGCAAAGAAGGACAATTGCACCACCTGAACCTGGTCGGCCGGCAGTTCCTTCAGCGCCAGCCGCAGCCGTGATTCGTCATCGGCAATCACCATAGATTGGTCGGCGGACGGACCCGTCTCGGGCATGAAGTCTTCGGGGTCGAGCTCGGGACGCTTCTCGCGGCGGATGGCGTCGATGCGCAGATTGCGGGCGATGGTGAACAGCCAGGTCGCCACCGACGCCTTGGCGGGATCGAACAGGTGCGCCTTGCGCCACAGGCTGAGCAGGGCTTCCTGGGCCAGGTCCTCGGCCACCGCGGCGGGGGCGCCTTGGCGCAGCAGATAGGCTTTCACCCGGGGCGCGAAGTGGGAAAACAGGGCGGCAAAGGCCGTCCGGTCCCGCTCCATGGCGACCCGGCCCAAGAGGGCATTCATCTCCTGGACTTCGGGCTTGGCGCTCATGGGCAGGCGCAATACCACGCCTTTCCGGCGAAAAGCCGGGCGGAAGGCCGGAAAAGAAGGACACAGGGCATGAGCCAGCATAGCGGATTTACGGGCCGAGGCGCGAATTGGATCAATGGCTTGATCTGCCCGTGGACAAGGCGCGTAAATGCTGCATGAAAGCCACACCATCTCCGGCGGCGACGTCTGCCCTTTACGAAGGCTGGGTCATGCACCGGCGGGTCACCCCCCGGCATCATCGCTTCAAATACCGCGTCTTCGCCATGCTGCTGGACCTGGACGAGCTGCCGGCGCTGGACCGGAAGTTGTCCCTGTTCGCGTATAACCGGGGCGGGCTGTTCAGTTTCCAGGACCGCGACCATGGCGACGGACAACCCCTTAAGACGTGGCTGGACGGCCTGTTGGCCCAGGCCGGCATCGAGGCCAAGGGGCGGCGGCGGGTGCTCTGCTACCCGCGCATCCTGGGCTATGTCTTCAATCCTCTCAGCGTCTGGTTCTGCGATGACGAACAGGGTGGGCTGAAGGCTGTGATCTACGAAGTCCACAACACCTATGAGGAGCGCCACGCCTATGTGTTGCCGGCAGGCGAGGACGAAAAGCTGGTGCGCCATGGCTGCCCCAAGCAGTTCTATGTCTCGCCGTTCCTGTCGCGCGACTGCCGCTACCAGTTCCGCATCCGGCCGCCGGGCGACGACATCGCCGTTACCATCCAGGAAGACGAAGCCGGCCGCCCCATCCTGAACGCCAGCTTCGCGGGCGCGCGCAAGACCCTGAGCGATGGGGCGCTGTTCCGGATGCTGCTGCGCTATCCCCTGATGACCCTGAAAGTGGTGGCGGCCATCCATTTCGAGGCGGTGCGGCTGATGCTCAAGGGGGTGCGGCGGCATCCCCACGCTCCGAAATCGGTGTACAGTCCCGCCGAGTAAACATCGGGGGATGGAACTCTTGGAACTTTTTGCTCCGTAGGCGCATTATTCCAAGTTCGTTGCAGGGGTTTATGACAAGCATCGAGTCCGTTTCCGACGCGCCGGAAGCCTGGTTCAAGCTGGACCGGGATGGCCGCAAGCTGTCCATGGGCGGGGCCTGGACCATCGCCGAAAGCGCCCGGCTGGACCGGGAGCTGGACGGCCTGGACCTGAGCGGCACAGGCGAAGTCAGCATCGACGCCAGCAAGATTTCCAAGCTGGACAGCGCCGGGGCCTGGCTGTTGCTGCGCACCCGCCGGGGACTTGAAGCGGCAGGGAGCAAGGTCTCCACCTTCGCAATCCCCGAACTCTACCAGCCGCTGCTCAAGAACCTGGACCAGGAGCGCAAGACCGAGCCGCACCGCTCGCGCATTCCGCCCGGCTTTCGCGGCCGACTCTATCGGATCGGGCGCGCCACCACGCATGCCGGGAACCAGAGCGTTTCCATGCTGGGCTATCTCGGCCGCGTAACGGTGGAGACGGGCGAGGCCATCGCCAAGCCACAGCACAAGATGCGCGTTGCCGCCATGTTCCACCAGGTCGAGGAGACCGGCATCAACGCGCTGCCGATCGTGGGCCTGCTCGCCTTTCTCATCGGCGTGGTGCTGGCCTATCAGGGCGCCGACCAGCTCAAGCGTTTCGGCGCGGAAGTCTTCACCATCAACCTGCTCGGCGTGGGCGTGCTGCGCGAGATCGGCGGCCTCATCACCGCCATTATCGTGGCGGGCCGCAGCGGCAGCGCCTTCACCGCCCAGATCGGCAGCATGCGCGTCAATGAAGAGATCGACGCCATGCAGACCATGGGCCTGAACACCATCGACACCCTGGTGCTGCCACGCATCATCGGGCTGGTGATCGCCCTGCCCTTGCTGACATTTTATTCCGACATCATGGGCCTGATCGGCGGCGCCTTCATGTGCTATTTCCAGCTCGGCATCACCATCCCGGTCTTCATGCGCCAGCTCTCCGAGGCGGTGACCGTCAACACGCTGCTCGTGGGCCTGATCAAGGCGCCGGTGTTCGCTTTGGTGATCGCGCTGGTCGGCTGCTACGAAGGCTTCCAGGTCGAGCGCAACGCCGCCAGCGTCGGCATGCTCACCACCCGCTCGGTGGTGGAAGGCATCTTTCTGGTCATCGTCATGGACGCGGCCTTTTCCATCATGTTCTCGGTGCTGGGGATCTGATGGCCGAAAACAAACCAAAAGAAAAAGACGTCATCATCAAGGTGCGCGGCCTGGTCAACGGCTTCGGCAACAAGATCCTGCACGACCATATCGACCTGGACGTCTATCGCGGCGAAGTGCTGGGCGTGGTGGGCGGCTCGGGCGCCGGCAAATCGGTGCTGCTGCGCTCCATCATCGGGCTGATCCAGCCGCTGGAAGGCGTGGTCGAGGCCTTCGGCCAGTCCACCCTGGGCGATGTCGAAAGCCCGGAGATGCGCCAGCTGCAGATGCGCTGGGGCGTGCTGTTCCAGGAAGGCGCGCTGTTTTCGTCCCAGACCGTGGCGGAAAACATCCAGGTTCCCTTGCGCGAATATACCAAGATGAGCCAGCCCCTGATGGACGAGATCGCCGACATGAAGCTGACCATGGTGGGCCTGCCTCCCGACGCCGGTGACAAATTCCCCTCCGAACTGTCCGGCGGCATGAAGAAGCGCGCCGGGCTGGCCCGCGCCTTGTCGCTGGATCCCGAGCTGCTGTTCCTGGACGAACCCACCGCGGGGCTGGATCCCATCTCCGCCAACCAGTTCGACGAACTGATCAAGCAGCTGCAGAAATCGCTGGGCCTCACCGTTTTCATGGTGACCCATGACATCGACACCTTGCGCGCCATCACCGACCGCATCGTCGTGCTGGTGAACAAGAAGCTGGTGGTCGGCACCATTGACGAACTGCGCAAGAACGACGACCCCTGGATCAAGGACTATTTCTCGGGCGTGCGCGGACGCGCAGCCCTTGCATCGGAAGATTTGGCGTCGGAGGAGGCGCACTGATGGAAACCAAAGCCAATTATGTAGCGGTGGGCGCCTTCGTGCTGGCCTGCGCCGTGGGACTGGTGATCACGATCCTGTGGCTGGCGGGGGTGCAGTACAGCCAGGAATACGCCTATTACCAGGCCAATTTCAAAGGTCCGGTCACGGGCCTCGGCAAGGGTACCCTCACTCGCTACAACGGCATCGAAGTGGGCCGCATCACCGAACTGACCTTCGACCCCACCGATCCGTCGCGCGTCATCGTCACCATGCAGGTGCAGCCCAACCTCAACATCCGCGAAGACAGCGTCGCATCGATCGACAGCCAGGGCTTTACCGGCGGCGCCTTCGTCGAAATCAGCGGCGGCAGCTCCAAGTCCCCGCTGCTGGTGGCGCGCGAAGGCCAGCGTTACCCCGTGCTGCGCACCAAGCAGTCCACCTTCGCCCAGCTCCAGCAATCGGCGCCCGAAGTGGTGGCCAAGCTGAATGTCGCTGCCTCGCGGCTCAATGACCTTTTGAGCGACGACAATCGCCGTTCCATCGCCCATGTTCTGGCCAACCTGGATGAAACCACCCAGGCGGTCGCACGGCGCAGCGCCGACATCGACGCCACCATCGTCAATGCCAACAAGGCGATGGCCAATCTCAGCGACGCATCCAACAATCTGCGGCCGACCCTCAGCCATGTCGATCTCACCATCCAGAAATACGGCAAGGTGGCCGACGATGCCGACGCCTTCATCAATGGCGATGGGCTGGCGCAACTTTCCGACCTGATCGGCGAGATGCGGCGGCTGGTGGGCAACCTCACGCAATTCTCCGACCAGCTCAACCGCACCCCGACCAAGCTTTTGTTCGGCGACCGGCGCAAGGGCTATGAACCCAAAGGGGACAGCAAATGATACAGCGGCGTCTTTTCCTGGTTGGCGCATCGGCGCTCGTTCTGACCGGCTGCGGCAAGGACCTGATCGGCCCGCCCGAGGCCAGCCCGATCTATGTCGTCAAGCCGCAATTCCCGGCCGCAGCCGCCGGCGGCGCAAAAGTGCCATGGGCGCTGAGCATCCTGCATCCCGACATGACCGGCGCGCTGGATAACGAACGCATCGCCCTGTTCCAGCCGGACGGCAGCATGGATTACTACGCCAAGGCGACCTATCCCGACCGCTTGGCGTCCATCGTGCAGCATGCGCTGCTGGACGGTTTTGAAGCCTCGGGACGGATCGATGCGGTTGCGACCGAGGAAGCGGCGCTACATGCCGATTACGACTTGGCCGTCGACGTCAAGGACTTCGCCGCCCATTACAGCCAGCCGGACGGCGTGCCCAATGTTACGGTTAGCATCACGGTCAAGCTGGCCGCCGCCCACGGCCGCGCCATTGTCGGCAGTTTCTCCACCATCCAGACCGGTTCGGCTTCGGTCAATAGCGCCGCCGCCGCGGCGCAGGCGCTGCAACAGGCTTTGGGCGCGGCGGTGAAGGCGATTGTGGACTGGGCGCTGACCTTCCCCATGCCGGTCAACCAGACGGCGCAGTCCTATGCCTCGCCGGGCAAGCCGGCGGAACAGTTGCTGCATGACGTCACGCGCGGCTCGGATAAGCTGCGGGACATTCCCAAGCCGCGTTAGTTCCGGGATTTTCGAAACCGCGGGAACTCGGGCAACCCTTTTCGAGTTTCATGTCGGTAGGATTTTGAAAGACGGAGTTTGCCGTGCTGAAATGGGCTCTCATTTTCTTGGTGATCGGTCTTATTGCGGGCCTGCTGGGCTTTACCGGCATCGCCGGCACGTCCATCGCCATCGCCAAGACCTTGTTCTTCATCTTCTTGGTCATCTTCCTGGTTCTGCTGGTCGCCGGCCTCACCGTGGCAAGGCGCGCCGGATAGGGATGACGGAGGGTGCTGCGCCGCCCAGGCCAGACCGGCCATCGGCGGCTATCGCGTCAGAAGCCTTAAAGACCTTGCCGGAAAATGGGGCTTGTGTTTATGCTGGCATGCCTTCGAGAGGCACGCCGTCCGCGCAAAGGGCTCAGCCCGCTCGCAATTTCTGCTGGTCTCACCTGACTTCCAATCCAGCCCCGGGCAAGCGGACACCGGGCGCGATGGAAGGACAGCATCTGATGACCAAACGACTCCCGCAACATCCCCATATCGAATATCTGCGCAAGGAAGCCAAGCAGCGCTTCGCCTTGCTCAAACAGCGCGCCAGCGGCACGCGGCTGGCCGACGCCCAATATTGGCTGGCGCAGGAATATGGCTTCGTGAACTGGCGCGCCTTGAAAGAAGAGGTCCTGCGCCGCATGGGCATTGTGCGCATGACACCGCGGCCCGCCCCTCACGCCAAACGCCTCCGGCGTATCCGGACCACGGTGGAAGAAGACCTGGAAGCGGAAGGCTTTTTCCAGCGCGGCGCCGCGGTGATGGGCATCGGCCTGATTGCCGCGTTGGTGGCCATGGCCGTGACATTGCTGTTCGCAGGCCACGCCTTCGGACAGGATGCGCCCCATACCGCCATCGCCATGGCGCCGGAGCAATTCGACAAGTATGCAGGCTTCTATCAATTCGGTCCCAAGGCGGTCTTCACCGTCACCCGCGAGGGCGAGCATTTCTTTGCCCGCGCCGGGTCCCAGGCGGCAACAGAAATCTTTCCGGAAAGCGACACCAGCTTTTTCCTGAAGGTGGTGCCGGCCCAGGTTAGTTTCACGCTGGATGCCGCGGGAAAAGTCACCGGCGCTGTCCTGCACCAGGGCGGGCGCACTATTGCCCTGCCCCGCATCGAAGAAGCCCAGGCCAAGGCCCTTACGACATTGCCCAAGGGTCATCCCATGGCGCGCACCTGGCCGATGATGGCCACAACCCCACCACGCTTTCTCACCAAGGCCAGTGATGGCGCGCTAGACTATTGGCCCTGCTTCTCGCCCGACGGCAAAACCGTGTTGTTCAGCCGCTCGCCGGACAAGGGGCGAAGCTGGACTTTGTGGAAGATCGCATCGGCGGGCGGCACGGCGGAAGCCTTCGCCACGCTTCCCACCACCGCCACGCGCGCCGCCTGGTCGGCGAAAAACAATGTCATCGCCTTTACCGCCACGGGCGCCGACCGCAAGAACAGCATCTGGGTCGTTCAAGGCGACGGCAGCGGCGCGCATGCCGTCGAAGGCACGAACGATCTGCTCTATCCGTCATGGTATCCGGACGGAAAGACCCTGGCGGCGATGGATGGAGTTGCGCTGGTGACGCGCAAGCTGTCCTTGGACGGCGGCGCGCCTACCGCGCTGACAGCCCGCGCCGAGGTGATGACCGGCATGCCCAGCGTTTCGCCGGACGGCAAATGGGTCGCCTTTGCCGGCCAGGCCAACAAGGGACAGACCTATGACCAGGAAGAAAATGTCATCTGGCTGGTGGGCGCAGGAGGCACGTTGAAAACGCTGGAAGTCGTACCGCTGCAGGGCCGCGCGCCGGTTTGGTCGCCGGACGGCAAGCGCCTGGCGTTTGAATCGGACCGGGGCAATCCCGACGGCCATTACGCGGTGTTTCTGATCAACCGCGACGGCAGCGGATTGGTGCAGGTCACCGATTATGCGCTGGACGCCAACCATCCGGTCTTTTCCGGCAATGGGCGGCGGCTTGTCTTCACCTATGGCGCGCCGGCAACCATGACCAGCGGTATCGCCATCCTGGACCTGCCCTAGTCTTTCAGGTTGGCCACGGCTTTCGCCAAATCGCGCCACGGCTTGATGTTCCAGTGGTTGGCAGCCAACGGCGATGGCGACGGCAGGATGAACACGCGTGTGTCGCCCAGCAGATGCGGCTGCTCGCCCGCCACGGCCTTGGGCCCCATCACCCTGCGCCCGCCATTCAGGCTGGTGAAAGCGAGGATGCGCGGCTTGGCCTTGAGGATGCGCGCCTTGAGCGCCGCCACAGCTTGCGGTCCCAGCGCGTCCTTGGGCAGTTGGTGGTCCATGCCATAGACATGCTTGGCGATGTCGGTGAGACCAATGCCCAGCTCCCACAACCCCTCATAGTCCTGCGGCGCAAACAGGCGCGGCGTCAGGCCGGTCTTGTGCAACGTGGTCCAGAACTTGTTCTGGCCATGAGCGTAATAGGCCTGTTGCAGCGCTGATTGCCGTCCCGCTGCCGTGCCGCAGAACACCAACTTCAATCCAGGCTTCAACCGGTCGGGCAGGATATGGGCGGCTTTGGCCATCAGTGCGAACGGATGAAGTCGATCATGTCCTGGCGCAACGTGGTCATTTTGCGAAAGCCCGGCACCAGCGACAGGATGATGCCGATATGGCCGGTGCCCTTGTACTTGATCACTTTCACTTCACTGCCGAAGGATTTGAGCTTGGCCGCCATGCGGTCGGTATTGCCCTGGTCCACCGTGCTGTCGTCGGTGCCGGTCGCCAGCAGCATGGGTTGGCGCACGCCGTTCACATGATGCAGCGGCATGGAGTCCAGGTTGTTGGTGCCTTCGAACATGTCGATATAGACGGGTTCGGTCATCGGCAGGAAGTCATACGGCCCCGACAATCCGATTACGCCGCGGATCCAGCCCAGCCTGCCGCCCTTGGCCTCGATGAATTTCGGCTCCGACGCCAGCATCACGGCATTATAGGCGCCGGCCGAATGGCCGCTGACAAAGATGCGTCCCGGATCGCCGCCATACTGCGCGGCATGATTGTGCAAAAAGGCCAATGCGCCAGCAGCGTCCTCGGCAAAGCCTGGATATTTGACCTGGGGGTAAAGCCGGTAATCGGCCACCGCCACCACCATGCCGGCGCTGCTGAAGGCCTGGCCGAAGGCGAGATAGTCGCTGCGGTTTCCCTGCCGCCAGGAGCCGCCATAGAGGAACAGCAGCACCGGCATGGGGCCTTTGGCGCCTGCCGGGACATAGATGTCCAGTTTCTGGCGCGGGTCGCTGCCATAGGACAAAGCCCTATGGACGGCATAGCCGGATTTGGGCACCAGCAGATTGATGGGACCGAACGGTGAGCAGCCCGATAGCAGCGCAGCAGCACATCCCGCCATCAGGGATTTGATCTTGGACATATTGCTTTTCTGGGGAAATTTCCGCCCCCTGTCTACGTCCCAAAAGCCCTTTTGGTTCACTGCAACATGGCTTTTGGGCAAGACAGGCGCGCCCGCGCCATGCCAGTCTTGCCGCAACCAGAAAAGACCAGGGAGGATCCCATGACGTTCTCACGCCGCCGCTTCATCCAGACATCTGCAGCCATCGCAGGCGCCTCGAGCCTCGGCCTCCCCGCCGCCGCCAAGCCGCTCTCCTTCCGTTACGGCTACAGCGCCATCTCCTGGGGCACCAATATCGAGGAAGCCATCGGTGTCGGCCAGCGCGTCGGGTTGCCGGGCATCGAGCCCTTCCGCCAGAATGTTGTGAACTATCTCGACAAGCCGCTCGTGCTCAAAAAGCTGATGGCCGATCACGGCCTGCAGATGGCGACCTGCTCCAATGGCGGCGGCCCGGACTTCTCAGGAAATTTCTACGATCCCGCCAAGGTCAAGAAGACCGTCGCCGACCACATCAAGTTCGTGCGCGATTTCATCGTGCCGTTCGGTTACGTCGATCATTTCAAGATGAACATGGGTCCGCGCCCGCCAGGCTATGACACCACCGACGACAACATCAAGGTCTGCGCCGACGCGCTGAACCAGATCGGCGCCGAGATCATCAAGATGGGCGTCAAGCTGGCGCCGCATCCGCATGTGAACTCCCTGGTCCAGACCGATCACGAGACCCGGCTGCTGATGAAGTCCACCGATCCCAAATACGTCTGGCTGACGGCCGATACCTCGCATTTGACGTTGGGCGGCATGGACCCGGTGGTGATCATCAAGGAATACTGGCCGCGGATCGCGGAAATTCATTACAAG
>JACCXK010000138.1 GCA_013697055.1 Alphaproteobacteria bacterium
GCCGGCACGCCGGCGCGCGAGCTGGCGGGGCTGACCACCTTGCCGCCGGTGTCGCTGCTGGACGGCTTCGGCCATGCGGTGCCGCCGACTTCCGATGTTTCGCCGCTGCCGGCGCGTGGCTTCGCGCGGCAGCGCGTGACGCCGCAGCATCCGCCGGGCCTTTATGGCGCGCATGAGGTGGAAAGCGCGCTGAATGTGATGCATGTCGGCGACCGGCTGTCGCCGCTGGCCGATGGCGGTCAGGCTTACGGCAATACTCATGCGCGGGCGCTGGAGCCCTGGCTGCTGGCCGCCGCCATGCTGCTGTTGCTGTTGGATTGCATCGTGTCGCTATGGTTGCGCGGCTTTACCCCGCGCAAGCTCAAGTGGGCCAGTGCGGCGCTGGCCGTGATGCTGACCATGCCCTGCTCGCCTCAGGGGGCCCGCGCCGATGACGCCACCAACATGAAGGCGGCGCTGGACACGCGGCTGGCCTATATCAAGACCGGCCTGTCCGACGTGGACAACACCAGCCTGCAAGGCCTCACGGGTCTCGGCATGGCGCTGCGGGCGCGCACCTCCTACGAGCCGATGGAACCGCTGGGCCTGGACCCGGAGCGCGACGACCTTTCGCTTTATCCCCTGCTCTACTGGCCGATGGACCCGCGCGAGAAAAGTCTTTCTCCAAAAGCCTTGTCGCGCATCGGCGAATATATGCGCAACGGCGGCACCATCCTGTTCGACACCCGCGATCTCAACCTGGGCGCGGTGCGCGGCGCCGCGTCGCCCGGCGAGCAGACCTTGCGCCGGCTGACCGGCGGGCTGGACCTGCCGCCGCTGGAGCAGGTGCCGGCCGATCATGTGTTGAGCAAAGCCTTTTATATCCTGCACGACTTTCCCGGCCGCTGGACCGGCGGGCGGCTGTGGGTGGAAGCTTTGCCGCCCGCGCCCAAGAACGGCGCGCCGCCGGCCCGCGGCGGCGATGGCGTGTCGCCGGTGATCATCGGCGGCAATGACTGGGCCAGCGCCTGGGCGGTGGATACCAACGGCCATTTCCTCACCACGCCCTCGCCTGGCGGCGAGATCCAGCGCGAGATGGCGTTCCGCTTCGGCATTAATCTCGTGATGTATGCCCTGACCGGCAACTACAAGACCGACGTGGTGCATGCCCCGGCCTTGTTGCAACGGCTGGGGAATGAACGATGACAAGGCTGGCTTTCGCGCCTGTCATTCCGGTGTCGCTGCTGACCGCGCTGGCCGTGGTGGCGCTGTTGCTCACCGCTTACGCCTTTACCATGCGGGCGCGCGGCGCCTGGGCCCGCGGCATGGCCTTTGGCGTGCTGATCTTCGCGCTGGCGGGGCCGCTGCTGGTGAAAGAGAAGCGCGCACCCCTGCCCGATGTGGCGGTGATCGTCACCGACCGCTCGCAGAGCATGTCTCTCGGCAAACGCGCCGCTCAGACGGAAGCGGCGCGGGCGCAGGTCAAGCGCCTGCTGGCCCAGCAACCCGGCCTGGTGGTGCGCGAGACCAGCGTCACCACCACCGCCACCGGCGAGAATAACGGCACCCAGGGCTTCGCCGCCCTGAACGCGGCACTGGCCGATGTGCCGCAGGGCCGCGTCGCCGGCGCCATCCTGATCACCGATGGCCAGGTGCATGACGCGCCGGCACCGGAAAGCGTCACCCTGCATGCGCCGCTGCAAGTGCTGGTGGCCGGAAAGCGCGGCGAACGCGACCGCAAGCTGACGGTGGCCAACGCGGCGCGCTTCGCCATCGTCGGCCAGACCGCCACTATCCGCCTGCGCGTCGACGATCTGGGCGGCAGCGGCGAGGCCAGCGCGGTGCTGGACATTCATATCGACGGCAAGCCGTTCGGTTCCCGCCTGGTGCCGGTGGGCAAGGACAGCGACATCAAGGTCCCGGTGGCGCATGAAGGCGAAAACCTGGTCGAACTGTCGGCAGGACAAGGCCCCGCCGAGCTGACGATGCAAAACAACCGCGCCGTGGTCACCGTGTCGGGCGTACGTGACCGGTTGCGCGTGCTGCTGGTGTCGGGCGAGCCCCATGCCGGTGAGCGGGTATGGCGTAACCTGCTCAAGGCCGATCCTTCCGTGGACCTGATCCATTTCACCATCCTGCGCCCGCCGGACAAGCAAGATTCCACGCCCATCAATGAACTGTCGCTGATCGCGTTTCCGTCGCGCGAACTGTTCCAGGAAAAGCTGGGCTCGTTCGATCTTGTCGTGTTCGACCGCTATCGCGAGCGCGGCGTGCTGCCGCTGGCCTATTTCCAAAATCTCGCCTCCTACGTGCAGGATGGCGGCGCGCTGCTGGTTTCGTCGGGTCCCGAATTTGCCGGCCCCGAAAGCGTCTATCGCACGCCGTTGAGCCAAGTGCTGCCGGTGCAGCCCACCGGCCAGATCGTCACCGGCGCCTTCAAGCCGATGGTGACACAGGATGGGCTGGCTCATCCGGTGACGCGCGAACTGCCGGGGCGCAACCAGGACAAGGCCGCGCCGACCTGGGGCCGCTGGTTTCGCCTGATCGGCGCCAACAAAGTCTCGGGCCAGACGGTGATGGCGGGCGGGGCGGGCCAGCCACTGCTGGTGCTGGACCGGGTCGGAAAGGGCCGTGTCGCCGAACTGATGAGCGACCAGACCTGGCTGTGGGCGCGCGGTTATGAAGGCGGTGGCCCGCAAGCCGAATTGCTGCGCCGGCTGGCGCACTGGCTGATGAAGGAGCCGGAGCTGGAATCCGAAATGCTGTCGGTCGCGATGGTGGGCGACAAGGTGCAGATCACCCGCCGCACCATGGCGGCCCAGACGCCGGCGGTGACCCTCACCATGCCGTCCGGCAAAAGCGTCAGCCTGCCGTTGACCAAAGCCGAGCCCGGCATCTGGCGGGCCGAAGCCAAGGCGGGCGAGCTTGGGCTGTATCGCGCCACCGACGGCATCCTGTCAGCCGTGGCGGCGGCGGGACCGCTGAACCCGAAAGAAGTGGCCGACATGCGCGCCACCGACGAAATCCTGAAACCGGATGCCGAGGCCAGCGGCGGCAGTGTGCATTGGCTGGAAGACGGCGTGCCGGAAATCCGCCGAGTCGGTGCGGGCGACACCGCCAGCGGTTCCAGCTGGATCGGCCTGCGCAGCAATGGCGCCTATCGCGTCACGGCCCTGGAACAGGAAAAGCTGTTGCCGCAATGGTTGGCGCTGTTGTTAATCGCGGGCGCGCTGCTGCTGGCGTGGAGACTCGAAGGACGTTGAGTTTTTAACTCACCATGGGCGGGCTTGACCCGCCCATCCAGAGTCCCGAACGCCGGCGTTTGTTGCCCTGGATGGCCGGCTCAAGGCCGGCCATGGAGAAATTTATTCGGTTCAGCCAACGCCCGCGCCATCCGCGCACACCGCATCATCGATCTGCGCCCGGCGCACTTCGCCGGACAGGTTGAGCAATTCGCCCGCCTTCAGCGACAATCCCAAAATGCGGTTCTGGTCCACTGGACCGGGAAACTTCACCCGCCCTGGCGGCAGGCGCGAAAAGCCCACCTTGGCGTAATAAGGCTCGTCACCCACCAAGAGGATGCCGCGCCATGGGCCCCGCTGCGCCGCCGCGATGCCGGCCTGCATCAGCGCGATGCCGATGCCGCGGCCGCGCTGGTGGCTTTGCACCGCCAGCGGCCCCAGCAGCAATTCCTCATGGCCACCGACCTTGATCGGCCAGAAACGCACCGAGCCGCGCAAGATGCCGTCTTCCACCGCGACAAAGGACAGGCCCGCAACTGCGTTCACCCCTTCGCGCAGCCGGTAGGCCGATTTGGAAAAGCGCCCCGGCCCGAAGCCCTCGGCATTCAACGCCTCGACGCCGGCGCCGTCATCGGGACTTTCCAAACGGATTTTCCAGCTGGGCGCGCTCATGGACCTTCGCTAATCGTCGAAGGCTTAAAAGGCAAGCTACCAGTAATGCGAAGGCGGCGATGCGCCCGTCAGTTCCTGCAGCCGGCGCAACGTGGCGGGGGTGCAACCGTCCGGCGGCGCATGCGGATCGGCAAAGCAGACATCGCGGATTTCCAGATTGGGCCGGAAGTTCACCGCTGCGCCGTCGATGCTGTAGAGCGCCACCACCGCCGTGGCCCAGCCGGCCTTGCGGGTATACAGCGCGAAAAATCGCGCCGCGCCGCCCACCAGTCCTACTTCCTCGGCAAGTTCCCTTAAGATGGCCGTTTGCGGCGGCTCGCTGCGGTCCACGCCGCCGCCCGGCAATCGCCAGCCCGCCGTATAGCGCTGGCGCACCAGCAAAACCCGGCCCTCTCCGTCATAGACCGCCCCCGCCACGCCAAGGGAGGTGGGCGCCCACAGCACCCGAAGGGATATGAAAAGCCGGAAGGCCAGAAGTCTTAACACGCGTAAATCTTTCTGCCGGTCACTGTCCTGTAACGGTTCAATAACCCCTTAAATGTAACCTGCGGTAGAACATTTTAGCTTAACGGCTGTTTACCGTCGCGAAAACCCGCGATGCCTGAGGCGTGAAATCAAATGTCCGGTGCCGGATTCGAGACTCTGAAGGCGCTCATTGTCGAGGACAATGCGCACATGCGCTCGTTGCTGCGGGCGTTGCTCAATTCCATCGGCATCAAGGAAATCGCCGAGGCCGCCCATGGCCAGGCCGCCATCGACGCGCTGCGCGATCGCAAGGCCGACCTCGTCCTCAGCGACATGGCGATGAAACCGATGGACGGGCTGGAATTCACCCGCCATGTGCGCAACCATGAGCACAGCCCCAATCCCTTTGTGCCGATCATCATGATCACCGGCCATACCGAGAAACACCGGGTGGAACAGGCGCGCGATGCCGGCGTCACCGAATTCCTCGCCAAGCCGATCACGGCGCACAACCTGTTTTCGCGCATCGCCGAAATCGTGGAACGCCCGCGTGCCTTTGTGCGCTGCGACAGCTATTTCGGTCCCGACCGCCGCCGCCGCGTGATCGACGACTATGCCGGCCCGTGGCGCCGCAAGGAAGATTTCCAGGACATGGATGTGCGCTGATGACCAAGAAAGCCAGCTCCGAAGCCCATTTCATTGCACCCGACGCCTACCCCCAGCTGATGAGCAGCCGCGCCGCCGCCCAGGCCATGAAGGTGCTGCGCTCGGCCGAGACGGAAGTGAAGGCGCAGGTTGCGATGGAAGCGCACGTTCCGCCGATGCGCGCCGCCATCCTGCAATATGTCGACGAGCTGGAACATGCCGCCGGTGACATGCTGATGGTGTTCGAAAAGGTCCATGAAATCCGCGGTTTTGCGGAGACCGCGGGCCTGATCACCACCGGGCGGATCGCTGATATATTGTGCCGCTACATGGATGACATGTACCGGATCAAAAAGCCGCTCGACACCATGATCGTGACCCTGCATGTCTCGGCCATCGCGCGGGCCGCCCGCGCCGAGGATGACGACCTGAAGATGGGCGAAGTGGTAGCGGGCGAACTGGCGGCCCTGGTGGCGCAGCGCCTGGCGGATGCTTCTCGTTAAGTCTTGGCGCTAACCCCTTATGGGTCACCAAGCGTTAACGCTTTAAATCCCCATAACAGGGCGCAATTCACCCCTCCTTAAGCCCTGCCGTTAATACTGAGCCCCGGGATTTCTCGGGTTTTCTTTCCATGCTTCAGATCGGCGGCATAGTCGTCCTCTTCGCCTGCGTGTTCGGCGGCTATCTGATGACCGGCGGTTCGCTGGCCGTGGTGATCGAGGCCGCGCCGCACGAACTCCTGACCATTTTCGGCGCCGCCATCGCCGCCATGCTGATCGCCGGCTCCATGTACAACATGAAGAAGATCGCCGGCGGCATGGGCAAGGTGATCTCCGGGCCGGCGTGGAAGCCCAAGGATTACAACGACCTGCTCTGCCTGCTGTTCCTGCTGACCAAGACAATGAAGTCCAAGGGCCTGATCGCCCTGGAAGCCCATATCGAAAAGCCCGACGAGTCCTCGATCTTCAAGCGCTATCCCAAGATCTGCAAAGATCATTTCGCGCTGGATTTCATCTGCGACACGCTGCGCATGATGACCATGAGCCTGGAAGACCCGCACCAGGTGGAAACCGCCATGGAAAAGCAGCTGGAAAAGCATCATCATGAGGCCCTGGTGGGCGCCAATGCGCTGCAGGCCATGGCCGACGGCTTGCCGGCGCTGGGCATCGTCGCCGCCGTGCTGGGCGTCATCAAGACCATGGGCGCGATCAGCGAACCGCCCGAAGTGCTGGGCGGCATGATCGGCTCGGCGCTGGTCGGTACCTTTCTGGGCGTGTTCCTGGCTTACGGCATCGTCGGGCCCCTGGGCACCCGCCTGAAGGCGGTCGTCGACGAAGACGCGCTGTTCTACCACGTCATCCGCGACATCCTGGTCGCGCATCTGCACGGCAATGCGGCGCAGGTTTCGGTGGAAATCGGCCGTGGCAGCGTGCCGAGCGAATATCAGCCCAGCTTCCAGGAACTTGAAGCCACACTGAACGCGATCCCGCCGGATTCGGCCTGATTTATTCGGGCTGTTCCCAGCGCGCCTTGTAGCTGTCTTGGGCTTCGCTCAGTGACACAAAGAACATCGCCAGCGCGCCCGCGAACACGCCCAGCGGCATGGCGTAATACACGTCGACGTCGGTGCCGAAGGCGACAATGCCCGTCACCAGCACGCCCGTCAGCTGCGCCACACTTCTTGGAATTGGCAATCCGCCCCTCATAACTTCAGTGTTAGGGAGCGGGTGTGCCAAAGTGAAACAATGCCTCCGAACAGGGTTAATGCGAGAGAGGCTAACCTTACCGGGCGCGGGCGGAAAGCCTAGAGCTGGACGCTGCCATGCTCGCCGAGGGACGGCTTGTTGCCGGTGGCGGCGGCGACCAGCATGTCGGCATAGGCGATCAGCTTGCCAGGGCTTTCCCAATATTCCGCGCTGGAGGGCGTGACCGTTAAAAGACGGATGCGCGGATCTTCCGGACCATCCCACCAGGCCTTGTCAAAGGCGTTCCACAATTCCCCGATCTTGGCGCGGTCGTCGGAGGTATGCCCATTGCCATGCACCACCACAAAACTGACGCCTTTCTGGAACGACAGGATCACCTCGCTGTCGGCCTGGATCTGGCGGTCGGAATCTTCGCCCTTGTTGGCCAGAATATAGATGGCTCCCTCGTCCTTTTTGGCGGTGGCCGCCATGGGGCGGGCATCCAGCCGGTCGCCATCGTTGGTGACCAGCAGCGCCGTGGGAATATCCTGGATCAGTTTCCAGACATCGTCGGGGGATTTTTGGTCGGACATGGCGGTTCTCCGGGCTGCATCATGCAAACACCGGGCGGGCCATGCGGTTCCGAGTCAGATCTGGCGGAAGCCCTTGGCCGCAAGCTGGTCGCGGATCGCCTGGGCATGTTCGGCATCGCGCGCCTCTACCACCAGTTCCAGGGTGGCCGACTTGGCGGGAATGCCCGCCATCATGCGATTGTGGGACACCTCCAGCACATTGCCGCCGGCGTCCGCGATGATGCGGGAAATGTCGGCCAACTGGCCGGGGCGGTCCTCGATCTGCAGCACCAAGAGGATGATGCGGCCCTCGCGGGTCAGCTCCCGCAGGATGACATTGGACAAAAGCCGCATGTCGATATTGCCGCCCGACATCACCACCCCGACCTGCTGGCCCTTGAACTGGTCGGCATGGCCCAGCAGGGCGGCAAAGCCCGCCGCGGGCGCCTTCGATCACGGTCTTTTCGATTTCCAGGATCATGGCCAGGGCGTGCTCGATCTCGTCTTCGCCCGCCACGAAGATGTCTGTGACCAGCTCCTTGCAGATGGCGGTAGTCAGCGCGCCCGGTTGCTTGACCGCGATGCCTTCGGCGATGGTCGCCACCAGCGGCGCCGGCGGCGGCGCGATACCCTTGAGGACATCGAACATGGCCGGATAGAGCGCGCTCTGCGCGCCATAGACTTTCAAGCCGGGCTTCATCGCATGCGCGGCGATGGCGCAGCCGGAGATCAGCCCGCCGCCACCCACCGGCACGATCAGGGCATCGAGCTGGGGCACATCCTCCAGCATCTCCAGGGCGCAGGTGCCCTGGCCGGCGATCACCAACGGATCGTCATAGGGATGAATGAAGATCAGGCCCTGTTCGGCCGCGATACGCCGCGCCTCGGCATCGGCTTCCACCAGGCTGGCGCCACGCTGGATCACGGTGGCGCCAAAATCGCGGGTGTGCTTGATCTTGTTGAAGGGCGTGGTCACCGGCACCACGATGGTGGCGGGAATGCCAAGACGCCCGGCATGATAGGCGACACCCTGGGCATGATTGCCAGCGCTCATCGCCGCCACACCGCGCTTCCGCTCCGTCGCGCTCAGTGACAGGATGCGGTTCAGCGCGCCGCGCTCCTTGAAGCTGGCGGTGAACTGGCGGTTCTCGAATTTCAGCCACACCTCGCAGCCGGCGATGCCCGACAGGGTGCGCGAATGGCGGGTGGGCGTGCGCACCAGATAAGGCGCGATGGCGCGCTGGGCGGCCTGGATATCGGCAAAGGTGGGCGGAGACATAGAGCGGTTATAGCCTATGTCCGCGCCAGCCGGTACAGCGCGAGCAGGCTGGTCGGCACCATGGTCAGCAGCGCCACAAGAACAGCAGCCTCATGCAAATCCCGTATCCGCCACACCACGCCTGCCCCGTCGGTCACCGACCCATCCGGCGCGAGCAGCCAAGGCGCTACCTGGGAGAGTCCGGCGGCCAGATAAAGAGCGATCGGCACCAGCCAGAAGCTGCGAGGCCGCGCCGCAAAATCGAACTGCGCGCCCCGCGCGCGCAGAAAGATCGTCACCGCCAGAAAAGCGATGATCTCCACAAACCAGCCCAGGAAATTCGTAACCGGCACGCCGAAGAATGCGCCGCCGTGATGCCAGATCCAAAGGCCATAATGCGTGGAGTTGACCGGATCCATCACCAGATCCCATTGCGTCATGGCAAGTGCGCCCGCCAGGGATACGGCCAGCGGCGAGACTTTTCCGGCGCGGCCGGACGTGATCAGAAGGCCGCAGATATAGGCGCAATAGCCGGTGGCGAAATAGAGGAAGCCGACGATCAGGGGAATGCGGCCGACATGCGGCAAGTCTGCGCCGACCACGAAATGATAGTCGCCAAACCAAAAGCCCGTGGCGGTGCCCAGATTCTCCACCGCGAAGGTGATCGCCGCGATCAGACCCAGGAAACCCAACGCATTGACCGCGCCCAGCGCCCGCACGGCATGACCGAAAACCACCAGAATAGTTATGGCGGCGATGATTTGCGGCAGCGGCTGCATCGGCGCCTGCCCGGCCTGCCAAAGGATCGCTGCAAACAGAAGCGCGAAAGCGATAGCGAGGATTTTCGGCATTGCCCCCTCGGCATTCATGTCGGTTTGCATTCGCAAACCGACATGAATGGTAGCAGCGGCAGGATTTGAACCTGCGACCAAAGGATTATGATTCCCCTACTCTACCACTGAGCTACGCTGCCAAGCCGGGACGGACGCACCTGTGTCCGGGCGCGGGGTGTAAAATGCCCCCTTTGCCCTGTCAAGTTAAGCCAGATTGCACTGCATTTTGGTGCCGATACCGAACTGCGTCTGCACGGTTCCGGTGCGCACAAAGCCCAGTTTGGCGTAAAATCCCTCGGCATAGGGATTGGCCATCACATGCATGGTCCGGGCCCCATCGGCCAAGGCCAGCGCAAAGGTATCCTGCACCAGGGCGCGCCCGATGCCGCGCTTCCACCGGTCCGGTTCCACGAACAGCCCGTCGAGATCGCAGGCTTGCGCATCGCGCGGCAGCACGACGGTCAAACCCAGCGCCTGCCCGCCTTCTTCCGCAACCCGGACCTGCCGCGCCTCAAGCTGTGACAGGGGCAAATGAATGGCGCCGGGATTGGCCAGCAGCGGCGCGCGATAGGCGTCATGGACCAGTGAGGCGCGGCGCTGCAGATCTTCCAGGGCCTGGCGTTCCTCCCCGCGCGCGAAGCGAAAAGCCAGCGTGCTCACGCCGCGACCTGCGCGCCCGCGGAATCCACGATCCAGCCGCCGCCCAACACCCGGCTGTCTTCGGCGCCGTAAAACACGCAAGCCTGTCCCGGGGCGATGGCGTCTTCCGCCGCCATCAATTCCACCCGTGCGGCGCCGTCCGGCAGCCGTGTCACCATGGCCGCCACTGGCGGACGCATGGAGCGCACTTTGACCCGCGCTTCGAACGCCGCATGGGGCGCGACGAGCCAGTTCACATCCTTGAGCAGCATGCTGGAAGAGCCCAGCGCCGCGCGCGGTCCCACCACCACCCGGGCATTGACCGCATCCAGCTTCAGCACGAACAGCGGCTCTTCATTGCCCGACAGGCCAAGGCCCTTGCGCTGGCCGACCGTGAAATGGGTGATGCCGTCATGGCGGCCCAGCACCGCGCCGCTCTGGTCGACGATGTCACCGGCGCGCGCCGCATCGGGACGCACGCGGGTAACGATGGCGCTGTAATGTCCGCTGGGCACAAAACAGATGTCCTGGCTGTCGGGCTTGGCGGCATTGACCAGCCCCAGTTCGGCGGCAATGGCGCGCACTTCGCGCTTGTCCATGTCGCCCAGCGGGAAACGCAGATAGTCGAGCTGGTCCTGTGTGGTGGCGAACAGGAAATAACTCTGGTCGCGCACCGGATCGGCGGCGGCATGGAGCTGCGCCCCATCCGCGCCTTCCACCCGCCGCACATAATGGCCGGTGGCCATGGCCTCGGCGCCCAATTCGCGCGCGGTGTCCAGCAGATCCGCGAACTTCACTTTCTGGTTGCAGCGCACGCAGGGGATGGGCGTTTCGCCCCTGGCGTAGCTGTCGGCGAAATCCTCGATCACCGCCTTGCGGAAGCGGCTTTCGTAATCCAGCACATAATGGGGAATGCCCAAGCCTTCGGCCACGCGCTTGGCGTCATAGATGTCCGCGCCGGCGCAACAGGCGCCCTTGCGCGCCGTTGTCTTGTCCTCGGGATAAAGCTGCAGGGTAATGCCCACCACATCGTAGCCCTGCTTCTTCAGCAAGGCGGCGGTGACGGAGGAATCGACCCCGCCGCTCATGGCAGCAACCACGCGGCTCCCGGGCTTGAGGATGCTTTCGCTCATAGCGCGGTGCTATAGGACCGCGCCTCGAAAACAGCAAGAAAAAGCGATTATTGACCGCTGATCGGCAGGTAATTCAGCAGCGACAGCTTGTGTAGCCCCGCCGTGACCTGCAGGGCGGCCTGCAACTGGGTCTGGTTCAGCGAAAGCTGGGTGGCGGCCTGCGCCATATTGGTGTCCTGGATGTCGGACGCGAATCCCTTGTACAGCGTGTCCAGCGAGGCCTGCTGGGTCTGGGCGTCGGTCAGACGGTTGGAGACATAGCCGTTGGCGGCGGTGAGCGCGTTCTGGTTGATGGCGACCGTCGTGACCTGGCCGATGGTATTGGTGAGGAAGGTGTTCTGCGCCGCGCTGAGGCTGGAGGCGGCATTGAAATTGCCACTGCCGCCGGCATCGAAGGCCGCGATGTCCTTCAGCGCCTGCATCAGCCCGGTGGCGACGTCGGAAGCGGTCACGCCGTATGTCACCGACACGCCGTCGGCGACCTGCACGGATTTCTTGAGCGTACCGTTGGCGAAGGCGGCAGCGGTGGAGGGCGCGGCCTGCAGCGCGGCCAGCGAACCCACCGACACCGGCGCCACGTCGGTCTTGCCGCCGCTATAGATATAGTCGCCATTGGCGTCCTTGGAATTGAGGATCGCGCTGGCCTGGTCGAAGATGCTCTGGGCCTGGGTCATCAACCCGGTGGCATCATTGTTGGCCACCGCATCGCTGACCGCCTTCTTGAGGGACGCGGTCAGGCTGCCCAGGCTGGTGAGCTGGGTGTCCTGCAGGTCGGTCTGGGTCACGGCGAATTTGGTGGCGCCGGTATAGGCGGCGTTGCGGGCATTGGCGGAGATGGTGGCGGTCAGCACCTGGGTCTTGTCGCCGAAACCGGCATAGGTGTTGGCATTGTGGCCCGAAGCGATCTGCTCCTGCACCTTGTCCAGGGCGCTGCCGGCGCTCTGAAGCTGGTTGAGAAAATAGCTACTCTGGGCGGCCGTGGCGACGCGATCAATGCTCATTCTGTTGGTCCTTACTGAATCTGCAGCAGGGTCTGGTAAAGCTGGTCCACCACGGTGAGGATACGCGCGCCTGCGGCATAGGCCTGCTGGTACGACGACAGCGCAGTCAGTTCCTCGTCCAGGTTCACGCCCGAATTGGAGGTGACGCGGCTGTTGGCTTCGGTCAGCCGGTCATCCTGGGTGGTCTGATTGGCGGTGACGGAATTCGATTGGGTGGACAGGTTCTGGTAGAAGGTCGCCGCATAGTCGGACAGCGACGAGGCCTGGGCGGCAATGCCGCCGGCCGCGTGGAAGCTCTGGCTTTTGGTGATGACATTCTGCAGCGCGATGGCGCCGGCATTGTCGCCCGCCGATACGATGGTGTCGCCCGCCACGGATGCCGGCGTGATCGCCGCGCTGGCAAAGCCCAGCCGGGCGGGATTGGCGCTGAGCGCCGCGGTGAGGCTGAAGCCGCCGGCCTGCAGCGACTGGGCGGTTGCGCCCAGGCCGAAGATCTGGCTGAAGCTCATGCCGGTGGTGCCGCGCTGGGTGGTGTCACCCGTCACATTCACGGCATAGCCGGGATAGAGCGCGCTGGTGGCGGTGGAGATCGAGCCGTCGCTGTTCAGGGTAAAGGTGGCGGCGCCGCCCAGGGCGGTGTTCAGCGCCGTCACGATATTGCCGATGGTCTGGCCGGCCGTGGTGGTGATGCTGACATTCTTGACAATGTCGCCGGCCGGACCCTTGAGCGACAGGGCGATGACTCCGCCCGCGGCAATGCCGCTGGCGTCGCCGGCGGCAAGGCCGGTGGTGGTGATGGAAGGGCCCTGGGCCTGGAACACGTCGTTCAGGCCGAAGAATTGAGAGAAGCCGGTGGTGCCACGCAGCGACGGGGTGGTCGGGTCATTCTGCACCAGGATGCCGTTGGAGCCGGTGGCGGCGATCGAAAGCTGACCATTGGCGAAGCTGGCGCTGCCATTGCCGCCCAGCGCGGTGTTCAGGGCGGCGGTGAAGCTGGCGATGGTGGCGGGCGAGCCCAGTGAAGCGGAAGCACCGCCATTCACCGACAGGGTGCCGGCGGTGAAGTTCACATCGATGCGCGACACCAGCTTGCCGCTGGAATCGGTGACGGCCAGGGTGGTCTTGCCGGTGAAGTTCAGCGCGTCGGTGCCGACGAGGCCGGTGTCGCGGCCCGTCAGGGACGTGGGCGGCGGATAGGCGGCATTGGCATTTGCCTGGGCGTTGAACGACAGCGCGGTCTGCTGCGCCAGGTTGCCCAGCGTCTGGTTCAGGCCGCCCAGCACCTGGTCGCGCATGTCGATCAGGCCCTTCAGGGAGCCGCCCGACAGATGCGGGTCCAGCGGCGTGGGGTTGCCGATCAGGTTGCCATTGGCGGGATTGATGTCCTGCAAGGTGATGTTGCCATAAGCGCCGTTCTGGGCGCTGCCGGAATAGGCCAGCGTGGCATAGGTGTTGGACACCAGGTTGAAGCCATCGGTGGTGGAGACGTTCACGCTGCCGTCGGCATTGGTGCTGGTCTTGATCCCCATCACCTGGGCCAGCTTGGTCAGCGCCACATCGCGCTGGTCCAGTAGCGCGCTGGCCTGGTCGCCGCCACCGCCGGCATTGGAGGTCTTGATCTCGCTGTTCAGGTCATAGATCTGCTTGATCAGCGTGTTGGTCGAGCCGATCGAATTGACCGTCTGCTGGTCGATCTGGGTCTGCAGCGACGAAATGGTGTTGGAGACCGTGGAGAAGGTCGAGGCCAACCCGTTCAGGGCGTTCATCACCCCGGTGCGGCTGGCGGAGGAAGTCGGCGCCTGCGAGGCGGTGGCGAAGGCCGACGCCAGTTTGGTGAGGCCGGTGGCGAGGGACTGGTTGTCGCCGGGGCCGCCGAGCAAGCCGTTCAGCTGGGAGAAGAGCCCGGCCATGGTGTCGTACTGCGCGGCCCCGCCGCCGGCCGACAATTGTTCCTGGGCCAGGAATTGGTTGGTGACGCGCTGGATGCTGGCAATGTCCACGCCCATCAACTGACCACCGGCGGTTAGGGTCTGCTGGTTGACGATGCGGCGGGCATAGCCCTGGGTGTTGAGGTTGGCGACATTGTTCGACACCACGCTGAGCGCGGCGCTGTTGGTCTTGAGCGCGCTGATGGCACTGGCGGCGATTCCGTTCAGGCTCACGGACGATGTCCAAATACTTTTGTTCCGCACAAACAGTCGCAAGCCCCGTGCCATATGAAGGCGGTGACTTTTGCCCGGTTTTGCTGGGTTTTCACACTGTTCAGGGGGGTGGCGCCACGCGGCAGAGTTTGCCGCACCGGCAGGTCCTGCCCGTCTTTTTATGTTCTGGCTCCCGGCGCCGGCGCGAAAAATCCAACAAAAACGCGAGCCCGCTTCTGGCCCGGGCCTTGCGATGGGTTCTGGCGGATCACTATCGGATTGCCATCAGTGCGAGCGTCAGCGACATCCCGGATTGCTTCTGCCCAGCTTCATGCGGCGCAGAACAAGCCGGATACCAACAAGGCCGACGATGCATCGCCTTTCGCGATCCTGATGCAGGAGGCCGCGCCCAAGGATGCGGCCAAAACCTCGCATAAGGATACGTCTTCTGAAGACAAGCCGGCGGACGACAGCCGCGCCGTCAAGACAGACAACAAGCAGGACACCAGCGACACCAATCAGGCGCAGGCCAAGCCGGTCCAGACCGCCAAAGCCGGCAAGCCGGATGAGAAGGCTGATGAAAAGACGGGCGACAAGACCGTCAAGGCGGACGAAACCGGCGCTGCCGCCCAGGCCGCGGACGCTTCCGTCAATCCCGACCAGGCCGTGGCCCCGCAGCCCCAGCCGGTGAATCCGCAGATCCAGCAGGCAGCCGTGCCCGAGATTGCGCCGGCGCCCGCCAATGACGATGACGCCGGCGCGGACGAGATCGCCGCCGCTTCCGAAGTTCAGAACAACAAAGCATCACAGGCCGCTCAGCCCACCGCGCCCGCCACGACGTCTGAAAATCCGGCACTGGAAGCGCAAGGCCAGGCGGCCCAAGCCCCGGCGGACAAAGCGTTGACCGCCAAGCCCGCCAGGACCGACGGCGCCAAGACCGCTGACGGCAAGACCGACAGCGCCAAACCCGTCAAGGCGAGCACCGACAACCAGACCGCAGCCAACACCGCCGACACCAAGGCCGATGCGGCCAAAGCCGCCTTGAACGACAAGGCCGCTGCGACGCAGGACATGGCCGTGTCCCGCCAGGCCCACGCCGACACCAATCATCTGGACGTCAATCCGCTGACCGCCCCGCAGGGTCCGCAACAGCCGGCGCAAAGCGCGACCCTTGCACCGCAGGTCACCCAGCACGTGCAGGTGACCGCCAGGCCTGCGCCCAATGTCGCAGGCCTGGCGGTGGAAATCGCTGCCAAATCGCAATCGGGCGCCAAGCAGTTCGATATCCGCCTCGACCCGCCGGAACTGGGCCGTGTCGAAGTGCGCCTGTCGATCGACGCCACCGGCAAGGCCAGCGCGCATCTCTCCGCCGACCAGCCCCAGACCCTGGATCTCCTGCAAAAGGATGCGCCCGCCTTGACCCGCGCCCTGCGCGAAGCCGGGCTGGACGTGTCGCAGGACGGCCTGAATTTCTCGCTGCGCCACCAAGGCAGCCAGGACAGCAATGCCCATAACGGCGGCAGCCGCGGCGACGCGCGCAGCTTCAATCTTTCCGCCACCACCAGCATCGACGCCACCGCCACCAGCGCCGCCTATCGCAGCGTTGGCGACGGACGGCTGGACATCAGGGTTTAAAGGAACACGCCATGACAACCGTCTCGCCCACCGCCGCCGCCGCCAGCGCCGCAACCGCTCCGGACGCGATGAAGAAGCTGTCGGGCAATTTCTCGACCTTCCTCACCCTGCTCACCACCCAGCTGAAGAACCAGGATCCCACCAGCCCGATGGATTCCAACGCCTTCACCCAGCAGCTGGTGATGTACAGCCAGGTCGAGCAGCAGATCGACACCAATTCGAACCTCAAGACCCTGATCAGCCAGGGCACCAGCAACGCCGCCGCCGTCACCACCGGCTATCTGGGCAAGAAGGTTTCGATCCTCAACGGCAATGCCGCGCTCACCAATGGTTCGGCAAGCTGGACCTACAACCTAGATGCCGCCGCGGCGACCAACCAGCTCTCGATCACCGATTCCAAGGGCAAGCTGGTCTATGCCGGCGCCGGCGAGACCGCCGCGGGCAACCACACCTTCGCCTGGGACGGCAAGGACAATAACGGCAACCAGCTCGCCGATGGCGCCTACACGCTCAATGTCGCGGCCACCGGCGGCGCCGGCGGCGCCGTCACCAGCTCGGTCGCCAGCGCCGGCACGGTCACCCAGATCGACATGACCGGCAGCACACCCAAGCTCGTCATCGGCAGCATGGAAGTAAATCTCGGCGACGTCGCCGCGGTCGCCAACTGATTTTGGAGTTTTGAAACACCCACTTTGAACCAAACAAGGCCGCCGAGAAACGGCGCCAAACCTCAGGCGGACACGGTCGAATACCTCTCATCCGCCCCTGAAGGAAATGTAAAATGAGTCTGTATGGAGCCTTGAACATCGGCGTCGCCGGCCTTGCCGCCAACGCCAACGCGCTGGGCGCGACCTCGTCCAACATCGCCAACGTCAACACCGTCGGCTACAAAACCCAGAAGGCGAATTTCGAGACCTTTCTGAACGTACCGGGCATGGCCGGCAATTCCTCGGCCGGCGTCGCTTCCATAATCAGCCAGGATGTGACCACGCAAGGCCTGCCCACTTCGACCTCGTCGCCCACCGACATGTCGATCTCGGGTAACGGCTTCTTTGTGGTCGCCACCAACTCCAGCCCCACGGCGCAGACCGAATATACCCGCGCCGGCAGCTTCACCCCGGACGAAGAGGGCAACCTCCAGAACGCCGCGGGCCTGTATCTGCTGGGCTACAAGCTGGATACGGCGGGCAATGTTCCCACCAACACAACCGCCATGAGCCTGGTCAACGTCTCCAGCCTGTCGGGCAAGGCGCAGGCCACTTCCAAACTAGGCATCCAGGCCAACCTGCAGTCGAGCTCGACCCTAGTGGCCGGCTACACGACCGGCCAGATGACTTCGGGTGCGGTAACGCCGGACTTCCAGCGCACCGTCAATGTCTATGACAGCCTGGGCGGCAGCCAGCCGATCACCATGTCGTTCGTGAAAACCGGCGCCAACACCTGGGCCTATGAAGCGGCCTATGCCGGCGCAGCAGCCAACCTGGCCAGCGCCAACCCGATCGGCACCGGCACCGTCACCTTCAATTCCGACGGCACCATGAAGAACGTCAACGGCGCGGCCCCGGCATCCGGCAAGTTCAACCTGACCGTTCCGTGGGCGGCCGCCACGGGCCTCGCCGCACAGACCATCGCCATCGACCTCGGCACCGTGGGTTCGACCTCCGGTCTCACCCAATTCGATGCCGCCTCCTCGCTAAACGGTACCACGCCTGACGGTTCGGCCTTCGGCAGTGTCACCGGCGTGACCATCGCCAAGGACGGCACCGTGACGGCGCAGTTCTCCAACGGCCTGTCGCAGAACGTCTACAAGGTCCCGGTCGCCACCTTCACCAATCCGGATGGATTGGGCCAAGTGAACGGCAACGCCTATATCGCCACCAAGAATTCCGGCGCGGCCAACGTCAACCTGGCCAATACCGGAGCGGCGGGCTCGATTGCCGCCAACTCGCTGGAAGCCTCGACCGTCGATCTGGCGACCGAATTCACCAACCTGATCACCACGCAGCGCGCCTACAGCGCATCGGCGCGCATCATAACCACGGCGGACCAGATGCTGCAGCTTCTGGAACAATTGCCGTCGAACTAAGCTGAGCGGGAAAGGCCCGTGGAATGGGCCTTTCCTGTCTCATTGCAGAACAGTTGAGCAAAGTTTTTATGGGTTCGTTTACCACGTCTCTTGGCCCTTTCTAAACGGGGGGGCGCGTAGTTTGGGCGTGGATAGTGTCGGGAGTTTTCAAATGGAAGAGCGCAAAGGACGCGTGAGCTACGTCATCGGGCCCGACGGGTCGCCGCTGACGCTCGCCGATCTGCCGCCGCCTTCGACGCGCCGCTGGGTAATCCGCCGCAAGGCGGAGGTCGTCGCCGCCGTGCGCGGCGGGTTGCTGAGCCTGGATGATGCCTGCAAGCGCTATACGCTGACGGTGGAGGAATTCCTCGCCTGGCAGCATGCCATCGACCGTTTCGGCCTGGCCGGCCTGCGCGCCACGCGCGTGCAGCAGTATCGCAATTAAGACGCGTACAAGCGCGCGCGGTAACGGATCGTTAGGGAAGTCGTAAACGACAGGTTAAGCAAAATAACGCGTGCGACAATCGCGCGCGGCTTTTTCCCTTAAGCCTAATTTTACCGTACAGGCGGCAATGTTTGCCTAGCAGAACGGACGGATCATTTCCGCCGCTCTTCGAGGAGGACATCTTGCCCGAGTTTTTGAAAACGGTTGGTGCGGCCCGGTTCGGCGTAATGGCCGGCGTGGCCGCCGTGCTCACCGCCTTCTTCCTCTATATCGCGGGCGCCATCACCGAACCGCCCAAGACAATTCTCTTCTCGGGCCTGGAGTCGCGCGACGCCGCCGCCGTCACCGGCAAGCTGGACGGCATGGCCGTCAAGTATGACGTCAAGGACGGCGGCACCATCCTGGTGCCGGCCGACCAGGTCACAAAGCTGCGCATGGCGCTGGCCCAGGACAATCTGCCGGCCGCCGGCGTGGGCTACGAGATCTTCGACAAGTCGGACGCCTTCGGCACCACCGCCTTTGTGCAGAACATCAATCACCAGCGCGCCCTGGAAGGCGAACTGTCGCGTTCGATGCAGACCATCGAAGGCATCCAGGCCGCCCGCGTGCATCTGGTGGTGCCCGAGCAGCAGATTTTCGCGCGCACCGAACAGCAACCCAGCGCCTCCGTGGTGCTGAAGACCGCCGGCCGCATGGACCGCGGCCAGGTCCAGGCCATCCAGCATCTTGTGGCCGCCGCCGTGTCGGGCCTTTCCGCCGACCGCGTCGCCATCGTCGATGATCGCGGCAACCTGTTGGCGGGCGGCGACGACAAGTCCGGCCCCGATGCCCTGGCCCGCAACCAGGACGAAGACACCACCAATTACGAGAACGGCCTGCGCCAGCGGGTCGAAGCCATCGTCACCTCGATCGTCGGCGCCGGCCGGGTGCAGGTCCAGGTCGCGGCCGACATCAATTACAACCACACCCAGACCACCAGCGAATCCTATGATCCGGACTCCAAGGT
>JACCXK010000139.1 GCA_013697055.1 Alphaproteobacteria bacterium
CCTTACCTGGCGCTGGCCAATGGCGGCAGCTACAGCGGCATTACGTTCGTGCCCACAGACAATCTGCGCCTGCGTGCCGGTGTCGCGACCAGCAATGAACGGCTGGACCGTTTCCATTTCGATGCCAGCGCCCCCACCGGCCCCCTGGCGCTGACCTATGACGCCAGCCAGAGCCAGTCGCTGCTGGGCGGGCTGTCGCTGGACGTGACCAGCGCGCTGGGCCTGGACGTCACCGCCATCGCCTCGCAGCGCTCCGGCATGCCGCTGGGCCTGGCCAATCCGAACATTTCGCCGCGCGCCAGCACCGGCGCGTTCAACATCTCGGCGCATGCCGATGTCGGCAAGGGCTGGGTTACCACCGCCTCCTTCAGCGAAGGCATGACCCAGCTCGATCCGCGCGGCAGTTTCGCCGGCAGCGGCGGCACCTTGCACGAACAATCCTATTCGTTCGCCATCGCCAAGCATGGCGTGTTCGGCGACGACGCGCTGGGCGTGGCCTTCTCGGTGCCCGCGCCCAGCCTGGCCGGCACCTTCTCCAGCCTGACCTCGGCCGGCGACATGCCGCTGGTGATCGCGCAAGGCGCGCCGCTGTCCCGCGTCCAGGAAACCGATATCCAGCTGGGCTATGTGACCAACTTCCTGGACGGCGCCGTGGCCCTGCAGACCAACGCGGCCTACCAGACCAACGCCCAGGGCCAGCGCGGCGCCACCGCCGTGTCGCTGCTCAGCCGCGCGAAAATCAAGTTCTGAACGCTACAGCCCGAACGGCTTGAGGCGTAAAATCGCCGCGGGATTTTCCTGTCTTCAGTTTGGCTTCGGACTGGCGATGTTCCAGATGATGCCAAAGGGGTCGACGATGCGGCCAAAGCCACCCCAAAATTGCTGATGCCAGGGCGTCATCACTTCACAGCCACCGGTCTTGGCCCGAAGCATCCAGTCGCTGCCATCAGGAACCTCCAGGTGCATCGCCATGCTCGGTGTCGGCTGAAATGCCGCCATCGGTTCCTGGCTGAAGTCCGTGAGGTAGACCGCTCCTCCATTGATACGCAGTTCCGCATGGCGTATGCGCCCGTTTTCTTCGAACGCCATTACTTCTTCCGCGCCGAAAGCCTTGCTCCATAGGTTAATTGCCTCACGAGCGCGACCCGCCATCGTGAGGTTTGGAATAACGCCCTTCGCTTTGTTTTGATCAGTCATTTCTTCGCTCCTTGCAGCTTGAGTTCGATGTAGTTCTTCAGGTAGCCAAGGCTGGCTCGTGCACCATCCGTGCCGCCTTCCGCTTTGGCGAGCAGCAGAGCGCCTTGTATCGACGCCTCGATATGGATTGCGAGGTCGTGCGCTTCAGCGCGCCTTTTGCCCAACGCCGCCGCGAGGTCCGGTTCCAACGCCCTGGCCTGGTCCAAAAGGGAGGCCGCAATGTCCGCAGCCAGTTCCGGATGCGTGTCATGAACCTCATGCAACACGGTGCCGACGTAACAAGCATATTTCGCAACCGGCCCGCCGAGCAGAGACATGCGGAAATCCATGTAAGCCAGCACGCGCTCCCTTGGGCCGACAGCCTTCCTGGATGAATTTGCCGCATCCGCTTTCGATTTTTCCCGCCAATGAACAGCCGCTTCACGCGCGCAAGCTTCTTTGGTGGCGAAGTGGTGGAAAAAGCTGCCTTTGGTAACGCCCGCCGCCGCCGCGATGTCATTGACGCTGGTGGCGGCGTAGCCTTTGACGCGCATGACGTCGATGGCCGACGCGATGAGGCGTCCTCTGGTTTGATTGTCTGTCACAGGGTTATTTTTTCGTTTTTCCGGCGCGCTTCAGCATTTCGTTCCGAATGGTGTGCGCCATGAACAGCGCATGGCCATGCCCGAGGCCATATTCTTCTTTAAGCCACGCCATCCGGACGCCAGGCTTCAAATTTGGATCAGCAACACCCTTCTTGATGGCCGCTGCTACAAAGTAATTGGTGGTCTTTCCGGTCTTCTTCTCGATACCGGGCAGATAGTTGAGGTCGAGTGGCACCATAAGCTCCCACATGAAACATACCGGTCGGTATGGAGAACCATACCGACCGGTATGGCGATGTCAAGCAGTCGAACGCACCAGTTCTGCCGCGTGCTGAAGATGGGCCCCGGCACACCGTGAAAATCTTTGATTGACTCAATCATAACCTGTGGGTTATTTGTTCGATCAATAGCCAGTGAGTTATGGATGTAATGCCAGGTCATCACGACATACTTTTCAAAACGCTTGCCGACCCTACGCGGCGAGCGATCTTCGAGCGGCTCTGTCGCAAGGGTGAGCTCACCGTGGCCGCACTGACGGCCCAGGCCGGCGTTTCGCAGCCGGCAGTGTCAAAACATCTTGGGGTGCTCAAGCAAGCAGGCTTGGTCCTGAATCGGCCCGATGGACGCCAGACGCATTACAGTGCGCAACTCAGCGCCCTGGCTCCGCTCATCGACTGGACAGGTCAAATGACTGGCTTCTGGCAAAGCCGGTTCGATTCTCTCGAAGATCTTCTCAAAAGGATGGACCAATGAGCAGCGCCCCAGTCGAAAAGCGCTCGGTCGTCGTCGAACGGGAGATACCGTATCCGCCGGAAAAAATCTGGCGGGCGTTGACGCAACCGCACCTGATCGAAGAATGGTTGATGAAGAACGATTTCAGGCCGGAACCAGGCAGTGATTTCACGTTGCGGGGCGAATGGGGTTCCGTCGCTTGCAGGGTACAGACGATCGAGCCGAACAAAACGCTGTCGTATAGCTGGGAAGCGATGGGGCTTAAGAGTGTCGTCACCTGGACCCTCAAAGCCACCAGCGGGGGGACCATGCTGCGAATGGAACAATCGGGGTTCCGTCCAGATCAGGAACAGGCTTACCAGGGTGCCAAGCACGGCTGGCAGCGAATGTTCGGCGCCTTGGAACAGACGCTGGCCCGTTCCATTTAAACGGAGGATGCGATGACCTTGGATGCGCGCGTTCGGCAGGCCCACCGTTGGCTGTCGGTTATTTTTACCGTGACCGTGATCGCCAACTTTGCGGTCCTGGCAATGCGGGAGCGGCCGATGTGGGTGGTCTATTCGCCGCTTCCCTTTCTTTTCTTGCAACTGTTCAGCGGCCTGTATTTGTTTGCGCGGCCCTATGTCGCAAAATCGCAAAATCACAAACGCGCCTGACCCGATCGGCCGCTGCGATCTGCGGAGACGATCTCGCACTTGACAATCAGGCTCTGTCATAGGATATACCAATTGGTATATGTACCTGATGGTTTATAGATGGCTGACACTTTAAGCGCGAGGTTTGCAGCGCTTGCCGATCCTACCAGGCGCGCAATGCTGGCCCGGCTCGCGCTGGGCGAACTGACACTGGCGGACCTCGCAAAGCCGTTGGAAATGACGGTTCCAGCGGTGGCCAAGCACTTGGCCGTGCTGGAACGGGCAGGCTTTGTCACGCGCAGCAGGCCAAGCAAATCGGTCGCGCGGCCGGCGAAACTGCAAGTCGCCGCGCTGTCAGAAATGGCGGACTGGATTGAAAGATGCCGGGAGCATTGGGAAGGAAGCTTTGATCGCCTGGCCGGGTATCTGGAAACGCCTGAAGCATCGGGAGCCAAGGATGTTTAGCCGCATTGCGAAACCTGGCGACGCTTTCTCCGGTCTCACGAACGAGGCCGCGCGGCAAAAACTGGAAATTATCCGGGACTTTCAAACATCGCGAGATCGCGTATGGCGGGCATGGACCCAACCCGATGTGCTTCTGCGGTGGCTCGGCCCGCGGCACTATCCGGCTGTCGAAGTCCGTGCGGACGTGCGCGTGGGCGGCGCCTGGCGCGCTTGCCTCAAATCAGACAGCGACAAGGACGTGCTCTGGCAATCCGGCCGTTATCTCATCGTCGCGCCGCCGGAACGCCTGGAGTTTACCTTCGCCTGGGAAGGTTCGAACCACGAAGACGGTCCCGGCGTCCTGACACATGTCGTCGTTCGGCTGGAAGAGTTGGCGGACGGAGGCACCCGGATGTACTTCAGCCAGACCGGGCTTGTCTCATCCGGCAGCGCGAAGGGCCATTCCGCCGGCTGGAACAGCACATTCGAAAGACTGGCCGCGTTTCTGCGCGACGCAGACTAGCGGATCAACTCCCCAACGCCACGATCATCCCTAAAAGGATCTGACATGACTGTTTCCAGCATTACGCCCTTCCTCTGGTTCGACAAGGAAGCCGAAGCGGCTGCGAACTTCTACGTATCCTTATTTCCCGGCTCAAAGATCGAGTATGTCTCTCCCGGACCGACGGGCGCCGCGATGGTGGTCGGATTCGAAATTTTCGGCCAACGTTTGACCGCGCTGAACGGCGGGCCGATGTTCAAACTGAATGAGGCGTTCTCGCTTATGGTCAGTTGCTCGGATCAAGCTGAAATTGACCGGTTGTGGAACGCGCTGTGTGAAGGTGGCACGCCGAGCGTGGGCGGCTGGCTCAAGGACCGGTTTGGCCTGTCCTGGCAGATCAATTTTGCCGGCCTCCCGAAGTTGATGTCCGGCCGAAACGCCGGCCAGGTCATGGGTGCCATGTGTCAAATGTCCAAGATAGACGTGGCCAGGCTCAGCGCTATCGCGGCCGGGTGATGCCGACACGAGCGTTGGTCCTCGGTGGCGGAGGGTCGGCAGGCAATGCTTGGGAGATCGGCGTCATCGCCGGCCTGTTCGATGCCGGTCTGGATGTGACCGAGGCTGATCTGATCATCGGGACATCTGCCGGATCGACGGTCGCGGCCCAGATCACCAGCGCGACCTCGACTGAACTGTTTGGGGCCATCCTTGCCGCGACACCGCACCCACGGACTGGTCCGGCCGGGCCTGTCGCCGACCATATGGAAAGAACCGGCAGGATCATCGCCGCCGCCGCGGATGCGGCCGACATGCGCCGCAGGATGGGTGCGGCGGCGATCGAGATGGATGCGATGTCCGACGGATCCGGGCAAACGGGCAGGCGCGCCACCGTCGCCGCCCGGCTGCCCAGCCAGCGTTGGCCGCAACGAGCGATGATCATCACGGCTGTCGATGCCCATACCGGCGAACCGGTCGTGTTCGACCGCCACAGCGGAGTCGACCTGGCCGACGCCATCGCCGCCAGCACCGCCAGCGGCTTGCCTTACCGCATCGGCGGCACCCGATACATCGATGGCGGCTATCGGCGCAACGAGAACGCCGATCTGGCAGCTGGATACGAACGGGTGCTGGTGCTGTCGCCCTTCGGTGGCAGAACGCGGCATCCATGGGGCTGGGGCATGCAACTCGCAGCACAGGTCGGCGAACTCAGCGCGGGCGGCAGCAGCGTTGAAACCATCTTTCCGGACAGCGATTCCCGCGACACGTTCGGCGACAACATGATGGATCTTTCGGCGCGTCCGCCCGCCGCTCGCGCCGGTTACAACCAGGGCAGAGCGCTTGCCGCGCAGCTCATCGCATTCTGGCGCTGACGCCCACGAACCAGCCGGCTCGGCAGACCCCCCTACCAGTTGCGGCGATCCGGCATTTCCCCGCCATCCACCGGTACGCTGGAAGTACCGTTCAAAAATCGGGGTCAGTGCTGTATGAAGGCGCCAAACAGGACCGATTGGGCGCGCGCGGCCCGAAGCACACCGCTTTTTGAAGGCGAAATTACAAGGAAATCAATAGCATGGCCGGGCCGCAATTCGTTTATGTGATGAAGGGTCTTTCCAAGACCTATCCCGGCGGCAAGCAGGTCCTGAAGGACATCTGGCTGAGCTTCTATCCCGGCGCCAAGATCGGCATCGTCGGCGTCAACGGTTCGGGCAAGTCCACCCTGATGAAGATCATGGCGGGAATGGACAAGGAATATACAGGTGACGCCTGGGCGGCCGACGGCGTGCGCATGGGCTACCTGTCGCAGGAACCGCAGCTTGATGCCAATAAGAATGTTAGAGAAAACGTTATGGAAGGCGTCGCCAAGAAGCAGGCGCTGGTCGACCGCTACAACGAGATCGCCTCCAATTATACCGACGAAACCGCCGACGAAATGGCCAGGCTGCAGGACGAGATCGAGGCGCAGGGCCTTTGGGATCTGGACAGCAAGGTGGACCAGGCGATGGATGCGCTGCGCTGCCCCGATGGCGACGCCAAGGTCGAAACCCTGTCAGGCGGCGAGCGCCGCCGCGTCGCGCTGTGCAAGCTGCTGCTGGACGCGCCCGACATTCTGCTTTTGGACGAACCCACCAACCATCTGGACGCGGAGTCGGTGGAATGGCTGGAAGCGACCCTGCGCGAATACAAGGGCTGCGTCATCCTGGTCACCCATGACCGCTATTTCCTGGACAATGTGACGAGCTGGATTCTGGAACTGGATCGCGGCAAGGGCATCCCGCATGAAGGCAATTACTCGTCGTTCCTGGGCGTACAGGAAAAGCGCCTGAAGCAGGAGTCCAGCGAGGAAGCCGCCAACCAGCGCACCATCGCGCGCGAACGCGAATGGATTTCGCAATCGCCCAAGGCGCGCCAGGCCAAGTCCAAGGCGCGTATCAATGCTTATGAAGACCTGGTGCGCAAATCCCAGGAACAGCGCCAGGGCACCGCGCAAATTCTCATTCCGGTGGCCGAACGTCTGGGCGACCTGGTGATCGAGGCCGACAATCTCGCCAAGGGTTATGGCGACCGGCTGCTGTACGAGAATGTGAACTTCAAGCTACCGGCCGGCGGCATCGTCGGCGTCATCGGGCCCAACGGCGCCGGCAAGACCACGCTGTTCCGCATGCTGACGGGCCAGGAAAAGCCCGATGAGGGCTCCTTGAAGGTCGGCTCCACCGTGCAGCTGGGTTACGTGGACCAGTCGCGCGATGCGCTGGACCCCAACAAGACCGTGTACCAGGAAATTTCCGGCGGCACCGACTTCATCGAATTCGGCAAGACCAAGATCAATGCGCGCGCCTATTGCGGCCACTTCGCCTTCAAGGGCGGCGACCAGCAGAAGAAGGTCGGGCAATTGTCGGGCGGCGAGCGCAATCGCGTCCATCTGGCCAAGATGCTGCGCTCGGGCGCCAACCTGTTGCTGCTGGACGAACCCACCAACGACCTGGACGTGGAAACCTTGCGCGCCCTGGAATCGGCGCTGGAAGAATTCGCCGGCTGCGCCATGATTATCAGCCATGACCGCTGGTTCCTGGACCGCATCGCCACCCACATGCTGGCCTTTGAAGGCGACAGCCATGTCGAATGGTTCGAAGGCAATTACCAGGACTACGAAGCCGACAAGAAGCGCCGCCTGGGACAGGACGCCGACCAGCCGCACCGCATTAAGTACAAAAGGTTTGCCAGAGCCTGACCTATCTGCTGCTGAAATTCGCGCATATCGTGGGTGCCAGCGTTATTTTCGGCACGGGAAGCGGTATCGCTTTTTTCATGCTGGTGGCCCATCGCAGCGGTGATGCCGCCTTCATCGCCCGCACTGCGCGGGTGGTGGTGATCGCCGACATGCTGTTCACCGCAACGGCGGTGCTGCTGCAACCCATCACGGGCTATCTGCTGATGCGCCAGACCGGTATGGAGCTTTCCGAAAGCTGGATCACGGTGTCGTTGGGGCTTTATCTGCTGGCAGGCGCCTTCTGGCTGCCGGTGGTGTGGATTCAGGCGCGTATGCGGGATTTGGCGCAGGCCGCGTCGGACGGCAACATGCCGCTTCCGGCCGCCTATCACCGGTTGTTCCGCATCTGGTTTGCATTCGGCTTTCCGGGTTTCGCCGCGGTGCTGGCGATCCTGTTCCTGATGATTGCCAAACCGGTGCTCTATTGATGATCGCGATCCTGGGCGCCAATGGATTGATCGGACATGCCCTGGCGCTGGACTTGAAGCGGCGCGGCTTTGAGGTTCGCGGGATTGCCCGCTCTTTCACCACGGCGCAAAGGGCGGCGTTGAACGGCACAGTCCAGGCGCCGCTGGTAAATCTGGATCCGCAAGAATTGGCCCAGCTGCTGGAAGGCGCTGACATGGTGATCAACACCATCGGCATCCTGCAGGGACCCGACAGCGACGCCGTGCACCGGCAATTTGCCGCCCGGCTGGCTGCTGTTTGCGGCACATCGCCCCAAAAGCTGCTGGTGCATCTTTCCTTGCCGGGAGAGGAAAAAGCCGACCGCACCGCCTATAGCCTCACCAAGCGTGAGGGCGAACGCGCCATCGCCGCGGGCGGGGCGCCCTTTGTCATCCTGCGGCCGGGTTTTGTCATCGCCACCGCCGCCTATGGCGGCAGCGCCTTAATGCGAGCGTTGGCGGCATTGCCGCTGAACCTGCCGCCGCGGGAAAGTGGGGCGCGCTTCGCCGCCACCGCCATGAACGATTTGTGCGAAACGGTGGCGCATGTCGCCAGGCGCTGGCAGGGCGGCGAACGGAACTGGGACAAGACCTGGGATGTGATGGAGCCGGCGTCCGGCACGGTGGGCGATATCGTGGCCGCCTTCCGCGCCCGCAATGGCGGCCCCAAACCCCTCATGGCCACGCCGGGTTGGCTGTTGGCGCCGGGCGCCGTGCTGGGCGATGTCGCGGCAAGGCTGGGATGGAAGCCGCCCATCCGCAGCACGGCGGTGGCGGAAATGCGGCGCGGCGTGGTGGGCAATCCACAAGGCTGGATGCGCGACACCGGCATCACGCCCTTGTCCGCGTCCGAGGCCGTGGCGGCGACGCCGGCCACGATCCAGGAAAAATGGTTTGCCCGTCTTTACCTGATGAAGGCGGCGGCGCTGGTCACCCTGGTGATCTTCTGGTGCGCTTCCGGCACGATCGCCCTGACAGTAGCGTTTCCGGTCGCGCGCCAGACCCTGGTCGATCACGGATTTCCCTTCGCCCTGGCGCATGGCGTCACGATTGCCAGCAGCCTGATGGATATTTCCATAGGGCTTTTGATCGCCGTCCGGCGCACCAGCGCCATCGGCCTGGTGGCAGGCATTGTCGTTTCGCTGGGTTATATGGCCGCCGCGGCTATTTTCACGCCGGATATGTGGATCGAGCCGTTGGGTGCATTGGTCAAGACCTTTCCCGCGATCGTGCTGATGCTGTTCTGTCTTCTGATGCTGGACGATCGATGAATCCCAACCGTTCGGATGCGGCCTTCTGGCCGGATAACGGCATCACGGTGTCTGCGTCTTGTGTTCCGTCTGGATGCGGTTTGTCCTGCGGCGGGACCGCCGGCGCCTGTTCCGCTTCACGCCGATCCAATCACCCTATGGCCGGGCGCTGGCGCTAGCCTTGCGCATAAACCCCGACGATCCCGATACCAATGCGGTGGTGTGGAACGGAATTGCCTATCGCCGCTCCGACGCAGCCTTGGCTGTGGTGTCGCTCTTGCCGGGCTGGCGTTGGGTCGCCGGCTTGCACATCGTGCCACGCCTGTTGCGCGACATGGTCTATCGCCTGATCGCGCGTACGCGTTACCGCGTCTGGGGCCGTCATGCCGTGTGCGACCTGGGCGAAAAATCCTATGCCGACCGGGTGATAACGGAACTTAGTTAGACGGCTTGCCCAGATTGACCGCCAGCTCACTGAGATGGGCGATCAAGGTGCGGACATTGCCGTTGTTCTGGCCCAGGAAGGCGACAAACTGGTCGCGTTCTTCCAGCGACAGCCAGATGCCCTGATAGGCCACATCCACCAGCACCGGCTTGCCGGTGTCGGTGCGCACGCGGAAATCCACTTGCGCCGGCTGCTGGCTGGAACCGGGATCGGCCAGTTGGGTTTGCACGACGAAATCGGTGGGACTGCGTTGGGTCGAGCCGATCACCTTCAGGGTCTGGTTGGTGTATTTGGTGAAATAGGACTGGTAGGCGGCAGTCGCGTAATTCTTGAACGCGCCGATAAAGGCTTCAACGTCTTCCGGCGGCGCGGTGCGGCGATATTGGCCCAGGGTGAACAGCCCGATGCGGCGCACATCCACCAGCCCCAGCAGCAGGGTCTCGAACTGGTCGCGGCGCTGGACGGCGTTGAGCTTCTTGTCCCGCAATATGTCCAGGCCCTTGTGAATATTGTCGTCCACAAAGGCTTCCGCCACATTCTGCGCGGCGGCGGCCGGGCGCACCGTGAGAAGCGGCATGGCGGCCAGAATCGCCACGGCAAAAAAGGCGCGGCGCATCAGGGGCATCGAAAGCTGCATACTAGGTCTTTCCCGGTTCGGGCGGACTTTCGCGGTTTGCTATGGCAAGTTCAAGGCGGGCAAAGGTCCTATTTTTTACCAAAAGCGCGTCTTTTTTCTCAGAAATCCGGCAAATCCTCACCAGTCTTGCGGCCATTGCGGATTTGCTCGGCCCGCAGCTGCCGGTAGAGGCTGCGCAGGGATGAATAATAGTCCACCGAACTTCGCTGGATTCCCTGGATGGTTTGGACCGTCTGGCCCTTCAGGTCCAGCAAGGTGAAAAATTGGCGCCCCGCCGACCACCAGATGTGCTGCTTGAAACGAATCTGGTTGGTGGGATCGATCACCGCATCGACCACCAGTCCTGTCGCGTCGCGCGGATTGCTGGGGCCCAGGAGCGGCAGAATGAGATAAGGCCCTTCGCCCACGCCCCACACCGCCAGGGTCTGGCCGAAATCCTCGCCAGCCCGGGAATGCCCATTTTGCTGGCCGGATCGAGGAATCCGCCGACGCCCACGGTGGAGTTCACCACCAGCCGCCACATGGATTTTCCGGCGCGGGAGGTTTCGCCTTGCATCATGTCGTTCAGGAAAATGGTGGGCAGCGCCAGGTTGCCCAGGAAATTGTGCACCCCGCGGCGGCCGTCTTCCGGCACCAGGGTGAAATAGGCCCTCACGGTGGGGAGAACGACATACTTGTCTATCTTGGAGTTGCGCTTCAGAGAGGCGCGGTTGAATTCTTCATAAGGGTCGTTGGCGGCCAGGGCGGCGGGGGAGGGGGCGGCGCAAGCAGACAGGCCCGCGCACAGGGCCAGCCCGCAAAGCCCCGAAGCAACTCTCCCAATCCTGCCCATGTCTGTACAAAATCCAAGATTTCCGGGGGTTTTGCAGGTTTTGTGGGCGCAAATCCAGACCCCTTGCAGCCGCACTGGCCTTGAGCATATAAAGATATGTTTATATGTAGGAAGACCATGGATCGGCTGGTTTCCATGCTGCGTGCCGCCGGCGACCCCACCAGGTTGCGCCTGCTCCTTCTGCTGCGCCAGGCGGAGCTGACGGTCAGCGAGCTGATCGAGATTGTCGGCCAATCCCAGCCCCGGGTCTCCCGCCATCTCAAGCTTTTGGGCGAAGCCGGGCTGGTGGAGCGTTTCAAGGAAGGCAGCTGGGTGTTCTGCCGCGCCGCCGATCGGGGCACCGGCGCCGAACTGGGCGCGGCCATCGCCGCCCTGGCCGATCCGTCGTTGCAGGAATCCGACAAGGCGCGGCTGGCGCATGTACGCGCAGCCCGCGCCGATGCGGCGGCGTCCTATTTCAAGTCCAATGCCGCCGAATGGGAGCGCATCCGCGCCTTGCACGCGCCGGAGAAAGACGTGGAAGCGGCCATTGCGCGCCGCCTCATTACGGATGAGAGGGCCACGGGCAAAATCGAGAATTTCCTGGATGCCGGCACCGGCACCGGACGGATGCTGGAACTGATCGCGCCCCATGCGCGCCGCGCGGTGGGCATCGATGTCAGTCCCGACATGCTGGCCATTGCCCGCGACCGGCTGCTGCGCGGCAACGTCCAGAACGCGCAAGTGCGGCTGGGCGACACCTATCGCATGCCCTTTCCCAATGGCGCGGCGGGCACCGGTTTCGATGTCGTGCTGTTCCACCAGGTGCTGCATTATCTGGACGATCCGGGGACGGCGGTGGCGGAAGCCGCCCGCGTCATGACGCCGGGCGGGCGTTTGTTGATTGCAGATTTTGCGCCGCATAAAGAAGAATTCCTGCGCGATGAATTCGCCCATCGCCGCCTGGGCTTCTCGGACCGGGAAGTGGAAAGCTGGTTCGCAGGCGCCGGACTGGCCGCCGCCGGCAGCGAAACCATCGCCCCCACGGGCGACAACGAAAAACTCACCGTCAAACTGTGGCTCGCCACCGCCAAAGCCAAGAGCAAAAAAGAAGCCGCATGAGCCTGGAAAATCTGATCACCAATCCGGGCCCCTTGCAGGTCTCATTCGAATTCTCCCCGCCCAAGACGGACGAGGCGGAAGCGGCATTGTGGCTGGCGATCCGCCGGCTGGAGCCGCTGGCGCCGGCCTTTGTCTCGGTCACCTATGGCGCGGGCGGTTCCACCCGCGAACGCACCCATGCCACGGTCAAGCGCATCGTGGACGAGACCTCGCTCAAGCCGGCCGCGCATCTGACCTGTGTGGGCGCCCCCCGGGGCGAGATCGACGATATCGTGCGCGCCTATTGGGATGCCGGCATCCGCCACATCGTGGCGCTGCGCGGCGACATGCCCGGCATGAGCGGGCCCTATACCCAGCATCCGGAGGGCTATCGCTCCACGCCTGAGCTGATCGCGGGCATCAGGAAGATTGCGGATTTCGAAGTCAGTGTGTCTTTCTATCCGGAGCGGCATCCGGACTCGCCCAGCCACGGCCACGACATCGACCTCTTGAAAGCCAAGATGGACGCCGGCGCATCCCGCGCGCTGGGCCAGTTCTGTTTCGACAATGACCTGACCGCGCGTTTCCGCGACGATGCGGCCCGCGCCGGCATCACCATTCCGGTGGTGCCCGGCATCATCCCCACCACCAATTTCAATGCCGTGGCGCGCATGGCGGGCAAGACCGGCGCCTCCATTCCCGCCTGGCTCACCAAGGCCTATGAAGGCCTGGATGACGATGTCGAAACCCGCCGGATCGTGGCGGCCGCGGTGCTGGCCGACCAGGTGCAACAGCTGCGTACCCGCGGCTTCGGTCAGTTTCACTTCTACACCCTCAACCAGGCCAACCTGACTTACGCGGCCTGCCGTATTCTCGGTATTCGTCCTTCTCACCTTTAGTTTTGTGGAATTGTCATGACTTTTGATCGCACCGCCCGCATCGCCTGGATGAAGGAGGAGGCCAAGAAGCGCCTTCTGCTGCTGGATGGCTCCTGGGGGGTGATGATCCAGGGGTTCAAGCTGGGCGAGGAGGATTTCCGGGGTGCGCGTTTCGGCAATCATCCGTCGGAGCTGAAGGGCAACAACGATCTTCTCACCCTGACCAAGCCGTCCATCATCCAGGACATCGGCCGCCAGTATCTGGCCGCCGGGGTGGATTTCATCGAGACCAACACTTTCAACTCCAACTTCACCAGCCAGGAAGATTATGGGCTGGGTCACCTGGTCGGCGAGTTGAACGAGGCGGGCGCAAAGCTGGCGCGCGAGCTGTGCGACGAGTTCTCCACCGACGCGCGGCCGCGGCTGGTCGCCGGCGTGCTGGGCCCAGCCAACCGCACCGCCACCATCTCGCCCGACGTCAATGACCCGGCCTTCCGCAACATCACCTTCGACCAGCTGCGTGAAACCTATCGCGACGGCACCCGCGGCCTGATCAAGGGCGGTTCGGACGTCATCATGATCGAGACGGTGTTCGACACCCTGAACTGCAAGGCGGCGATCTACGCCATCGAGGAAGTGTTCGAGGAGATGGGCGTGCGCCTGCCGGTGTGGATTTCCGGCACCATCACCGACCTGTCGGGCCGTACCCTGACGGGCCAGACGCCGGAAGCCTTCTGGCATTCGGTGCGTCATGCCGATCCTTTTGCCATCGGACTGAACTGCGCCCTGGGCGCCAAGGAATTGCGTCCCTATATCGCCGACCTGGCGAATGCCTGCGATACGCTGGTGTCGGCCCATCCCAATGCCGGCCTGCCCAACGAATTCGGCGGCTATGACGAGAGCCCGGAACAGATGGCCGAGATGATCGGCGAATTCGCCCGCTCCGGCCTGGTCAATATCGTGGGCGGCTGCTGCGGCACCAAGCCCGATCACATCGCCGCCTTCGGTGCGGCCATCAGGAACGTGACGCCGCGCGCCATTCCGGCCAAGCCGAAATACATGCGCCTGTCGGGACTGGAGCCGTTCACCCTGACCCCGGACCTCAACTTCATCAATGTCGGCGAGCGCACCAACATTACCGGCAGCGCCAGGTTCCGTAACCTGATCGTCGCCAACGATTATGAAGCGGCGCTGGAAGTCGCCCGCAGCCAGGTCGAGAACGGCGCCCAGGTCATCGACATCAACATGGACGAAGGCATGATCGACGGCGAGGCGGCGATGACCCGCTTTGTCAACATGATGGCGGGCGAGCCGGACATTTCCAAGGTGCCGCTGATGATCGACAGCTCCAAATGGGCCGTGATCCAGGCCGGCCTGAAATGCTGCCAGGGCAAGGTCATCGTCAATTCCATCTCGCTGAAGGAAGGCGAGGAGCAGTTCCTGAAACACGCCAAGGAAGTGCGCCGCTTCGGCGCCGCCGTGGTGGTGATGGCGTTCGACGAGGTCGGCCAGGCCGACACCAGGGAACGCAAGATCGAGATCTGCAGCAGAGCCTATGACCTTCTGGTCCAGAAGCTGAACTTCCCGCCGGAAGACATCATCTTCGATCCCAACATCTTCGCCGTCGCCACGGGCCTGGAAGAGCATAACGAATACGGCAAGGCCTTTGTCGAGGCGGCCGAGATCATTCGCGCCCAGAATCCGCATGCCCATATCTCGGGCGGCGTCTCCAACTTCTCCTTCTCGTTCCGAGGCAACGAGAAGGTGCGCGAGGCGATGCATTCGGTGTTCCTGTTCCACGCCATCAAGGCGGGCATGGACATGGGCATCGTCAATGCCGGCCAGCTCACGGTCTATCAGGACATCCCGACGCCGTTGCGCGAAGGCATCGAGGACGTGCTGTTCAACCGCCGCGATGACGCCACCGAGCGGCTGCTGACCCTGGCGCAGGAATACAAGGGTGGCGCCGCCACCGCCCAGGTGGAAGACGCCGCCTGGCGCAGCCTGCCGGTCAACGAGCGCATCAGCCATGCCATGGTGGCGGGCATCGACGCCTTCATCCTGGAAGACACCGAGGAAGCGCGAGCCGCCGCCACCCGTCCGCTGGACGTGATCGAAGGCCCGCTGATGGAGGGCATGAATGTGGTGGGCGACCTGTTCGGGTCGGGCAAGATGTTCCTGCCCCAGGTGGTGAAATCCGCGCGGGTTATGAAGAAGGCGGTGGCCTATCTCTTGCCCTTTATGGACGCCGACAAGAGCCAGGTGAAGGAACCTGCCGGCAAGATCATCATGGCCACGGTCAAGGGCGATGTGCACGATATCGGCAAGAACATCGTGGGCGTCGTGCTTCAATGCAACGGCTATGAAGTGGTGGACCTGGGGGTGATGACGCCGACCCAGAAGATTCTGGACGCCGCCAGGGAACACAAGGCCAACATCATCGGCCTGTCGGGCCTGATCACGCCGTCGCTGGACGAGATGGTGACGGTGGCCAGCGAGATGGAGCGCCAGGGCTTCGACATTCCGCTGATGATCGGGGGCGCCACCACCAGCAAGGTGCATACGGCGGTGAAGATCGATCCCAGCTATCGCCGCGGCCAGACCGTCTATGTCACCGACGCCAGCCGCGCCGTCGGCGTGGCATCAAGCCTGATGCACAAGGACACAGGCGCCGGCTATGCCGCCGACATTCGCGCCGAATATGAAAAAATGGCGGTCGCCCATGCCAACAAGCAGGTCAGCGGCAAGCGCCTGACCCTGGACCAGGCGCGCGCCAATGCAGCCAAGCTGGATTTCACCGGTGAACCGCCGGCGCCCGGCTTCATGGGGTCGCGCATCTACACCAATTACGACTTGGGCGAATTGGCGAATTATATCGACTGGGGTCCTTTCTTCTCGACCTGGGAGCTGGCGGGGCCGTTCCCCGCCATCCTGACCGACGACAAGGTGGGCAAGGTGGCCAGCGATCTCTATCGCGACGCCCAGGCCATGCTGAAGAAGATCATCGACGGCAAGTGGCTGACCGCCAGCGCGGTGATCGGCTTCTGGCCGGCCAATCGCGATCCGAAGAATCCCGACGACATCATCGTCTATGGCGACAAGGCGCGGAAGTTCCCCACCCAGACCTTGCACACCCTGCGCCAGCAGATGGCACGCGAGGCGGACCGCCCCAACCTGGCGCTGGCTGATTTCATCGCTCCGGTCGGCGTGGAGGATTACATCGGCGGCTTTGTCGTCACCGCCGGCATCGGCGAGGACAAGCACATCAAGAAGTTCGAGGCCGCCAAGGACGATTACTCCGCCATCCTGCTGCGCGCCCTCGCCGACCGCCTGGCGGAAGCCTTTGCCGAGCGCATGCATGAACGGGTGCGCCGGGACTACTGGGGCTATGCCGCGGACGAACAGCTCAGCAATGACCAGTTGATCAAGGAAGCCTATCGCGGCATCCGCCCGGCGCCCGGCTATCCCGCCCAGCCCGAGCACAGCGAGAAGGCCACCTTGTTCAAGCTGCTGGATGCGGAAAGCCGTATCGGCGTCAAGCTGACCGAAAGCTACGCCATGTGGCCGGGTTCCTCGGTGTCGGGTTTCTATTTCGCCCATCCCGAAAGCCGTTATTTCGGCATCGGCAAGATCGAGCGCGACCAGGTGGAAGATTATGCCAGGCGCAAAGGCTGGACAGTGGCAGAAGCCGAACGTTGGCTGGGGCCCATTCTCAACTACAATCCGCGGACAGTGAACGCAGCGTAAGGGAAGCGATGTCTGTCTGGGGTAAAGTCAGTGGCGCGGCGGCCGGCCTGTTTGTCGGCGGGCCCATTGGCGCGCTGGTGGGCGCCGTGGCCGGGCATTTCTTTCTCGACCGCGACAGCGATCCCGGCGTCACCTTTACCATCGCCATCATCGCGCTGGCCGGAAAGATGGCGCGCGCCGATGGCGTGGTCACCGAGGAAGAGTTCAACGTCTTCCAGCGCGTGTTCGGCGTGCCGCCGCAGGAAGAAGCCAATGTGCGGCGCATCTTCAACCTGGCGCGCCAGGACATTGCCGGCTTTGAGCATTATGCCGGCCAGATCGCCCAGCTGTTCGTGGGCAATCCGGCCATGCTGGAAGACATTCTCGACGGGCTGTTCGAGATCGCCAAGGCGGACGGCGTGCTGCATCCGTGCGAGGCCAGGTTCCTGGAGCGGGTGGCGGAGATCTTCGGCTTTGCCCCCAACGAATTTCGCCGTATCCGCGCCAGCCATTTCGCGCCCGAACTGACGGACCCGTATGTGATCCTGGGCCTGTCCTACGTCGCCGATGACGATGAGCTGAAACAGACCTATCGCCGCCTGGTGCGCGAGAACCATCCCGACAGCCTGATGGCGCGCGGCGTGCCGGCCGAGTTCATCAAGCTGGCCAATGACAAGCTGGCGGCGATTAACAGCGCCTATGAAAAAATCCAGCAGGAACGCGGACTCGGCCCAAAGTGACGATTATTTGTTGGGAGAAATAAGTATGCCCGGCGCAAAGGCGTTTTTGAAATCCTTGATACCGCCGATTTTTACCAAACAGGCTTGGTCCAAGGTAGGCACCAGGACATTTCCCTCATGGAATGAAGCGCGCAACGCCGCTGGGAGTTATTCCACCGATACGCTGAACGGTTTTCGGGCGAAGCGAAGCGAAGGACGTAAAATTGATGGCTCTTTCCTCCGAGCCGGCCCGCTGAGCCTTGTCGCCCGAATGGCGCGCTCACAATCGAATTATCTGTGACCGACTTTGGCGGCGCCACGGGCGAACTTGGCGCAGATTTTCTCACGGTTTTCCGGGGGGGAGTGTTTACGGTCGTTGAAAATACGACCCTGGTCGATCTGATGAAGGATCGATCAGGGGTTCAGTTTTCAAACCGGATTCCAGCTTCGTGCGATATTTTCTATACAAGCGGTACGCTGCAATATCTCGACGACCCCATGGCAGTTCTGGCCGCCGGGTTTGACTCCGCAAAACAGTATGTCGTGCTTGTTCACAATAGCTTTTCAGACGTGGAAACTTTCCACGTTCAGACGTCTCGTCTTTTCAGCAATGGCGGCGGTCCCATTCCCGATGGGTTCGAAGACCAGGACGTTTCGTATCCTCATCGGACACTCAACGAAGACCAGATCATGGCACTGGCTTCGGCCAAGGGTTTTGAATGCATCTCGCGGATAGGTGAGATCGGCGGAACGATTGGCGACAGCTATGGCAAACAACTTGTTTTTCAGAAACTATAATCAGAATAGAGACTTAAGGCAGAATGATGATTATTTGATGAATATGATTGGTAGTGTCTCAGTTTGAATTTTTAGCGCCAATTCGCACCTAGCTGTACATTTAGCCGTCGTCATCACGATTCGCCTCATCCGAAGACCAAGCGAGGGGTCTACCGGAAGGAGGTGGTTGGTATGACTAAGAAGACGATTTATCGCTCTTCTGAAACGGGTCGGATTGTGACGGAGAAATTCGCGGAATCTCATCCGAAGACAACGGAGAAGGAACGGGTAACCGTTCCTCCCCCGAAGAAGTAACGAGAGTTATTTCTAAAGTTGGAAGGGCGGTCTTTCTTTGCGGGAGGGCCGCCCTTCTGATTTGTAGAGAATCACGTCGCGATTCACGCGTCAACAGTCTTTGCGCTTTTCTTATAAGGCCCGCGCTTCTTGGGCGCTTCTTCTGCCTGATCGATCAGCCGCACGATATGGCCCATGTCCATGAGTTCGTCAGTGATGCCCGCCGCCATCGCCGGCGTGACGCGCAGCGTCTTATGGATGCGGCAGAAGTTATAATACACGAAATACAGCGCCAGTGCATTCAGGTGGTTGTCCACCTTCTTGGAAAAGCCATTGGTAAGGCGCGTAAAGCGGCGCATGGACATACGCATCGTTAGGTTCTGGCGCTCAACGTGCGAGGTGGAAATGTGCGCGGGATCGGGGTTGCCTTCGATGGCCTTCTTTTGCGCGCCTAAGCAGACAGCGGGGCTGTAGCGACGGGCAGGGCCGCGCTCCGCGCTCTCGCCGTAAATCTTGTCCAGCATCGCGTAGTCAACGTCAGCGCCAAAAGCCTTGTCTACGGCCAGGAGGTAAGCCTTGTGGCCGTCCGTGGTGAGCTGGACGCGACCAGCAAGGCGGTCAGCGACCCCGCCCATGAACACCTTGGCGGTTGCGCCGCTGCGGTCCCCAACGGTCCAATTCAGGATCATTTTGGAGTCGCTATCGAGCGCCGTCCAAGTCCACACGTCGCCAGCTTCGCCGCTGCGCTTCTTCTCGAAAGAAGTGTTCTTGGCTTTGGAGCCGACGAACGACCAGATTTCATCGCACTGAACCCGCTTGGCGGCGACGTTGCGCACGGTCTTGTCGTGGAAAGCTTCGCAAGCCTCGCCAGCATCCACCAGCAGCTTGGTCACGGTGTTGATGCTGACACCGGCAACCCGGCTCACGGCCCGCATGGAAGAACCTTCCACCAGCATGGAGAGGATTTGGACGCGGGTTTCGAGAGGTAGGCGGTTCATAAAATGAAACATATGCTTGCTATCCTTTAGTTGCAAGCATTTATTTCAGTTTCAAAAATTCCTCCAAAAACCAAGGCTCAGTCTCGCCAGAATCCTCTATTCCCTTGATTATACTAGCATAAGCGTCCTTCGGAATTTCCCCTAAGTATGTGATTTCGGACGATTCAATCCGTTTGGTGAGCACTTTGGCGGACACCTTCTTGGCCTTGTAATAAGCCGCGTAGCTCTCCCATTTGATGTCCTCCCAGCCCGCTTTTGGCTTGAGTACGACTGTTCGATCGCACTTTTGATGCGTCGAGCAAATTGGGATCAATAAAATGTCGTTTTTTGCCGTCGGCCCGCTGACCAACACATGAATATGGGGCCTTCCGCCGTCACTATCGGGACCGGTGCCTGGATAGATCACCGCTACGCCAGGAACGAGGGCGGGGGTACTCACTCAGCGGCGACAGCTGCTTCCGCGCTGCGATATTCTGAAATGTGATAAGCCATCTGTGCGGCCTCATCATACTTCAGTGCTTTATAGAGCGCCTCATAAGTGATCGGCAGGTTGGATCCCTTCGGCGGTTCGACATATTCGGGGCAGTTAAGGTGGGTCCAGTTACGGACCTGGCTGGCAGTCATCCAGCCGAACTTTTTCCAGACATTTTCCAGAATAGCGAAATCTGATTTGCTGATTTGATCCATCTCTTGCGGCTTTGTTTTTGTGGCCGCAGCGATGTCTTTCCGGCTCTGAACGGTGATGTAATTAGCCCACAGAGCATTATCCCGACTGTCTTTGTTAAGAGCGTCGAGTGCATGGGTGCCGATAGGTCCATGATCTAATGAATAAAATTCGTCATAGAAAATAGGCCGGCCACGTTCCGCTGTACTCTCCCGTTCAGCCAGGTATAGAAGCTTGACCAGCTTCAGCTTGTCTATGCGTCCACCCTCACGCTGAACGAACAGCGCGGAGAACTGAGCGGCTTTCTCTGATCTAAACCCGACCAGTTGGGTCTTCATTTATCTCTCCATCGCGCATTAGCTGCCTTTTTGGCAATTTCATTGCGCTGTAATGCCGTTAATTTGGATGCGCGCGCTGCCGCGCCAGCCAAACCGCTTTTCACTCGGCCGCCCTTGCTTAGGGGAACCTCTTCAATCTCTCCGGTCGCAATCCGGCCAACCATGATTGCACTGCCGATTACGTCGGCTGGGCGCTTCTCACCGTTCGGGCCTTTCGGCATAAAACTAATCCTTCGTTCCCGCTCGCCTAGTAAAACGCTTTAAAAGCAATTACTTAGCACCGAAGTGATTGCATCTTATGACTTACTCATAGGGTACGCAACCAATCCAATGGACTTAGACCAAGTTACTCCCTGCGTCCTAAACGCCAGCTGAACGGGAAAAGACGCACCTCCCGACGACCGTCCCCACGGGCTGGCGACGTCAGTTTCAACTATATGGGGGCGTGATGCGGACTTTGCGTGACATCTTGCACAACATATTTCAACCCTGGCCTGCGGCCTGCGCCGGTGACAACGTTATCAGCAGGGAGCCAATCTCGCGCGCGCGAGGCCGGAAAACCAGCTTTCCGGGTAAATTTTGATGACTTGTAACTAACTGATATTGCATCATTTTCTTAAGTCAAACGGCCTAAAATTCAAACTGAGACACTACCATATGATTGACTTTTGATGATTGCATGATGATATTCTCCTTGCGGCCGGTTTTGGCCGCACAACAACAAGGAGACATATGAGCAAAGTTGATATCGGCGTGGGCGAGGAATTCCCGCTCGACGAAGGGCGCGATGAGCCCCGCCATGGACGGCACCGTCACGGGCGCCACCACCTTCATCACCATCACATGCGCCATCACCGCGGGCATAGCGTTGGCCGTTTCGCCGTGCTGCTGATCCTGGCCGGTCTTGCCGCGCTGATCGTGGAGCATAAGCTGCCGCCCGAGGCCGCCTATGGCATGATCGCCGTTGGGCTGGCCGGGATCGTGACCATGATCGCGCTGCATCGCCGTCACCATCATCGTCAGCAGGCATCCTGATGCGCGGACATGGACATCATCACCGCCGTTTTCGCGGTGAAGCCGAAGCTGTGGAAGGCGAACGCGCCACCACAAGGGTGCAATTGGAAATGCCGCCCCAGGCGATGGAGCGGCTGCAGAAGCTGAAGGACCGCATCGAGGCGGCCTCCTATGCCGAAGTGATCCGCAACGCCCTGCGCCTGTTCGAGGCGCTGGTGGACGAGCATGAAAAGGGCGCCGAATTCTCGCTGAAGCGTCCCGATGGCGAGATCGTGCAGTACAAGATCTTCGTCTGATGAAATCGATCGACCGCCCGTCTCCCAACCATGATGACCGCAACGGCGCGGCCATCGACATGTTGGTGCTGCATTACACCGGCATGGCGAGCGGGCTCGCGGCGATCGACCGCTTGTGCGATCCGTCGGCCAAGGTGTCGGCGCATTACACCATCGACGAAGACGGCACGGTTTATGCCCATGTGCCGGAGGAGCGTCGCGCCTGGCATGCCGGCGTGTCGCATTGGGCGGGGGTGGACAATCTCAATTCCGGTTCCATCGGCATCGAGCTGGTCAATCCGGGACATGACTATGGCTATCGCGCTTTCCCCGAAGCGCAAATCGCGTCGTTGATCGAGTTGTGCGGCGGCATCCTTTCGCGCCACCCGATTCCCCCGGCGCGCGTGCTGGGCCACAGCGATGTGGCCCCCGCGCGCAAGGAAGATCCGGGCGAACTGTTTCCGTGGGCGCGACTCGCGGAAGCGGGCATCGGCCTATGGCCGCAAGGCGCAACAAGCGATCTTGGGCCTGACGCGCTGACCCGTTACGGTTATGACCCCAACGCGCCGCAAGACAAGCTGATCACCGCCTTCCAGCGCCACTTCCGTCCCGGCAATCTTAATGGTGCATGGGACGATGACTGCGCCGGTCTGCTGGCTGGATTGCTGGCCAGCACCGGCGTATAACCCGCCCGTCAGATGGCCGGGTGACCGCGGGTCTCGCAAGAGGTTCGAGGAAAGTCCGGGCTCCACGGAAAAACGGTGCCGGATAACGTCCGGCGGGGGCGACCCCAGGGATAGCGCCACAGAAATGACACCGCCTAAGACCCTAAAGGTCCGGCAAGGTTGAAATGGTGCGGTAAGAGCGCACCGCGTTCCTGGCAACAGGAGCGGCTAGGCAAGCCCCACCGGGAGCAAGACCAAATAGGGACGGCACGTAGGCTTTTTCGGCCAGCCGTCCGGGTCGGTCGCGTGAGGTGTGGGGTAACCCGCATCCCAGAGGAATGGTCACCCCTTCAGCAATGAAGGACAGAACCCGGCTTATAGGCCATCTGACATTTTCTTTTTGACCCCCATCCGTCGCAGCTCGAGTCGGCTCCGCCGACATCTCGCTGCGACACCTTCCCCCTTTCTGGCGCTTCGCGCCAAAGGGGGAAGGGATGTGGCGGATGCTGCGTGTCGCCCCGCGATGTGCGGCGTTCGAGCTTGTAGGGAGTTTGCGGCTAGAGTCTTTCCAGCGTCGCTTCGTCGGCTTCGCCGTCGAAATATTTTTCCAGCAGGTTGAAGAACAGGATCTCGTCCGGCGCGACTTCGGCGAACAGGGTCAGGCTGGACTGGAATTTCCTGTCGTCGGGCGCGCCGAAAATGTCGCGCGCACTCTTGCCCCGCACATTCATCAGCGCCTGGCAGCATTCGCGGTAGCGTGTCCCCAGCACCGGATGGGCGAGGTAGCGGCTTGCCTCGTCCAGCGAATGAATGCCGTATTGGCGCGCCATGGCGCTGTCGCCCAGTCCGATCAGTTGCGGAAACACGAACCACATCCAGTGGCTTTGCTTCTGGCCGGCGCGCAATTCCGCCAGCGCCTGGGCATAGATCGGCGCCTGCGCGGAGATGAAGCGTTCCAGGCTCATACGCCGGCCTTCCTGGCCGAGACTTCGCCGATTGCGGACCAATCCTTGTCCTGCCAGCCCCAGGCCACCGCCTGGTCGAAATGCTGTTTCAGCAATTCGGCGGTCGGCATGTCCACGCCCAATCCCTGCGCGGCGCTGCGGGCAAGGTTGACGTCCTTCAACCCCAACGTCAGCGCAAAGCCCGCCGGTTCGTAGTCGCGGTTCAGCACCATGGCGCCATAGGCCTTGAACACCGCGCCGTTGAACAGCCGGCCTGCCAGCACGTCATGGAACAGGGCCGGATCGACGCCGCCCTTGCGCAACAGGGCAAAGGCTTCGCCGATCGCTTCCAGCTCGCTGGCGATCATGAAATTGGCGGCGATCTTGAACAGGTTGGCTTTCTCGGGCGCATCCATCGTCACGGTGCGGGCGCCGATCTTGTCGAACACCGGCTGCATGGTGGCGAGCGCGCTCCTCTCGCCGCCGGCGATCAGCACCAGTTGCGCCGATTCCGCCATGTCGGGGCGGCCCATCACCGGCGAGGAGATATAGGCCAGACCCGTTTTGTCATGCGCCGCCGCCAGCTCCTTGGCGAACTCCACCGAGATGGTGGCCATGTTCACATGGATCAGGCCTTTGGCGGCGGATGCGAGCAGCGGCCCGGCCAGGCCCACTTCGCGCATCACCGCGTCATTCGACAGCATGGAAAACACCGCATCGCCCTGCAGCGCCTCTTCCGGCGACTTGGCGGCGACGGCGCCCTTGGCCACCAGCGCGACGACCGGATCCTGCGACCGGTTCCACACCGTCACGTGATGCCCTGCCTTCAGCAGGTTCGACGCCACATGACCGCCCATGCGGCCCAAGCCGATAAATCCGATTTTCATCACCGATAGTCCTTCATGATCTCACGCGCCCAGGCGGGTTCGGTAACGTCGCCGCGTGGCAGAAAGCCTTTGAGAACAGGCTTTATATCCAGCACCGGCGTGCCGTCGATGGCATCCTGGCCGCGTACTGTCAGCCTTAATCCTTTTACCGACAAGAGCCGGCAGACGCTGACGCCGATGCGGTTGGGACGGGCCTTGCCGCGCTGGGCGAAGATACCGACGGCCGGCCAGTCTGGATTGCCGCGCGGACGCCGCGCGCCAGTGTGGATCTCGCTCTCTGCCACCTTGTCGAAGTGGAACACCACCTCGATATGAGAAAAAACGCCCAGGCCCGCAAGCGCATCGGGGCTGAAACGGGCATCCAGCTCGATCACCGCCTCCTCCCGATCCCACGAATCATCTTCCGGTTGCACACGTCCGCCGCGCACATATCGGCGATTATATACTTGACTGAACGATTCGGTGCTAGGAATATGATCCTCGACAGGCCGACGCAGGAAATGATTGAGGCGGCATCTAAGGTTATTGCCGATAGGTGCGGGGACGGCTTCACGCCCCCTGCGCAGTTTCAGGAGATTGCGGAGATGGTGCTTGAGGCTGCCTTCGCTGCCATTCCGCCACGCAAGTCCGAAGCACAAAAGCAGAGTGTGCCCCGATACGGTTCCGCATAGCGGAAAGTTCCTCCTTTTTGATTTCTCGGGCGGACATTAGGCCCCACCCGTGGGGGTCAAATATAGAGATAAAAACGGCGCCGCTATCGTGGCTGTACCACTGGCCGTGAACGTAATCGTTGCGCTTTCCATTGATTTCCCAGAACTCGCTGATGGCTTTATCAAAGTCGGGCGACAAGCCGCTATTGCTAGGCGCTTTCTCCAACAGGTTGCGCATTAGATCGACCCGCCCCTTGGGGCTCTTAATTGCCCTCATAACGTAGCCAGCCAGCTCGCTGTCATCGGTGCCGATTAGGATGGCTAGAACGCCATCCATGAATCGTTCCAGGCTCGTAAACTCGGCCGTCATCATGGCCAATTCAGCAGCTATTCCCCGGTCGTTGATACTGTCGATATAGTGGCCTCCCAACAGGTCCGTTTCTATTTTGGGCGGATTGTGGCGTTTAATTTTGGGCGACGTATTCATGGCTAAGAAACCCGATCCTAAAGAAGACCCAGACTTTAAGGCCGTTGTTCAGCACTTCCTGAACACGAAGCCAAAGCCGCATAGCCCCAAGAAGAAGACGAAGCCGAAGGGTTAGTGGCCCGAGTCACCACCACTCTTTTTGAGCGTGTCGGCGGGAAAGTAGGCCCGCTTCACTTCAGCGCTGCTGAACCAAACGCAGTGTACAGTTTCATCCTTTACGGCTTCGACCGTCATGTTGGGGCCGATAGACCGCAACTCAACGACATCACCAACTTGAAAGGTCGCCATGGAAATCTCCTTGTGTTCTGATGAAAATGCCTTTGTGGCGGGGTCAAAAGTCTGCCTGAAAAGCGGTGGCCCCACCTTAGAGGTTATCCAAGTCGATCACGGGCTGGTAGAGGCGAAATGGGGCGACAGTTTAGACACCTTCCCCGTCGCGTGCCTTAAGCCAGCGTAAGTAGGCGCGGGCCTGCTGTTTTGCCGTCCTAGGCTTGACCAATCCGCCGATAGGTAAGGCGCTTGCCTTCAATGCCCTTCAAGGCGACTTCGGCGCGCATTGCATCGGTAAAGCCCAGCTTGGCGCGGTTTGAATAGCGGAAATCGAACTCAGCGAGATAGCGGTCTAGGTGCTGTTCGCCACAGTGCTGGTAGGTGCCGATCATACCGCGCTTGAAGATTGAAAAGACGCCTTCGACAGTGTTTGTGCTGGCTTCGCCACGACCATACTCGCGGGCCGAATGATTGACGGTCTGGTGATCGGCAAAGTGCTGGCCGATACCGTGATAAACGCTGCTTTCGTCCGTCATGAGCTTGGACTTGCGGTCCGCGTTCATGAACAGGTGCTTTCCAACGGTGTGGCCGTTGACGCGCTTGACGGACTTGGAGCGGACAGCGCCGCCGCGTTCGACCAGGGCAATGATCTTGCGGGGCTTGTCGTTCTTGGGGTTGAAGTAGGTTTCATCGGCTTCAATGACCTTACCTTCGCCGCCCATGGGGGTATCGTTGCTAGGGGTCATGCCCTCGCGGATACGGTGGGCCATGAACCAAGCGGTCTTGTAGGTCACGCCCAACATGCGGTGAAGCTGGTGGGCCGACATGCCTTTTTTGCTGCTGCAAAGCAGGTGGGTAGCCAAAAGCCACTTAAACAGTGGGACATGGCTGCGCTCGTACAGGGTGCCGACGCGGACGGTGAACTTCTGGCGGCACTGGTTGCAGTGATACCAGCCCTCGCCCATGGAGCCCTTCGGGGGCATGGGAACGACCTTTTCAGTCAGGCCGCAGCAGGGGCAGACCGCGCCATCGGGCCAGCGGGTCGCCTCAAGATAGGTGCGGGCCGCTGTTTCGTCGTTGAAAATGGGGTTCTTAAGGTCCATGGCAGTCTCCAATGACCCTTTATCCCCCGAATGGACTGTTCAGTCAAGTATATAATCGCCCACATATCCGACCGGACGCATCACAATTCCTGGTTGCATTGAGGAGCTCCCGAGACGAAATCGTTAACGGGCTGTTTACCCCCGTTGCCATAGTGTTACCACGTTCCTTAATCGTTCTTCTGGACTCCACCGCTGGGGTTCCAAATGGTGAATGATACTAGCCAAGCCCCTCAAATCTTTGGGTTTTTGGTTTGACGGGGCGTTCTGTCCCATGCTATCCCATATCGTCCCAAAGGGCCCTGTCGGCCCGCCTGCGCGCGAGGCCCATTCGGCCCCGCGGAAGGCACTCGGGGGCAGGGGGTATCAGGCGCGATGACCGGGTTGGTCCAGCCGTTCATTTCGACGGTGGCAGGCTCGCTCGACAGCAAGGGGCGGGTTTGTATCCCCGCCACCTATCGCCACCTGTTGTCCGCGCAGAACACAACGGGCGTTTACGTCTGCCCCAGCTTCATCGATCCGGCGCTGGATGCCTTCGGCCAGGAATTGCTCGACCGCATCAATGCGCGGCTGGCGAACCAGGATCCGTTTTTCTCCGCCAGCTTTGATGATGAAGCGACCGCCTTGATCGCGCGCACCCAGGCGCTGCCGATCGACGAGAATGGCCGGGTGCGCATTCCCGACGCGATGATCGAACATGCCGGCCTGAAGGACCGCATCGTCTTCGTCGGCAAGGCGCAGAAATTTCAGGTGTGGGATGCGGATCGTTACGCGCCCATCGAGGCTGAAGCCCTGGCGCGGGTGAAGGCCAAGATGGAACGCGCCCGCAATGGTGACGCATCATGAGCGGCCATCTGCCGGTGATGCTGAACGAAGTGCTGGACATGCTGTCGCCCCGTGACGGCGCGTCCTATGTCGACGGCACCTTCGGCGGCGGCGGTTATTCGAGCGCCATCCTGGAAGCGGCCGATTGCACGGTGCTGGGCATCGACCGCGATCCCGACGCCATCGCCCGCGGCCAGACGCTGGTGAAACGTTTTGCCGGCCGCCTCACCCTGGTGCAGGGCGAGTTCTCCGCCATGGAGCAGTTCACGCAACAGAGCGACGGCGTCGTTCTGGATCTCGGCGTATCATCCTTCCAGTTCGACCAGCCGGCGCGGGGCTTTTCGTTCCGCGAAGATGGCCCGCTGGACATGCGCATGAGCCTGTCGGGGATGAGCGCCGCCGATTTCGTCAACACCACCGACGAGCGCACCCTGAGCCTCACCATCTCGCGCTATGGCGAGGAAAAGAATGCCCGCCGCATCGCCCGCGCCATCATCGCCGCGCGCCCCGTCACCGGCACGGCGCAGCTGGCCGCCATTGTCTCGGAAGCGCAAGGTCCCGCCGCCCTGCGCCATGCCATCCATCCCGCCACCCGCACCTTCCAGGCGCTGCGCATCCACGTGAACGATGAACTGGGCGAGTTGGAACGCGGGTTGGACGCGGCGCTGCATATCCTGAAGCCGGAAGGCCGGCTGGTCGTCGTGTCGTTCCACAGCCTGGAAGACCGCATGGTCAAGCGCTTCCTCACCGAACGCAGCACTTCGGCGCCGCGCGCTTCGCGCCATGCACCGGCCGACACACGCTCGCACACGGCGGCGTTCCAGCTTCTCACCACCCGTCCGCGCATCCCGTCGGACACAGAACTCAGCACCAATCCCAGAGCCCGGTCCGCCAAGCTGCGCGCCGGCCTGAAACTGGCGGCATAGGAGAGCATCATGGTTCGCATTCTGAACTTCTTCTGCGTGGCGTTGATGGGTTTTTCGATCCTGGCGCTCTACCACGTCTCCGAAAAGACCCGCGTCGCCCATATGGAGCTGAACCAGGTCAAGAGCCAGATCGCCAAGGAACGCGGCGCCATCGGCGTGCTGGAAACCGAATGGCAGCATGTCGCCTCGCCCGACCGCATCCAGCAATTGGCCAGCTCGCGGCTGGGCATGGCCGACAGCGCTTCAGTGCAGCTCAGCTCCTTTGACCAGATCCCGCGCCGCGGCGGCGAGCCCGCGCCGCTGAACAACAGCCCGGTCCACAATGCCAGCGCGCAGCTGCCTGCCGCGCCGCCGGCGCCCGCGCCAACCGTCCCCAATATGTGAGGATATGAGCGAGACCATCCACCAACGGCGCATCATTATCGGAGCGGTCCTGTGTGTCGCCGCTTTCGCGCTGGTGGGAATCCGTCTCGTCCATGTCACCCTGATGAAATCCTGGGAGGGAGGCCGCGCCGCTGCCGTCCTTACCGCGCGCGCCGACCTGATCGACCGCAATGGCGAGCTGTTGGCGCGCGACCTGCCGGTCAAGGATCTCTATGCCCGCCCCGCCGTGTTCTGGGACAAGCGCGAAGCCGCGCGCGACCTGGCGGCGGCCACCGGCGCCGATGAGCGCCGCCTGCTCAACGGTTTCAACAACGCCAAGCATCCCTATGTGCTGGTCGCCCGCCAGATCA
>JACCXK010000142.1 GCA_013697055.1 Alphaproteobacteria bacterium
GGGGTTGGCCCACCGCGCCCGCGAGTCTGACCCCTTCGACCAGGCTGTTCAGGGGATGCCCCATGACCGCCTCGGTCGAGCCGGTCTCGGCGACCTGCCGGTCCCGATGGAGCGCGACCTTCCGCCCGCCGAGCTCTATCGGCCATCGACGCCAGTCGCCGATCACGAAGCCAGCGGCCGAGCTGTTGTCCGCGACATTGTCCTCGAGGGTGAATTTGTAGTTGTGGAAGCGCGAATCCACGACCTCCAAGGCCGGCGCGCATGCGGCGACGGCGGCCGCAATCTCGTCGGGGCCGGCCGGCCAATGCAGGTCCTTACCGAGCTTCAGGGCGACCTCGGGCTCAATCCGGGGGTGGGTGAAGCGCGACAGGCGCAGGCAGCCCCCGTTCGGCAGCGCCATCGCGTCGGTCAGCCACCCGATGTTGGGGCTGGCGATGCCCATCTGCGCCCTCATGGCCTGGCTGGTGAAGCCAAGCTTCAGGCCGATGAGCCGCTCGCCCCTGGTGATCCGGCGGGCGACCAGCGCCGCCTGGACCTCGTAGGCCTGGGGGAGACCAAGCGCGTGCCGCCGAGCGATTGGGGAGATGCAGACGCCGAGCCCAGCCGCCAGATCCAGCAGTCGCGCAAGCTTGGCGCTCGTGGGTTGATCGCCGGTCATGCGCGCCCATCTCAGAAAGCCGCATCATAACGGACGCACGGGACGGTGCAATTGCGGAGGCAACGGGGCTTTCGCTGGGTGAGACGCCAGCCGGGCCGGCGCCACCGTGGGGCCGATCTCGGAGGCGTCGTCACAGGCGGTGGGTGCAGCCGCAATGGGGCTTGCACCTAATAGACGTCAATCTGGTGATGGCAAACTTGTTTGATTGGATCACCAGCCCAGGGCACGCATAAGTGATCATGCTTAGACCCATGGCCAGGGTTTGCAGTCACTGATACTCTACCCGCGCCCCCTTTGAGGGCTGAAAAAACAACAACGGGGTGGAATCAGAATGGATGCTCAAGGTCTTCTTATTTGGTTGGTGATTGGTGCAGTTGCCGGCTGGCTCGCAGGCACGTTGGTGAAAGGCGGCGGGTTCGGCCTCGTTGGCGACATTATCGTGGGTATCGTCGGTGCCTTAATTGGCGGAGTCCTCGCGGGCGCACTTCATATCAGCATTGGCAGCGGAATAATTTCATCGATCCTTACTGCCACCGTCGGTGCGGTTTTGCTGATCCTTTTGGTGCGGATGATAAAGCGGGAATGAGGACAGGCCTTGTTACATGGAGGCTAGTTAGAGATTCTGGAGAAAGGCCCAGCTTTATCGCTGGGTCTTTTTCTTTTGTGACGCGCAGCTCAAAGAACATCATGAGCAAAAAACGGGCGGCGCTGGACTCACCAGTGCACCGGATTCGCTCCAGCAGCGGCCTCGACCTAAGCCATCGCGCAAAATTATAGAGTCCTGACGAATGGCAACTTGGTCGCTACGGTGCCCCCACAAGATCAAGTCTGGCAGAAACCTGGCAGCCTGGATCGGGCTTGTCCCGCGCAGAACTTGCGGCGCTTTGGGGGTACTAAGTATGATGCCCGCAACTCGGATCCGATCTCACTCGCCTTTCTTGTGCTCTTTCGCTTCCTCGCTGACTTTATGTCCGACTTTCGAGACGTCTTTACCCGCCCCTTCGACGGTGTTGCAGCCGCTCAATAATGTGGTCGCGCCAAAGGCGAGAACCAGCCCGGTAAGTGTTATGGCGATGTGCTTACGCATGATGAACTTTCTATCTGCCGCCTGAGGCGGCGAGTGGGGGGCGCTTCCGATGCTATTGCGGCAACGGAGTGGAGAACGGTCGTTATGCTTTAACTGGTTATGTGTTTCTACGAACGGCGTCTTTTACGCCGCCGATTGCGCTCTCGACCTTGCCCTTCGCCTTATCGACTGTCCCTTCGGCCTGGAGCTTGGCGTCGCCTGTGACTTTACCAGCTGTCTGCTTGATTGAGCCTTTCGCCTGATCGGCGGCTCCGCTGATGCGATCTTTGTCCATGTACAATCTTTCTCGTGGGTGAGCTTAGAGAACCCGGCGGCCGGAGGTCAGTTCCTTTACGCAACAAATAGTTCGTCTAGATTGGACATCGAGCACAGTCCCATTGTTACGCCGACCTGGCCCTCTGTACGGCACTACCGGATGCCGATAGCAGAAAGCTCATGAGTTGCCTGCGTGTCCGAAACGGACCTTGGAACGCTTTGGCCCGCTTCGAGTTAACCGTGTCGCATGAATAGGATAACCCTATGCGCCATATTGCCCTCACCTTGGCACTAAGTTTCGGCCTTATGGCGCCTGCCGCCTTCGCGCAGAACATGCCCGCGCAATCGGGCCCTCAGAATCAAGCCGTTAAAGGGGTGCATGAGAACAACTCATCCACGCCCGTCTCGGGCGCCAATAGCTTCACGATGAAAGAAGCCAAGTCCCAGATCGAAGCAAAGGGCTACACCCACGTTGTCAAGCTCAAGAAAGACAAGAATGGTGTATGGCGCGGCATGGCGAAGAAGGACGGCTCGGCCGGGCCTGTTAGCGTCGATTACCAGGGTAACGTCAACTAACCCTGCGTCTGCACTCCAACGACCAAAAAAAGGGAAAAAAAACGACAAAGACAATCACGCGGGCTTATAACGACTATGCCACCGCAGAGCTCGTCGTCCGCAACCTCAAAAATGCGGGCCTCGGGGATAGCCACATCGGAATCGTTGCCAGCAATGCCGATGGTTGGCACAAGCCGGGCGATGGGAATGTAGATCCCGCTCACGAAAAGGACCGTGATGGGAAGGATGACCGTGCAGAGGGCGCCGCGACCGGCGGCGGTCTTGGCGCGATTGCCGGCGGCGCGGTTGGTGCAGCGGCGGGGCTAGGCATGCTCGCCATCCCAGGCGTTGGCCCCGTGGTTGCAGCCGGCTGGTTAGCTGCCTTGGCTTCCGGCGCGGTCAGTGGTGGCGTGGTCGGGGGCTTAATTGGCGCGCTGGTGGAGTCTGGAACTACTAAGGAACATGCGGAGGTGTATGTCGAAGCAGTTCGCCGAGGCGGCGCCATCTTGACGGCGAAGGTGCCCGACGATGAACAAGCTAGATATGCCGCGATGATGGACGAGTCGGCGGTAGATATCGCCACCCGCGAAACGAATTATCGCAGTTCCGGTTGGAAGGGCTACGATCCCGCCGCTCCGGCCTATGAACCGACCAGGTGCGCAAGGAACGGGAATTAAATCGCGTTTAACTTTTGATACGCAACGAGCCGCCGACAAAGTGTCGGCGGGTTTTTCTTGTTGAAGCACTGTAAAAACCCCCATGACGGTCGCCGGCTTTAGGCGCCGCGCTGCTTCAACCGGACGGTCGACCCTCGTTGAACGAGGCAACGCCCGCGATTCTGAGGGGCGCTGCCAACCCGCCCATTCGAGTGTACAGCTTTCAAATTGCAAATGTGGGATCGTAAACCTCAGCCTTGGTCCCCGACGATAGACTTCCGTCTCCGTCACCCCTCATTCTGCCTGCGCGCAATTAGCGGGTTGCGCTCAGGCCAATGTCCGCTTCTGCCGCAAAGCGACATTGGGCTGACCGGACGCGATGACCGCTTTGGAGAAAAGCGGACATTGGCCGGCCTTGGCACTTACCAAACCGCTCGCGCCAAGTGTCGTACTAGTGCCGAAGTGTTGGGTCGCCCCAGCTGATGGGCTCCAGGCGGGTTCGCCGCCATTCCCACCCCGCGATTGATCCGCCCCTCGGTGGGCCTGCTGCGGTCAGCGTCAATTTTGCGCGCGATCCGGGGGCATTACGAAAGAGAGAATTTCTCGCTGGTACCGACCAACCTCGTTCATTAATAACCGCGAACCAGTTTATCAACCATACCTTGCACCCCTAATTGATTCGGCGCACCCGATAGAGTCCCGGCTCATTGCGAACACGAAAATTGTACGCTCCAAGTAATCCGTGTTCGATGCGAACAACATATCGGCCCGCATGCTTGCTCCAGTGAGCGCGTGTGTCATCGCCCGCCAACTGTTGCCACACCTGCCCATTATCCAAGGTCACCGTGAACACGCCGTATCTGTCAAAGGTGTAGGCGCTCATGCGGGCAGAGAAGTTATCGTTGTTTGCGGGCGGCAATGCGGGACGCAGGCCGAATGACTGCGCAGGTGGCGAAGCGGCGAGCGGCGGCGATGGCGGCAGCCCGAAGTGCGTGCGCATGGGCTGGGCGGCCGCATAATAGCAGTTTAGCCATTGATGCTGATTGTCCGGGCCGGTGCATCGGAAGGCTCCTTCCAGGATTGAGTTGCGCAAGGCCTGGTCGCCCCGCGTGACAAGCCCAGCCGGCGGCGACTGCACCAACTGCAGTTGGGCCTGCGGCGCGGGCGGCAGTCCTAAGGCGGCGCGCACAGGTTGCGCTGCACCATAGTAGCATTCTAGCCATGTTTTATTGTCGCTAATTGCTGCGCAGCGAAACGCGCCGGACATAGTCTCGTCATTGGGCGCGGCCAATACCGGCAGGACCCACAACGACAAAATTACCGCAAAGATCCAGCGCAGCATCACCAACCTCGTGCTTCGGAAAATCAGTTTACTGGCTTTTTTCTCGTTCGGGCTTCGCGGATCGAATTCGAGGCGGCCGTGCCTCTCATCTGATGAGAGAAAACGCCTACGAGATTTTTGACACGTCCGGGCGCCGCGCCCAAGCTTTCCAACGCCGCGAATGAGACCAAAGAGTCTGCAGCAACGCGACGAGGAAACTTTAAAGGGGCAACACCCATGAATAATCTTGCGCGCCAGCTCAAGCTGGGTGGCTCGACTCTGGCGTTAGTCGCCATCACGACCATTGCGCCGGCCATGGCGCAAGCTGCCAAGAGCAATACGCCGGGTGCTGGGGGCGTGGAAGAGGTGACCGTAACGGGAACCAGCATCCGGGGCGTCGCCCCGGTAGGGGCCAATGTCATCACCGTCGGCCCGCAGGAGATCCAGAAGCAGGGCGGCGCGACCCTTGACGAGATCCTGAAACAGGTGCCCTCGCTCTCCAACATGGGCCAGGTGGGACAAGGCCAACACAACTCGACATATTTTTCGCCAAACATCCATCAGCTGGGGGGCAGCGCGTCCGGTTCAACGCTGGTGATTATGGACGGATTGCGCTTCCCATTGGGCGGCACCAGCCATTCCCAGCCCGACCCGTCGATCATTCCCGCCGTAGCCATCCAGCGGGTCGAAGTGCTGGCTGACGGCTCCTCCTCGATATATGGCTCTGACGCCGTCGCCGGCGTGATTAATTTCATCACCCGGGACAGCTATGACGGTCTTTTAGTTCAGGCCGAAGGCGGCGGTGCCGACGACTACGTCAAATACAACCTCAGTGCGTTGATGGGTTCGAGCTGGCAGGGCGGCCAAGTCATGTTTGCCATCCAGCACTCCTATATCAGTGACATTCAGATGGCGACTCGGGTGTCGACGCAGAACTTCATTCCGCAGGGCGGCACCAACCAGCGCAGCTTCAACTGTTCGCCCGCTTCCATCCAGCCGGCAGGTTCTAGCGTAATTTACCCATCGGCAACCGCCACCTCGACCCTAGTCAATGCCCAAGCCAACGCGCCCTGCGATCTGATCTATGGCGATTATGTGCCTAAAGAGACCCGCGACAACATGATGGCTAAGGTAAGCCAGTCTTTCGGCAACCTGACCATTTCCGCCACTGGGCTCTTCGCCAATCGCAAGGACGTGACATACTCGTCGGCTGGCACCATCTCCGCCACAGCCTTCGGTACGGGTGCTCAGGCAAACCCATTCTACATTAACCCCCCGGGCGTCCTCGCGACCTCCCAGACGGTGCGCTATGACTTTGGACCATTGATCCCGCCCAACATCGCCCCGCAGGGCGCGTCCACCATGTATGGCAACGTCAACCTGCGCTACCGCTTTGACAAGGGTTTCCTGGACGGATGGGAAGCCAATGCGTGGGTCGTCACGGCGCAAAACAATTCGTACGCCGACACCTATAACGGTTTCTGCAACGCCTGCGCCCTGCTTGCACTGAACGGCACCACAAATACTGGCGGCTCGACGACCGCGACGCCTATCGTCGGTACCACCATCATCCCCACGCAGTTGCCGCTGACCTCGACCAATGCGCTGGATGTGTGGAACCCTGTAGGCTCCAACCGAACCTCCGCCGCAACGATCAAGTCGCTGACAAGCCTCAACTCAACCACCAGCCAGATCGACAGCTTTACGCAGTTCAAGGTCGGCGCCAACGGTCCGCTGTTCGACCTGCCCGCCGGTCCGGTCAAAGCCGCCATTGGTGCCGAAGCGGTAAGTTATGCCACGGTGCAGAAGGTTACTAAGACCAACGCCACCGGCCCATCCAGCTATGGCTCGGCCTTCAGCGTGTTCCATTTCCCGCGCTCGGTGCGCTCGGTGTTCGGCGAAATCGATGTTCCAGTGATTTCGCCCGAGATGGATGTGCCGCTGATCAACAAGTTCGAAGTTGATATCTCGGGCCGCTACGACAACTACTCCGACGTCGGCGACACCTCGAATCCCAAATTCGCCGCCGACTGGACAGTCATTCCGGGATTCAAGCTGCGCGGCTCCTATTCGACCTCGTTTGTGGCGCCGCAGACAGACAGCATCGGCGACCCGACACAGGCCTACCGCGCGGCATATGGCGGCGCGAGCTTGTTCTCAACCCCCACAAGCTTTTCCACCGCGCTCTATCCAGGCGTCGCCGGGGTCTTGCCGGGGTGCGCCGCCGGCGCTGCTACTTGCCAAGTCGGCACGGCATCTACCCAGGGCATCACGGTCCAGCGCGGCATAGGTCCCAGCGCCCAGCCCCAGAAGGGTAACGGCTGGACGCTCGGCGTCGACATGGCACCTACTTTCCTGCCCGGGTTCAGCGCCAACATCACCCTCTTCGACGCCCATTTCAAAGGCGCGGTGACCTCCCCCAATTCTAGCGTACGGGCGAATGTGCCGTCCCTGACCCGCCTGTTCCAGATCTGCCCAACCGGATGTTCGGCAGCACTCGTCGCCGCCACCTTGGCGCCGTACCCGACCCTGAACAGCGCGCCGCCGACGACTGCCTATGTGATCGACGACGCAAGCCAGAACAACATCTTGAACCTTCGGGCGCAGGGCCTGGATATCGCGATTAATTATGATTTCGACACCAACTTCGGCCATTTCAGTTTAGGTACGGCAATCACCGAATTCCTAAAATACGACATTTCGTTCGGCTACCCGGTAGAAGGTCCATCCTACAGCCTCCTCAACACAGACGGGCAGACCTCTCAATTCCCGCAGATTCAGCACCAATCGCGCACTTCGATCGGCTGGTCCGAAGGGCCTTGGTCGCTGGATCTGTTCATGAATTTCACCGCTGGGTATCGCAACTTTGCGACCCCCGCCCTTCCGCTTACACGCGATGCTAACGGCAATCCTAACGGCGGTGGGGACCCGGTCCAGGCTTATGCGACCTTCGACGTCCATGCGGCTTATGACTTCGAGGACGGCCTGCTGGGCGGCGACCAGATCTACATCACCATGACCAACATCGCCGGCAGCCATCCGCCATTTTACAATAGCCAAGGCCAGGCATCCATAACTGGTACCGACGACTTGGTCACCAACCTGATCGGGCGCCTGACCGTGGTGGGCATCCGCGCGAAGTTCTAGCAGCGGGTTGGCACTGGCTGCCCGTTCGCCATGCTAGGACACTTTGTCTTTTCGCAGCGCCGGCGTAGCGTCTGCGTAGGGGAAGCGGATGACGTGGCCGGCTGGCAAACAAAAGAAAAGCAACGCCGTCGATGTCGGCTGGGTGATTGATCCGGCGCGTGAAGCCAGCTTCATCTGGGACGCGCCGCGTAGGCTCACTCGTCCCGAGGGTCGCACCGCTCACGCCAAGGGGCTTTCCAACTGTCCCGCCGTCACCGACCATGAATCGCGGCTGTTCGAAATCGCTTGTCCCATCGACATCAAGCTACGCTTTTTCCGTGACGCCAACGGCAATCCATCGATGGCGGCTGTCGACGGCGACCAATCCACCATCCGCCCGCAGCAATTCTCTCAGATGGTGATGGCGTCGCACCCGTCCGAATGGCGCCATCCGCAGCGCCCTCTGATCCAGGTGATGACGCCGTTGCAGTTTATAGCAGATGAGCCGGTTTGGCTGACGCAGTATCCCGCTTTCTACAATCGCCCCCTACCACCCATCCCGGGCATAATGGTGGGTGGTCGCTTTCCCATTCATATCTGGCCGCGCGAACTGGTCTTCGCTTTTGAGTGGCACGACATTAATGCGGACCTGGTGATCCGTAGGGGCGATCCATGGTTTTATGTTGGCTTCGAGACCGATGACCCGTCACGCCATGTCCGCTTGGTGGAGGCGGAGATGACCGAAGGCTTGAAGGCCTACACCAATGGTATGCGCGGCGTAACCAACTATGTAAGCCGCACCTTTTCGTTGTTTGGCACGGCAAAAACGCGCCGTCCTAAAACCCTGCTTTCCCCGAAACGACGCTGAATATGTGCTTTGCAGCCCATGGGTGCGGCGCAAACTCACCTGATGAGAATTTTTTGAGCATCTGTTTTGACAATCGCGAGGCATGGCTCAGCATCGCAAAGTGAGGGAATACAAATGAAAATCAGTCGAAGGACGCTTACTAATTTGGGCCTCGCGGGGCTCGCCTCCGCGGCGTCTGCGCCTGTGATGGCGCAGACGAGCGGGCGCACCACCTATGGCCCGCAGCGCCGGGAGATCCCACATGGCATGGTCAAGACTAGTAAGCTGTTCAAGGCACCACCCGGCTATGTCAATGCTCTAGCGGTGGCGCCCGAGGGGTTGTGGCTCGGCCAGCAGAAACTTTCTGGCAAGGCAGCACAGTCCTATCACCTCCCCGATCCGACAGACCTGCGGGAAGCGGCCTGGTTGGTGGATTGGAACGGCAAGCTGATGAAGACGGTGCAAACCAATTCACGCAACACCTCGGGCATGGCCTATGGCAATGGCTGTGTGTGGATGATGGCGAACCAGGAACCGCAGGGCGTGTTTCAGGTAGACATGAGCTCCAAAGAGATCAGCCACCGACAGATTCCGCTTGCGCTGCCAGGCCAGGACGGCGGCGGCAGTCACGGTGCACAATGGCGCGATGGCAAATTGTGGATCGTAGCTAACCGGCCGCGCCTGATGCTTCGGGTGGATCCCAAAACCTGGGCGCCTGAAGTGGCGATTCCGATCTATATATCAGCCGACAAGCCGCGCTGGCACGACATGACCTTCGATGGCGATGGCAATATCTGGATGGTCACCGGCAATGACAGCAAGAGCTACAAGGAAGGAAAACCCGGCCTGGTCAAGTACGACGGCAAGACGGGGCAGGTGCTGTTTACCTACGACTTCGCGGCTGGTAGCTGCGACCCGCATGGGCTGGAATTCCACAACGGCACTTTGATTTCCTGCGACGCCGGTATCCATCCTGGCTGGCCCAATGGGGACAGCCCCAGCGCGGGGTGGGTCTTCAAAATCGAAACGGTCTGAACAACAACTCTGGGGAGTAAGACATGCAAAGACGCAATTTCCTCAAACTGGCCGCAGCCGCCCCGGCCATTGCACCTGCCCTGACGACACAGGCCGAGGCGCAGCCGGTCCAGTCTGTCTGCCTGCCGGGCTGGTCCTCAATTCCCTTGCGGAAAGCCAATAAGGTCGAGGTTCTGTATAAGACCGCGCACGGCCAGCCTAATGGCTTGGCGATCGCCTCCACGCCCGGGCAGATGTGGGTCTTGGACCAGGGCGCAGGGCACTGGATCACGCTGACCAATGTCAAAGACGGCTCTACGGTGCGTGAGTTCCAGGCGGACGTGGTCGGTCCCAGCGGACTAGTGCAGGACGGCGAAACGATGTGGATCACCTCCACCCACAATTCCATCATCGTGCATTGCGACCTGAGCGGCAAAACAATCGCCAAGTATGTGACGCCGGGCGCGGGCCGCATCTATGAGCGCGAGGACGATCCCAAGCCGCGCCGCTCGCCGCTCAAGCCCGCCTGGCCGGATATGCCGCGCGGCATTGGCCCCGCCATGACCGGCAATGTCGGCAACAATACTGGTAAGGGCCTGCCACCCGGCCACCTTCCGCTGGATGCCGAAGAAGGCTCCGGTGGCACCGGCGCGCATGCCATCATTCTAGACGGGGATTATCTCATCTATGCCTGCCCCCCGGCGCGTGCCATCTTCACCATTAATAAAAATACTTGGAAGGTTAAGTCGAGCTGGCCAGTGCCGGGCAACCGCACGCATGGAATGAGCTGGGGTAAGGACCATTCGACAATTTGGTCGTCGGACTCCAACCTCAATGCCTTTTTCCGCCATGATGCCGCAACCGGCATGATCAAGGAGCGGGTGCAGCTCCCCGATGACTCGCCAGTCATTCACGGAGCAAAGATGGTGGGCGACGACATGTATTTCTGCGACGATATGGGCTGGATGGCACGTTTTCGCATCTGACCCGTCCGTGCGCGTCCCGGTCCCCCTGGCCGGGACGCCGCTCGCTTTCCTGGCGATTAGTTGGGCCGTTCATAGTGCAACGGCGAGTCCGGCTGCGCGCGAATGTTTGCGCTTTTGAAAGGGACGGGACTTAAGGTCCGGATCGAGCGGAAAAACCTTGCGCTCCAACAGGGCCGCCGCCGCCAGCAGCGCATTACGAACCTCTTTCTGGCGTTCGTCCGTCATGAGTTCTGCATGGTCGCTTGCCGACAGCGCCGCGACCGTGCGCCTCTCGCCGTCATGAATCGGCACCGCCAGGCAGCGCATGTCGAGACGGATCTCGCAATTGTCCACCGCATACCCGTGTTTTCTCGCCCGGTCCAGTTCCAGGCGTAGTTGCGCGCGGTCGGTAATCGTGTGCGGCGTCAGTGCCACCAAATCACCGTCGAGGATGACGCCGTCGAGCTGGTCCGGGGGCAGCGCCGCAAGCAGTACCTTGCCGATGCCTGAGCAATAAGCTTCCAGCTGCGAACCGGGAAGTGTGTGTAGCGCCAGCGATGTGGGCGTGCAGACTTTGGCGATATAAGTGACCATGCCTCCTTCCAGTATTCCCAGATGCATGGTGAGGTTAAGGCGGTTGGCCACCTCCATCATGATTTCCTGGCTAGCCTCGCGCAACAAGTCTCCGATCGCCACATTTTGTGACAGCGACACTAGCAGCATACCGGGCCGATAGCGGCCTCGCGGACCGCGTACCACGGCGCCGATTTGCGCCAAAGTCTGGATTATGCGGTAGCCGGAGGCTTCGGGCAGTTTGGCCCTCCTGCTCAGTTCGGAACTCGTTAGCCACTCGTCCGGACTGTGAAAGGACTTCAGGACCGCAAATCCCTTCAGTACGGACTGGTTTTTAGGTGTCGCCATAGTTTTCCCTCAGGCTTGTTGGACCTTGCCGGCGACCCGCGCGATGTCTAGCGCGACGTCAGTTATCATGTCTTCCTGACCGCCAACCATTCGTCTTCGGCCCAGTTCTACCAGAATATCACGGGTATCGACGCCATAATCGTGGCTGGCTCTTTCCGCGTGGCGCAGAAACGAAGAATAAACCCCCGCATAACCCAGGCTGAGGGTTTCCCGGTCCACGCGCACAGGGCGGTCCTGCAAGGGCCGCACTAGGTCCTCCGCCGCATCCATCAGGCCGAACAGGTCGCAGCCGTGGTTCCATCCCTTGCGGTTAGCGGCAGCGATAAAGACTTCCAGTGGCGCATTGCCAGCGCCTGCGCCCATGCCAGCCAGGCTGGCATCGACACGCACCGCGCCCGTTTGCGCAGCAACAATGGAGTTAGCGACGCCCAGCGAAAGATTGTGATGGGCGTGCACGCCGCGCTCAGTCTCGGGCCGCAGTGTCCTGTCATACGCTTCCAGCCGGGCGCGATACCCGTCCATGTCCAACGAGCCGCCACTGTCGGTGACATAGACACAGTGTACGCCATAGTCCTCCATCTGCTTGGCCTGCGCGGCCAGCGGCCCGGGTTCGGCCATGTGGCTCATCATCAAAAAGCCTGATACATCCATCCCCAGCTTGCGGGCGAACCCGATATGCTGCTTCGCGATGTCCGCTTCGGTGCAGTGGGTGGCGATGCGTACCGAGACCACCCCCATGTCGAAGGCCCGGTGTAAATCTTCTACTGTGCCGATACCGGGGAGTAGCAGCGTCGTGAGCCGCGCGCGTGTGATTACCTTGCCGGCGGCCGCTATCCAGTCCCAGTCGGTATGGGCGCCGAAACCGTAATTAAAAGACGAGCCGCTGAGCCCGTCACCATGGGCGACTTCAATCGCATCCACCCCCGCTTCGTCGAGCGCACGGGCGATGCGCGCGATGTGTTCGATGCCGTACTGGTGGCGGATGGCATGCATACCGTCACGCAGGGTCACGTCTTGGATATAAAGACGGCCGCTGGTGGGATCGAACATCAGCCCGCCCTCTGCGCCAGCCTGCGCGCCGCGATCTTCTCGGCGACGCGCAAGCCCGCCGAGGTCATGATGTCGAGATTGCCGGCATAGGCGGGCAGGTAATGCGCAGCGCCCTCCACTTCAAGGAAGACGCTGCTCTTGATGCCTTCGAACTCGCCGACGCCGGGAATCGTGATGGGGTTGTTGGAGCCGAAGCGCTCGAACTGCACTTTCTGCTTCAAGCGATAGCCGGGAACCCAGGTCTGCACGCGGCTCACCATGTCCTCAATGGAATGCTCGATCTCCTTTTCGGAAGCGCCCTGGGACAGTGTATAGACAGTGCCACGCATCATCATGGGGGGGTCGGCAGGGTTGAGCACGATGATGGCTTTTCCCCTTTTCGCACCCCCGACTTTTTCGATGCCCTGGGCTGTGGTCTGGGTAAATTCGTCGATATTGGCGCGGGTCCCGGGCCCGGCCGAGCGCGAGGCGATTGAGGACACGATCTCGCTATATGGCACTGTGGCGACGCTGCTGACTGCAGCGACAATGGGAATGGTGGCCTGTCCGCCGCAAGTCACCATGTTGACGTTCGGAGCGTCGAGATGGGCGTCACCATTCACTTCTGGAATTACATAAGGACCGATGGCTGCCGGCGTGAGATCGATGATCGCCTTGCCGGCCGCGGCGCAGGCATCGCTGTGGCGACGGTGCGCGGCGGCGCTGGTGGCGTCGAATACGATGTCGATGTCGGCGAATACGGGCATGCGGCGCAGGCCATCGAAGCCGTCTGCGGTCACGGCCACACCCAGACGGGTGGCCCGTTGGAGACCCTCCGACTGGGCTTCAATGCCGACCAGCGCCGCCATCTCCAGCAAGGGAGAAGTACGCAGAATCTTGATCATCAGGTCAGTGCCGATATTCCCCGATCCGATAATGGCTACCTTGAGCTTTCCGGCCGGCGTCATGGCCATGCTTCCTCTTCTGTTTTTGTTGCCAGAATAGGGGCGGCCGGAGGGATTCAAAGTCGCGACAGAGCAATCCTCTCACTAGTTGAGAGGTGCGCAGCCTCTGCCTGCCCTCTCCGGGATCGCATGGAAGCCGCGCCGGTAGAGAATGCCGTTGTCTTGAGCTCTGGCCTGCCGCCCTGCCGGGGATAACGATCAGCCCCTACCGATAGGGAGGCCTCTAATACGCGAGGCCCTCACTTTCCACCGCATGCACCGGCTGGTGGGCTCCACGCAGGTTCAGGTTAGTCTGCCAGCCTGAATTTCGTGTTTCTTTGCCGAGGCGACGCGTCCCACGATGCGGTTCGTCGCTATCAAGGGACCCGAGCAGCAGGCGGCGCTCGCGTTGCACCGCACACGGGACCTGTTCGTCAAACAGCGCACCCAACTGGTCAACATGATCCGCAGCCTGCTGGCGGAGTTCGGCATTGAGATCCGGCGCGGCATCGAGCAGGCGCTGACGCTCGCCAAGCGCATCGCTGCGGGCGCGGTGCCGGACATACCGCCCCTGGCCGCAAAGGTGATCGCAGGCCTAGCCGGGCAAGTCCTGGACCTGCAGGCCCGGCTGGGGGAGATCGAGCGCGAACTGCTGGCCTGGCATCGCGCGAACGACATCTCCAAGCGGCTTGCGACGATCCCGGGGGTCGGAACGGTGTGCGCCACAGCGCTTGCGGCCTCTGTCACCGACCCGCATCAGTTCCGGTCCGGGCGGCAGTTCGCCGCCTGGCTGGGCCTGACCCCATTACAGCATTCCAGCGGCGGCAAAGAGCGGCTGGGGCGGATCTCGAAGATGGGCGACAAATACCTGCGGCGGCTTCTCGTCGTTGGCATGACCTCGCTGATCCGGCGCGCCAAGTATAAGCCCGAAGCCGTCGATCCCTGGCTCGCCGACCTGTTGTCGCGCAAGCCGGCCCGTCTGGTCACGGTCGCGCTCGCCAACAAGGCGGCGCGTGTGGTCTGGGCGATCATGGCGCGCGGCGGCACTTAGCGGACGCGCTATCTTGATGGAGAGATGATGTCTCGCCGGTTTTTTCCAGGAAGGGTCAGCGGGGCTTAGCTGTGGCGCGCTGTAGGATAGTTTCACTATCGATGCGCCAGCCCAGGTCGACGCTGATCATGCGCGCGGTCGTGCGCACTTCCTCCGCCAGATCCTGCATGCGGGCGTCGCTCATGTATTGCGCGGCGCTGCTAACGCTGACCGCGCCTACGATCGCGTCGCTGGTGTCGCGCACCGGAGCGGCGACGCAGCGGATGCGGTCTTCGTTTTCTTCCAGATCCAGCGCACAGCCGGCACGGACATAGTCGTGCATGCGGTGAAGCCAGACGTTGAGGGAAACCTCATAGGGCTTGCCCTCGCTATTCTCATATTCGTAAAGCTCGCGCCAGCGCGTTTCGGTCTCGTCCATGATTAGAGCCTTGCCGAGGCCGGTAGAACGTAAGGGCTGCCGCTCGCCGACGCGTGAGCTGATTTCCACGCGGCGGCTGCCAGAAATTTTGTCAAGGTAAAGGGCCCGTCGACCGTCCAGGACGCCAAGGTGCACTGTGTCGCCGGTTGTCGCGGCCAGGGCTTCAATATGATCGCGCGCCACGCGGGCTAGGCTCAACTGCGTGTGGGCCTGGAAACCAAGTTCGAGCAGCTTGGGGCCCAGCGCATAACCGACGCGCGGGGCAAAGCTTAGATAGCGCCGGCCGACCAGGGTGGCGGCGAGGCGGTGCGTCGTGCTGCGGTTGAGGTCGAGCGCCTCGGCCAAGGCGGCCAAGTTTGTCGCGCCGCTCGCCACCGCTTCCAGGACATCGAGCCCCCGGATCAGGGTTTGGCTGCCGGGCAGGCTCTTTGGCGTCACGGTTTCGGAGGCCAAAGCGCCCCGGTCGGCGGAAGCAGGTTTACGCTTCTTCGCAACTTTTTTCTCGAACGGCCGAGACGCCACGAGCTCGCTTGCATCTGTCATGAGTCCCTGTTCGAAAATTTAGCCGTAGGTGCCGCGTCGTCGATCCGGGCCGTCAAGCCATGGATCCTTAGAACATCAGAAAACTTAACGCAGCGGACAGCAGTTTTCAACATATGAGACGCGCGTGAATCAACGGGCAAAGCAGAAACAAGTCCCGATTGGGTGGAGACCATCCTGAGTATCTTCGCCGATCAATCGACTGCGAGGTTTAAGGGTTAACGCCCGCAGATTAACTTACATGTTCAATCTGATGCCGACGCGATACATGCGGCCGGCGGTGTCATACAGGACGGGGTTGACGGCGTTGCTGTTAGCGGCCGTTGCGGCGACCGCTGGCGGATCGACGTTGGTGACATTGTCGATCTTGCCGAAGAGCTGCCAGTTTTCGTTCAGGTTAAAGCTACCGCCGATGCCGAGATAGAAGGCACCGGGGATGAAGTTGTTGTTGATCGTAGGATTGTTGGCGGTCGGGAGTGGGCAGCCGGTGCTGCATTGGATATATTGCTTATTCAGGACACCGTCGCTGATGACCTGCTCGGTTGCCGTGATGCTCCATCGGTCGGTACTATAGGTCTGAACCGCGAGTCCCTTCCACAAAGGCGTATTGCCGCTATTGGCGCCGGCAGATTGCTGCGGGAAGGTGCCCAGAACGCCGGACGTCGTCTTGAACGAACTCACATGGGTGGCCAGCATCCGCAGCGTGAAGTTGCCGGGAAGACCCAGGTCGTCCAGCGTGAAGCGGTAGCTCGCTTCCATGTCGAAACCGTCGGTGACCGTGGAGGCCAAGTTGAAGGCGGTCGAAATCGCCTGGGTTACGACGGTTGACGTAGAGGCAAGGTTGCCGTTCGGCGGGCTAGTGATGATCGCGGCGCAGGCGGTGCTCGTGCCCTGGAAGCAAAGATCGAAGCTCTGTTGCGCGGCGAAGCTACTAATCTGGCCCTTCAGTGCGATGCGATAGTAATCGACCGACGCGCTGAAGCCCGAGAACCAGGAAGGCTGGTACACGATGCCGACTTCAGTGGTCTGCGATCTTTCCGGTTTCAGCGCCGTGTTGCCTCTGCTGATATTCTGGATCTGGAAGGGCGCCTGCGTGAAAGAGTTGATGACCGTACCGGTCGTGACTGTCTGGGCCGCGAACAGCTCGCTGAGATTGGGCGCGCGAATGTCGCGGGATTGCAGGGCGCGCAGGCGGACGCCGTCGATCGGCGTCTGCCAAGTCACACCCACCTTCCAGGTGTTGGCCGAACCGGACGTGCTGTACTGGGCATGGCGGCCGGCTAGGTTCAGGTCAATGTCTCCCCAGCTGGCATCCTTCAGGAGCGGAACGACCGTTTCCAAGAAGCCCTCATTCACGTCGTAGCGGCCCGCACCACTAAAGAAGTTGCCGTTGAACCAGTTTCCGCCAGACACGCAGTTGAGGAGCGGGTCGTTGCAACCGGGACCGCCAGTGGAGACAGGATCGCCGGTGACGGTATATTGTTCAACGCGATGCTCGAAGCCCACCGCGACCGAAACCGGGCCGGCCCAGGTGGAGAAGGGCGCGCCGTTCAGGTCAATGCTGAATGCGTCTTCCTGAAGCTGGGTATCCTGCAACGTGCCGCCGGCGGCGCCGTATTTGCCGCCATACAGCCAGTCGGTGGTCGACTGGGCCACCGGCACATTGCCGAAGACGTTGTAAGGCACGCAGCCCTCGGCGCGGGCGACGGTGGAACGGCAGACGATGGTGCCGTTCGGACCGGCCACCGCATCGACAGCGGCATTGAAGTAGGGATTGAGGAAGGTACGGACCCGGATGGTGGAATCCACTTCACCGTGTTCGAAATAGGTATTCCAGGTCCAGTCCGTGCCGATCAGGTTGAAGTTGCCGTCTGCGCCGCCCACGAAACGGCGCATCGTACGCGCTGTTTTGATCGTGGCGCCATCGTCGACCGCGCCATTGTCAGTGCCGATCTGGAAAGTGGTGATATTGTTGTTTACGCAGGCTTGGTTGATCGAGGCGGGCAAGTATGCGTTTCCGCCACCGGCCGCATTGCCGCACTGGATATTGAGACCGCCGAAGATCGGGATGTTGCGCACCGAGCGGTTTGATGTCTTCGCGTCGCCGAAGTTGACCGTTGCGAACAGGTGGACGTTGTCCGTTAGGTCAAAGCCGACGCGGGAATAGAGGTTAACGCGGCTCAGGGGACTGATGTCGGTGATGCCGCCACCAAAGACGCCGCTGGTGTCACCCCCGATGCAGAATGGCGCAAGGCAATTGGTCACGGCACCGCCGGTCGTGGCCCTGCTGGGAACGCCCTGCAGGCCATTCGGCCCAACGCCGTACTGGAACGGGAATGGCGCGCCGCCGTCGCCAAAGGCGGTGCCCTGCAATGGACCGGTGGTGATGATCCCATATTTGCCCTGCAGGTATGGCTGGACGTTCTGCGCGACGGTGTATTGCGGAAGTCCTGCCGGCGTGGCGGCGATGCTGTATCGAAGCTGGCCCGTCGAGGAGAACCATTTGCGGCCACCGGGTCCGCGGGCCACGCCGTATTGGCCGGCGCCAACGCCCGCTTCATAGTCATATTCGCCCGAGACCTGGATCTGGCCGCGGCCGTTCAGGAAGGTCGTGCCGGCGGCCATCTGAAACAGGGCGTTCTCGTTGTCGCCATAGGTCGAGATGCCGCCCTGAAGATTGCCCTTTAATCCGACGAATTTCTTGTCGGTGATGAAATTTACCACGCCGGTTATTGCATCGGAGCCCCAAGAGGCCGACGCGCCTCCCGTAACCACATCAACCCGTTGAACGAGCAGTTGCGGCAGCGAGCTCACATCCTGGACGCCCGTGACGTTCGACGGAACAATTCTCTGGCCATCAAAGAGCGTTAGCGTTCTGGTGGTACCCAGGCCGCGCATCGCGAAGGACGAAAGGCCGTTGGTGCCGCCGCCCGTTCCGCCGGTGCCGGTCGCAGTGCTCTGGCTGCCCATCAACGATGGCAATTGGGCTACGGCCGCGTAGATATTGGGCTGCGCCTGGGCGGCAATGTCGTCGGAACCGATAACGGTCGTCGGCGTCGGCGCTTGGAACCCGTCGCGGATAACGCGCGACGCGGAAACCGTGACGGCTTCGGTGTCCTGCGCCTTGGCCGTGCCGATCAGGGCCGGCGCGAAGCTGGCCATCAGCGCCGCGGTGCTGATGATGGTGAGGGTGGGATGTTTACAATGGCCAGGCGCTTTTGTGGTTGTAGTCCTAATAATCATAAGATCCCCCCGTTATCTGCTTATAGGCGCGCGAACGCCTCGCATTGTGGCCGTTCTTGGGCCATCTACCGATTATTGATACACCCTCTCACATGTTAATCAAGGATTGCGTGGGCCAGTGAGTCGGGCCAATATCGCGGGTATGGCCGGCACAGAACCGGCGATAAATGCATTGGGAGAACTCGTGCGCAGATTGCCCATACTGGCTATTGCCGTCTTCCTGATCTGCGGTAACACCGGCGTTGCGGTCCGGGCGGCTGGCATTAACCAGGTTGTGGGCCTGCGCCGCCTTACTGAGCAGGAATACCGTAACTCCATCGCGGACATCTTCGGCAAGGAGATAAACGTTTCGGGTATGTTCGAACCGCAGGTCCGCATGGGCGGGCTAGAAGCCACCAGCTCTGCCATTCTTTCGGTGACGCCGGCCGGCTTCGAGTCCTTTTCCAAGATGGCAGACAGCATTGCGGTGCAAGTGACGGACGAGAAGCACCGCGGCAAGGCGGTGTCCTGCAAACCCATCGACGCCAAGGCACCGGACGATGCCTGCGCTCATGAATTTCTCAGCCATTATGGCTTGCTGCTATTCCGCCGGCCGCTTACCGAGAGCGAGTTGAAGGCCCGAGTGACCCTGGCCCGGACTATGACAAAGTCCACCGGCGCCTTTTATAACGGGTTACATTTTGGCTTGGCCCAATTAATCCAGTCGCCGAACTTCCTATTCCGTAAGGAACTGGCGTTGAAAGAGGGCGACGGCCTCACACTGGAACCTTATAGCCGTGCCACGCGTCTCAGTTATTTGTTGTGGGATTCCACGCCGGATGCCGAGCTTTTGGAATCCGCCAAAAACGGCGAGCTGAACACGCCAGCGGGCTTGGAAAAGCAGGTTAACCGCCTGCTGGCAGCGCCCCGGTTGGAAGCGGGCATGCGCGCGTTCTTCAACGACATGCTGATGCTGGACACGTTCGACACCGTTTCTAAGGATGCGCTGCTCTACCCCAAGTGGGGGGGGGCAATGGCGCCGTCTGCCAAGGAAGAAACGTTGCGCAGCGTGATCGGTTTGACGCTGAAAGACAACGGCGACCTGCGGGACCTGATGACCACGCGTAAGACCTACATCAACCGCAGCCTAGCGGCGATTTACGACGTAGATTTTACCTTCGACGGCGACTGGGTGCCATATGAATTTCCCAAAAGCTCCGGGCGCAGCGGCATCAATACCCAAGTGGCCATGCTGTCGATGTTTTCCCATCCCGGTCAGAGCTCACCCACCAAGCGCGGCGTGGCGCTGATGGACATCTTCCTATGCGAGCCGACCCCCGCGCCCCCGGCCAATGTGGACTTTTCCGCAGTCAACAACACCGCCGGGCCGATGAAGACTGTGCGGGAACGATTAATGGCCCATGCCACGACGCCGACTTGCGCCTCATGCCATACCCACAGCGACCCTATCGGCCTGTCGCTGGAAGGCTTCGACACCATCGGCGGCCGGCGCCTGTATGAGAATGGGCAGCTGATTGATGTGACGGCGTCGCTGCGCGGCAAAACGTTCGCGGATGGCGTGGGCTTGGGCCAGTATCTGCACGATAATGCCAAATTCCCCGCCTGTGTGGCGCGTAAGCTCTACGCCTATGGCCGCGGCATGGATGTCGAAGAGGTCAAGCCGGATCAATTCAGGGTCGCGTACAAAAGCTTTATCGACTCCGGTTTTCGTCTGCGTGCACTGATCAGGGGCATAGGAATAAGCCCCGAATTTTATGCTGCGCCCGCGCCAGTCGAGGAAGCCTCCGTTGGTCTAACCAAGCATGCATCGAATTAAAGTCAGGAACCACACATGAAGCTCCAGCGCAGAACTATTCTACGCGGCCTGTTCCAAGGGTCCACAGCTGTGATGGCTGTGCCCTTCCTAGACTGTTTCCTGACCAGCAACGGCCAGGCCTTGGCAGCGACGGGGCAGCGCATTCCAACGCGCTTCAGCACATTCTTCTACGGTCTTGGACTAACGACGTCGCTGTGGGTACCCGAAAAGGCGGGCCTGGATTACGAGACTACAAGTCAGCTCAAGCCACTAGAGCCGTACAAGAAGAAAATGAACGTTTTCTCGGGCATGCGTGTGATGGTGGACGACAATCCCAACTTTCAGCACTGGTCAGGCAATGCCGCCATCGTGACTGGCATCGCGCCCACCAAAGCCTCGCAGTTCGATTCCAAAACCATCGACCAGACCATCGCGGACGTGATTGGCCGCGGCACCCGCTACAAGTCAGTCGCCGCCGCCGCATCCGGCGACCCTAAGCACAGCTATTCCAGCTTAGGCGGCGCCAACACTCTTCCGGCCGAGCCGACGCCCTTGTCGCTTTATACCCGGCTGTTCGGGCCCGGCTTTCAGGATCCGTCCAGTGGGAACTGGAAGCCCGATCCGCAGGTGATGCTGCAGCAGAGCGTGCTGTCCGCCGTCTCCGAGGAACGCAAGGATTTTATGCAGAACTTGGGCTCCGGCGACAAAACCCGCATGGACCAGTATTTCACTTCGGTGCGTGAAGCTGAGGGGCAGATGGCAGCCGAGTTGAAGCGCCCGGAAGTCGTCGCCAAGGTGGCGATCCCCCCCACTCCCGGCGAAATGCCAGTGAACTATGCGCTGCCAAACGTACGCATCGTCACGCCACTGATGGCCAAGCTTGGCGCACTGGCGATGGCGACTGACCAGACCCGCGTCTTCAACCTTGCGATTTCCGAACCGGGCTCGAATATCTTCGTGCCCGGCGATCCGTTGGGCTATCACGTGACGACCCACATGGAAGCGATTGACCCGGTGCTGGGCTACCAACCGCACGTCGCCAAGTACAACATCTACAGTATGGAGCTACTTGCCAGCGTGCTGCATGAAATGGATGCCATCCCGGAAGGCGATGGCACGCTGCTCGATCACAGCCTTGTGATGGCTTACAGCGATCAGTCCTACGCCAAGATCCACGCCGTGGACGGCATCCCGATCATGCTGGCGGGCAATGCCAGTGGCCGAATGAAGACGGGCTATCACATCGCCGGCGGCGGCAATCCGGTGTCCCGCGTGGGATTGACGGTGCAAAAAGCGCTGGGCATATCCATCGACGGCTGGGGCAAGGGCTCAATGGAAACCAAAAGCGCTTACACGGAACTGCTTGCCTAACCCCCTCACGGAAGCAGCTATGATCTTGCAGAAATACTTCCTCAGGTCGGCGCTCGCAGCAGCGGTGGTCGCCGTCCTTTCGCCGCAACTGGCATTGGCCGCGCCTTGGACGCGCGGATTTGTTGTTCGTGAGTATGGTTTTGCCTTCCGGTATGGCGGGCGCGCCGGCATTGCCGAAACCGCACCCGCCGCTGATTGCGCGCGGGGCAGTTCAGTTCATTTCAACGACGAAGGCGAAATGCGCAAGGCACTAGAACGTCAGCCGTGGCGCACCAAGGAAGAGATCGACTACATCGTCGCGCCGCCGGGAATCGAACAGGCCCGGTTGCCGACCTATGTCCGCTTCTACGTCTGGGGCCGCGCAGTGTCCTATCGCGGTTGGCGAAAGGGAATCGAGACGTACATCAACCCTTTCGCAGCTCAAGATCCCGGGCAGCCGCAGGTTGTGAGCAGGATCTCCGATGGGCTAGACCTGGACGGCAACAGCAAGACGGGCGGCTTCATCAACCCCGACGGTGAGCGCGGTATTGATAATGCGCTTTACCGCGCCTGGGGCTGTGATGCGCCGTTCCGCAACCCCGCGACGGGCACGCTTGATTTGCGCGAGAACACTCAGATGCAAGAAGGCCTTTACACGGTTGTTATTCGCATCAGCGGCACCGAGAATCCGATGAACGACGACGACGCGGTGGTTGAAATCGGGTATTCGCCCGACAAAATCGTGCGCGACGCACGCGCCAATGTCGCGGCGGATTATTCCTATCGCATCGTTAAAGGTGAGCAGTACACAAAGCTGAAGGCCAAGATAGTCGACGGCTCGGTGGAAACCGAGCAGGTGGACCGGCTGCACGCGCCTCGCATCGGTTGGTTCCCGGACCAGATGGGCGATGCCGACTTTCACAAGGGCAGGCTGCGCTTGAAGATTGATGCGGACGGTCGCGCTGCCTCTGGGTTCGTTGGTGGTTATCGCAACTGGCTTGACCTCCTGGCAGAAAACACGTTCGCCCAGACAGGCGCGGAGCAGGGCATTCGCGATCATGAGGATGCCGTAGGCTTATACTACGCACTCAAGCGCAATGCCGATGGGATTCCGGATCCCCGGACGGGCAAGTACACCGGCATTTCCATGGCTTACCGCATCAAGGCGGTGCCGGCCCACGTCGTGGACCCCCCGAGGCCCGCGGTGGTGCGCCGGACCGAGGCCGACAACCGCCGCACGCGCGGTTTTGAAATGGTGAAGGCTACCATGTTAAAAGCGGTCTCGACCCGCATCGTGCAGGCCGTCCCGCTGGGGACCGGTGAAGGTCAGTTCCCCGCCATGGAACGGACCATTCACGACCTTCCCAGCAAGGATTTCTTCCTGAAAAATCTCGACGCTCCCGGCAAGCTGGACGAGAAGGGCAATGTTATCATGCCTGCGCCCAGGCTCGAGCCAGAAAAGCAGGTCAAGAATACCGGCGCCGCCACCGCGGTGGCCCGCGCGGACGACGACGACATCCAGTAAGAGCCAGAGGCTTGGATTTGTCGTACTGAGCGCGCCCCCAATGGTGTGCGCCTCATAAGTTGCCGCCCGGCTAAACTGCGGGAGGCGCAGGGCGGGTGAAGGGGGACACGTAATTATTCCGTCGAGCATGTACATTCGACGGATTATCCGCGGTCCCACGAGGAATCAGGGTGCGCACTCGCGCGATGCGCATTGAAGACACAAGTCAGACTGCGCAGAACTGGTACGCTGAATGTCCGCTTTTGGCGCAAAGCGGACATTGGCCTGGCCGGGGCTGAATGGCCGCTTTTGAGCCAAAGCGGACTTTGCCGCGCGCCACATTAGCCCTTCGACCAAGAGTGCCATTCGTTGGCCACCAGTGCCAAGGTCAGGGTATCGAATAGCGCCAGCCCCAAAACCCAGATTGACCATTGCTTGGACAAATCAAAGCCAAAAAAGGCGATGAAGCCCAACAGGATTGCAATCGCGACCGGAAATATCCAACGGCCTTTGCCGCGCAGCAGTACTGCAGTGATCGTCATCTTGAGCGTGCCGTGTACAAAAAGATAGAAGATCACGAAATTACCCTGCGTATGGGCCAGCGCCGCGGCACCGTGCTGCGCAAGTTGGGCAGTGTGGATCCCCTTTGATAAAGCTGTGGGTCGATAACTCGCAGGACGAGGCCGTGCAACTGCTGTGGCCCAAAGATGGCGATCATCGCCCCGCCGCAGAATTCCAGCAACCCAAACAGGCCCTTAATTATGATGGTGATGAGATAGGCGGTATGAAACAGCGTACTGCGAGCGACCATGCCGCCTATACATCATGACGACTTGCCGGTGGCTAGAGCCCCACCGAATTGGTGGCCACCGGGTTCGGAGGCTTAGCGGGTAAATGACCATGGTTGGTCTTGGGCGATAGTGGTAGTACTGCGCGTTCACAGAGGTCGGCCACGTCATTGGGACATAAACAGCTTCCAAAGGCCTCCGAGCCATAGCTGCCTTGCTATAAATCTTGGCTTCGGTGCGCTGCGGTGCTCGATATAGCCGCTAGGAGGAATTGGTCGACATGTCCCGAACCTTTCATCGAGCCGCCAATGGCCAATAAAGCAGAGCGAAACCGGGAGATGCTTGCCGCTTATGAAGCGGGGCGAACCATCGAGCAGTTGAGCAAAGATTATGGACTGTCGGTGGCATCCATCGGTTCTGTTTTGACAGGTGAGAGGCACCGGCGGGAAGTCAGCCCGGATCCCTTTTACCGCGCCCTGCGGCAATCTTAGACAGCTTTCCCTGAGAACATAGTAGCCCGCTAAATCTTGGCCGCGGTCTTGCGACGGCATGCAAAAAACGAAAATTGGCGCAACGATTTTGCTACCTCGGGCGTTCAGGCCTTGGAGGGACTTAATGGAGCTTAAAATGAGAAAGATTCTCCTCACAGCCGCGTTGCTGGCCAGTGCCGCCGGGGTGTTCGCGTCACCGGCATCAGCCTATGTTGTGTGCGACCGCGATGGTGATAGGTGTTGGCATACGGAAGCCCGATATCATTATCCGCAAGGCCGATATGCTTGGCATCCCGACGACTGGTACTTTCACAGGCACTGGGACGCCGACCATTGGCGCGATTATCACGAGGGTCGAGGGTATTGGCGCAATGGCGTCTGGATTACCTTCTAGCCTCTTCATTTGACAATATCACTCGCGCGCTTCGCGCGCCGAAAGCCCGGGAGCCGAAAGGCCCCGGGCTTTTGTGTTTCGGCACGAGAATTTTTTCGCTTGTTTAAGCGTGGCATTGAATTTCCGTATTGGCTCGGCAGAGCGCGTGGCTGGTCAAAAGGGGGGCGTTCGCTTGGTCGTTGCCACCATCCCGCCCCAATCCGTTCAGATGCCATTCAGTTGGGTAGGACCACGCTGTAGTTACGGTCCAATAGCGGACCGGGACGTGGAGCACAGCATGCGTAAAGTTCTCATAATTGGCGCGGCGCTCGCCGCGATTTCCATGGCAGCGATAGGGTCCGCGGCGGCCCAGCCTTACGGTGGATATGGATACGGTGGTTACTATGACGGCTGGCGAGGCCGAGATCATGGTTGGGATTACCGTGACCGCTGGGCGGAACGCGAGCGTTGGGAACGCCATCGCCGCTGGGAAGAACGGCGTCGATGGGAAGACCAGTATCGGTGGAACGACCGCGGTTACGGTGGCACAAGTCTGTATTTTGGATTCTAACCGCTGCTTTGGTAAATGCCCTGCCGGTGAAAACCGGCAGCGCATTTACACAGGCTGCTTACGGCGCCACAGGTTTCATAAACCCTAGATATGTTTGGGCCAACGATGGAGACACAAACGGTGCGTACAGTTGCCACTCTTTCCCTCATTATCCTTTCGTTGCAGTCCGTAGCGGCGGAAGATTACGCTGCCCTTCCTAAGGGCCAGGGACGTGACGTGATGGTACTGGTATGCGCTCAGTGCCATTCCCCGGAACTGGCTGCCCAGCAAAACTTGGACCCGGAAGGTTGGAAGGCACTGGTTGACCAGATGGCAAACAACGGCGCTCAGGCGTCGGAAGCGGAGTTCGGGACCATCACGAAATACTTGGCCACGAGCTTTCCCGCAAATCGAACAGGGCGGTCAGCGCTACCATCTCAAGGAGAGCCGCGCCCTCGCGCAGGATCAGAACCGTCGGGAAAACGTCTCTCCAACGCCCTACTACCCGCCCCTAGCAAGATTATATCGAAACGCCCTGCCCACTCCGGGCGCGCATCGCACTCCTAAAGCGCCATCCCTCTCCGCCAAGCCCCACGGCTGTTTGAGACAACTGGCCCGTACTGTTTACTACCTGGAATGATGTGGGAACCTATCCGGAAACGCACATCATCCTTGTGGAACTTCGCCGAAGCCAATGCGTTTTACCGCTGTCAACTTGGAGATTTCCCATGAAGATGCGTCGTACTTCGGCAATTGCGTGCCTATTCGGCCTTTTGAGTGCAACTGCAGCATACGCAGACGATTGCAGCGGGCGTGACCACACAACCGGGACCGTGTTGGGAGCGGCAGGCGGAGCCGCCATCGGCGGGGTAGCTACCAACAACGCAGGTGGGGCGGTTGCAGGTGCCGTGATCGGCGGGTTGGCGGGCAACGCGATATCTCGATCACAAGATTGCCAAAGGGGCGATTACGGAAGAGGAAGCAACGAAGGCTATGACCGCCGTGGTTATAACGGTCCTACCGTCAGTTATTATGGCCCGGGTTATGATGTAGCACCCGACGAAAACGACTATTGGGGCGTCGAATCCCACGAGGACTTTAGCGCTGACTATCGGCATATTTGGGAATCCATTAATCGCGCTCGGGAGCGTGGTTCGCTCACCTCTTCCGAAGCCCGTCGTTTTTCGCAGCGGCTCCAACAGATTCGGTACCGCGCGGATGCGCAGGAGCGACGCGGAAGGTTTGATGCGCAGGACATCGAGTATCAATTGGGTCAGTTGCGCGAGGACATGCGTGCTGCACGGCGTGAAAATCGCGACAATCGTGACGGGGGATATTCGGGAAATTACGACCGGCGTTAGGTTTAGCGCAGCCTATTCTGATTGAGTAACTGAAGCCCGGTGATGAAGTCACCGGGCTTCACTTCGTTTCGCCACTTGGCGGCACGACTAGATAACAGGAAGTAGCTCGCTTAGAACTTCGCCGGCCTATAACGCGCTGGTAGTTAGCTCCTCTTCAATGTCCGCTTTTGGCGCAAAGCGGACATTGAACCGACCAGGACTGAATGACCGCTTTTAACCCAACGCGGACATTTCCAGCCGTTGCTTACGCTGCGAACCGGCTGCTCCGTCATCCCGGAACCGGAATGTGTCACAATACCCTGCCTAGAGAGATACGCTTGAAAACGACATTCGATCCGTCACAAGACACCACGTCGGCACACTCAGCAATGCCAGTGCGGAACGCGCCAGCAGCGATGCGCGGGACAAAAATAGTGTGCTACACCTTGGGGGCCGTTAGTCTTCCGCCAACAGATTGCTTTTGGTGAGCCCACGCCTGAATGGCATGATCGATTGCATGGAGATAAATCGTCGTTCCCACTAAAAACCGCTCTGGCCCTGCAATCCTGACACTGTCTTTTCTATTTTTGATTGGACCGTTGCGGTACGCCTTTGCAATCGACCCCCAGCCCTACACCATCAGGATCGACGATACAGGGGACACGGCCCTGAATTCGATTCTCAGCGCCAGTTCGCAATTGGCCGATCTTCGCAAATCGGCACCTGTGCCGCCCTTCGGGCTGATTGAGCGCGCGCGCGCTGACATCCCGCGCTTCCAGACGGCGTTAGACAGTTTCGGTTACTACCAAAATAAGATTGCTATCACGATCGAAGGCCTGGCGCTGGCGGATTCAGGACTTTTGGCGGTTCTCGACGGGAAAGCTGGCGCTGTGTCGGTCCATGTTGTCGTCGAAAAAGGGCCGCTCTACCATCTGGGAACCGTGACCTTGGACGGCGATGTGCCGCAAGCCGGCCGCAGCGTTCTCAAGATTCGCAGCGGAGATCCGGCCGTTGCAGCCGCCGTGCTGGATGCGGGCGCGAAAATGGTCGCCGCCTTACAGGAAGATGGCTATGCCTTCGCCAATGTTGCGCCTCCCATCGCGCTCGCCGATGACGAGCAGCACTTGATCAATGTCACTTATCAAGTGAATGCGGGCCAGCGCGCCACCATCGGGCAAATCCATTTCAAGGGTTTGAAGGATGTCGCAAAATCCTTCGCGCAAAAGGCGCTGACCATCAAGCCGGGCGAACGCTACCGGCCCAGCCGCATCGAGGAGGCGCGTCAGTCCCTTGCGGCTCTGGGTGTCTTTTCGGGCGTGTCGGTGGAAGCCGCGCATGAGCCCTCGCCGGACGGCCGGCTTGCGCTGACCTTCGACGTTGCAGAACGTGCCCGGCACACTGTTTCCCTTTCGGGCACCTATTCGACGGACTTGGGCGTCAGCCTGTCCGCCGGCTGGTCGCACCACAATCTGCTCGGCAATGCCGAGCAGCTCAACCTGAAGGCGTCGGGAACCGGGCTTGGCACCGCTTCGGCTGGGCTGGGCTACAGTCTGGCAGCCCAGTTCATCAAGCCTCTGTTCCTGAAGCCGAACCAGACGCTGGAGTTCGACCTGTCAGGGGTCAAGCAGCAGCTGGAGGCCTATGACCAGACGGCGGAAACCCTGGCGGCTTATGTGCGGCGCAAATTTTCTGCGCAGTGGAGCGGGGGTATCGGTGTGTCGCTAACCTATGATCAGGTCGCGCAGCAGGGAACCACCAGGCTTTACCAGCTGGCCGGCGTGCCCGTCACCGTTAATTACGACAGCACGGGCGTCAGCGACATCCTCAGCGATCCGACCAGTGGCGCGCGTCTGTCGCTGGCGGTGACGCCGACCCAGTCCTTTGGCGCCGGCAGCCTGACATTCGGGGTGTTGCAGGCTTCCGGCTCGACCTATTTCGACTTTGGCACGGACGGCCGCTCCGTGGTGGCGCTGCGGGCTTTGGCGGGAAGCATCCTGGGCGGAACAAATCTGCAAGTGCCGCCCGACCAACGTCTCTATGCCGGTGGCAGTGCGACGGTGCGGGGCTATGCCTACCAGTCCATCGGCCCGCAATTCGCCGATGGCAATCCAGTCGGCGCCAAGTCGGTGGATGCCGCGACCGCCGAATTTCGTCAGCGCATCGGGGAGGATTGGGGCGCGGCCGGCTTTGTGGATGCTGGCCAGGCCAGCGCCAGCGGGCTGCCGTTCAGCGGGGCGGTTCGTGTGGGCGCCGGACTGGGCGGCCGCTATTACACCTCCATCGGGGTGATACGGGTCGACGTTGCGGTGCCGCTGACACCCGTGCGTGGCGGCGACAAGTTTGAGCTCTATATCGGACTGGGACAGGCATTTTGATGGCCGCGGCGCGCATATCGAGCATATTGAAAAAAACCGCCCCTTGGCTGGCAGGCGCGTTAGGCTTGTTCGCGCTTGTGCTGTTGGGGTTGATGCGCACCGCGCCAGGCCATTCTGCAATAGAATGGATGGTGAGCAGAGCGACGAGCGGCGAGGTCGTGATCACCGGGCTAGATGGCGCGCTGCCCAGCCATCTTCGGGCCGGGCGCATCGAACTGCGCGACCCGGGAGGCGTGTGGCTCCAAGCAGACCATGTCTTGCTGGACTGGAACGCGTTGCCGGCGTTGTGGGATCACATTGCCATCCAAAGCCTGTCGGCGGAAAGGATTGCGCTGTTGCGCCGGCCACAGGCGCGCGAAACCGCATCCGGCTCCGCGCCCCGCATTGACATCGACGCTTTGTCGCTGCCGGACATCGTGTTGGGTCCGACGCTGGTGGGCCATTCCGCAAGCTTGGCCGCGCATGGATCGTTGCATTATGTTTCGCGCCACGATCTTCGCGTCAATATGGCGGTTGTCCGCGCGCAAAGCGCCGACAAGTATCTCGCACAAGGCGGGATCGTGAGCGATGTCGCCAATGGCAGGTTGACGGCGCGCGAAGGCGCCGATGGCCTGCTGGGACGTTTAATAGGTCTGCCGGGCCTCTCCCCGGTCAATCTCGATGCCACGGCATCGGGCGGCGGTGTCGCCAACGCATTGTCTTTGACGTTGACGGCGGGAAAACTTTCCGCGCAAGGCCGAGGTATGCTGTCACTGGCGGATCGCCGCGCCGATATTGCATTTGACGCGAACGCGCCGGCGACGCGGCTGAACGCAACTCTGGGTTGGACCTCACTGGCGGCCAAGGGCCGTTTCATCGGCGGATTTGATACACCCGATGTGCAGGCGGATGTGCGAATTGTCGATTTCGACGCCGGCGGATATCGCGCCGCGGCGCTGGTCGCCGACATCACCGGCGGGGGAGGGCGGGTCAATGCCACGGCTAGGCTGGAAGGTCTGCGCACCCCCGGCGGTGCGCCTGACCTGTTAGCGCGCACCCCGGCCCTTGTGAACCTCACTGTCGATCTTTCAGCGCCGCGCCAGCCGTTGCGTTTTTCGCTGCACCATACGCTGGCGGGGCTGGAGGGGACCGCCCATTTGCGAGGTACCCGGGATGTTCAGGCGCGATTGACTGTTCCATCCTTGACGCCGTTTGGTCCGCTTTTGGGTGGCGACATTGCGGGCGCGGCATCGGCGGCGGTCGAGGCGGCATTCGAGAGCGGGAAAAGCACGGTGACGCTCAGGGGCGAGATCAAGGCCAGCGGCGGAGCGATGGCCGCGCGCCTGCTCGGCCATGCCACCGTGAACGCCCATGCGGTATTGTCGGGAGGCGACATCGAGACATCGCAGTTGACGCTAGATGGCGCGGGACTGGCTTCGCGCGTCGCCGGCGAGCTGCGCGGGGGCCGGTCGAATTTCAACGGCTCGCTGACGTTGAAGGATCTTTCGCGGTTGACGTCGGCGCTGAGCGGGCAAGCCGCCCTTTCGGGACGGGTGACCGGGCCGGCCGCCAAGGCGCTGGTCATGGTGTCGGGCAGTGCGGATGTGGCCGGCCCGGGCCTGGCGCGCGAGCATTGGGACATTAGCCTTCGTGCCACCGGCCTGCCGAAAGCGGAATCCGCGACATTCAAGGCGCGTGGTCGGCTCAACAAGGCCCCCGCCACGCTGGACGCCACCCTTTCGGGCAAGGGCTCGGGCCGCGCCGTCAAAATCGCCGGTGACTGGAAATCGCTGGCACTGCGCGCAACGGTGGCGCTGCCCGCCCAGGGCGTGATGACGGGCCATGGCACGCTCGATCTAAAAACGCTCAATGATATGTCGTCCTTCACCGGCCTCTCGGCCAAGGGCGCGCTTCACCTGGCGGCCCAACTGACGGCGCCTGGCGGCAAGACCGCGCTCTTACTAAACGGCCGCGCCAACGACATTGACCTAGCTGGTCTGGTGCTGGGACTGGCCACGATCGATGGTGAAATTGCCGACCCATTTGCTCGTCCAACACTGTCGCTGACGATGCAAACGTCACAGTTTTCCGCCCAGGGCTGGACCGGTGAAGGCCGTGGCAAAATAAGGGGGCCACTGGGTGCGCTGGCGCTGCAGGCCAGTTTCAGGTTGGCTGATCCGCATGGTGCGCCGGCCGATCTTTCAGCGGACTTCATGCTGGATTTTCCAGGCCGGACTTTGGCGCTGCGCCAGATGAGAGCGAACTGGCGCGGGGAAAGTCTTACCGCGGCCGCGCCTGGCAGGATTAAATTTGCCGATGGGCTCAGCGTCGACGGCCTGAAACTCGCCGTCGCGGGCGGCACCGTCACCCTGTCGGGGCGTATCACGCCCAAGCTGGACATCGCCATCTCCGCGCAGAGTATACGGGCAGAAGCCGTCTCGCTTTTTCTGCCCCAATTTTCCGCCAGTGGCACTTTGTCAGGCACCGCGGCGCTGAATGGCACGCTGGCATCGCCGCAGGGCATTTTGACCTTGCGCGGTCTTGATCTTCGCAATCGGGTCTATGCGGTGACGGCCGCGGCCGTTGCCGATCTGGACGCACGCGCGGTGTTGCATGGCAAGGCAGCTACGGTGAACGCAACCCTGACGGCGGGCAAGTCGGCACGCCTGACATTAAACGGTGAGGCGCCGCTGGATGCAGGCGGTGCGCTCGACCTGCATCTGGCGGGCAGTGCTGATTTGGTGTTGCTAGATCCGCTGTTGGCCGCGGGCGGCCAGCGTATACGCGGCACGGTACAGATCGATACGGCCATCGCGGGCACACGCCTTGCTCCCAAGCCACGTGGCTCGATCATTCTGACGGGGGGTGAATACCAGGATTTCGCACGTGGCGTTCACCTGCGCGATATCGAAGCCAAACTGCAAGCGCAGAAAGGCGGCATCCATATCATGGCGCTGTCCGCGCGGGCCGGATCGGGCACGGTCAGCGGCAGCGGGACGCTGGACGCCTGGTCGCCCGGCATGCCCCTGGATATCACCCTTCGCGCCGACAATGCCCGCCCGATCGTCAGCGATCTTTTGACTGCGGTACTGTCGGGCTCGGCGCGTCTGACTGGAAAGCTGCAGGAAGACATGGTGCTGAAAGGCGCCATCACCGTTGGGCGAGCCGAAGTGACCCTGCCGCAGTCCTTCCCGCCGCAGGTACGAACCTTGAATGTGCGTCATCGCGGTGAGCCGCCGCTGCTGCCGCCCAAGCATGGCACATCAGTAACGTTGGACTTGGCGGTCCGCTCCGCCGGGCCTTTGACCCTGCGCGGCCGCGGAATCGACGCCGATTTGGGCGGAAATCTGGATATCAGCGGTCTTGCACAGGCGCCGCGCATCGGCGGCGGCTTCGATATGCGCCGCGGCACCCTGACCCTGGCAGGTCAGGTTTTGAACTTCACCACTGGCAAGATTACCTTCGATGGCACTGGGGTTCGCGGCCGGATGGACCCGGCGCTGGATTTTGTAGCCTCCGAAACGTCCGGCGGCGTGACCGCGACTTTGACGGTGGGCGGTTATGCCTCGCTACCCAAAGTCTCCTTGTCCAGTTCGCCGCAACTGCCGCAGGATGAAGTCCTGGCGCGACTGTTGTTCCAGCAAAGCGCAAAGCAGCTCGGTCCGCTGCAGCTAGCCGAAGGCGCCCAGGCCCTGGCCTCGATCGCCGGGATCGGATCGGGCTTCAGCCCGATGGCGTCATTGCGCGGCGGGTTAGGGCTCGACCGGTTATCGGTGGGAAGCGGCAGCGGTCCCACCAGCGGCACCACCATCGAAGCCGGCAAGCATGTGTTCCGCAATGTCTATGTCGGAGCACGGCAGGGTGTGTCGGGCGGGACGCAGGCGCAGGTACAGGTTGACCTGACCAAAAATCTTAAGGCCCAGGCCACCGTTAGCACCGGCGCCAATGCCGCTGCGACGCGGGGAGCGACTGCGGCAGAAGATAACGGGAGCAATATTGGCCTAAGTTATCAGTTCGACTATTGATAAGCCGGAACTATTTGGCCCTCCCGTATCCTTGTTGGAACTGTTGCCAGTCAGGCCAACCAAGTGAAGTTGAATGACCGCTTTTGGCGCAAAGCGGACATTGGAAGGATCGGAGACGAATGACCGCTTTGGAGAAAAGCGGACATTGCACGGCGCGGATCGCATATCCATTAAAATGCAACGTTTTTTGAAATGGATGACTTAAAACCTCCACTGTAAACATGGGCAATGGGCTGCCGCTTACCCTGGGGGCACCTCGAAATGGAAGGCACGGCGCGGTCTCTTTCTGGGCTCACCTGTTTTGGCAGGGGGCCGCGCCGCTTGCTTCGCAGGCGGACTTGTCCGGTCCTGACCCAAAGCGGACGCTAGCATCAGCAACTTCCCACCCTACGCTCCGCTTCGTTGAAGCCCACGGTTTGTTTCAAAAATAAATCCCCGTCATGACTACCGCACCGCTTGAGTTTCAGCCAGCCATTCTTGAATGTAGGCGGAATGAAACGCCGTCGTCCGATGAAGCTGGAAACAGCCACCATCGCAGCGGCCATCATCACGGCCCTAGCCCAAATCATCTCGACCGTTATCCAGAGGCTCTAGCGGTGACGCTGTATTTATGGGCGCCAGCCATTTGAATACAGAAGCACCGCTATCCCCGCGATCAACCCGAAGACAATCAACATTATGAACTTGAGGTCCCGCTTCCCTTTATCAGCCATTCTATTCCACACTCACGGTCACACTTCAGTGCACGCCCGGCTCAACAACACTCATTTCAAGTAGACCACTCCACAACCCGCTTGCGGTCAGTATCCAAGCTGTAAATAACGGCGGTCCGACCTTCGCGATTCTCGAACTGGGCGGCTTGCGTGGCAACCTCGACAGCCTTGGCTCTTACCGCAAAGAAGCGTCCGGTAGGAACACCACCACGCTCGATGCTGAATGCCCTTCTGGGCTGATCCCAGATGATTGAGAATTCCACATCGTAGGTTTTCCGCGCCATGAGACCTATAGACCACCGAATAAATTCGGCTACAACCGTCTCCATCGGCGCGGTAGTTTTGTTCCAGCTGCATACGAACGTGCTCAAGTTGATCAGCGAATACCTGAATGGCCGCTTTTGGCGCAGAGCGGACATTGGCCTTACCCGGGGCGAGTGACCGTTCCTGACCCAAAGCGGACATTCTCAGCAGGCAGCAATTCGGAGCAGATGGCCGCCGCCGTTCCGCTAATGGATAAAGCGACTATTCTCCTCAAGAGCCGTAGGTGGCCACCTAGCCAGCGCTCAGCGAGTGTCACCCACACCCATCCTCAGCTTCCAGGTAGTGGACATAGGCTGGCAAGGGTGGGGCCGTACGGGCTTCGCGGAGTCTCTGACGATCAGCTGTCAGCACGCGTGGATACCGTACGCGACCAAACCCCAAAACACCGCAAGGAATGGGAGGGCAAACCTCCAGAACCGGGCGCTCTTCAGATCGCGCATCCGCTTGTTTCGCAGCTTCCTGAGTATCCCGGCTCGTTGAAGGTGCGGCTCTACGTCCGTTTTGTAATCGAGGTCCATCAGGGGCATCCATACAGACTACTGCCAAACGGATACGCGTGATCCAATTGAGAGTTGCGCCTACCGGTATCGTCTATAGGGCTTCAGTGTGACTTTTTATAGAACCGCCCTACACCCAGCTACTTCCGGTCCTTGGCCTTCGCATCTGCAATGAGTTTGGAAAGCTGCTTCGTGACGATTTGGCCGTGAAGCTGGCCCTCTTCTGGGTATCCTTCTGACCGAAGGGCCTGCTTGATCTCAGGCACGCTATTCACCCTCCCGCTGGCTGCCAGGATGTAAGCGCGTTCAATGGCTGTGGGACGGTAGGTCATGGGTCTATTCTAGTTTATGCCGCTAGGAGCGCAGTGTCCGCCTTACGGCGGCAGCGGTCCACTGGCTGCAGGCCACGAGGAGGCAACGCCGGAAGGCGCTGCGGTCAATGTTGGTTCATTGGTCCTTTCATAATTTGAAACGAAATTTGCTCGCAGGGTGATTAGCGAGCGTTAAGGGGGATCGGCTATCATCCTCCCATGGGAGCGGGGCGGTACAGGCAGTGGGGGCGAATGCTGGTGGCTGACCGGTTAGAGAAGCAGCAAGGGAAATGTCCCATCTGCAACTCGCAATTGTTCGAACGCCACGCAGTTTTAGATCGCTACGATAGGGTCGGAGACTTCACGCCAGAAAACGTCCGGGCCTTGCACGTCGATTGCGAGGTATTAGTCCAACGCAGGCGGGCAGCAGGCCTCTTGGCCCCGCCGATGATCGAAGCGGCGGAATAGCGAGCTTCGCCTTCGCTATTGCACACGAAATACAAATAGAGCGCACGCTTCCAACACTGGCATTGCAGCGTTAGCAGTGTGGTGCTCTCCGAGTTGCTTTCGATGGTCGGTTCTGCTGGTCGTATATTTGAGACGAAGATCGAGGAAAAGAAACTCACCGACTGGCACTCCACGGCTTGCGACGCACTTGACCAACGCAGATGCCTAGTGATTGACCATGGCCAATTTTCTCGCACCATAGAGGTTCACCGCGTTGGGATAGGACCGCAAGGAGAGCATTTGATAAGCGGCTGGCAGGTTTGCGGTCCAGAAGGTGAGCGAGTTGGCTGGAAGCTGATTAACGTGGATAACTGTATCCGACTTTCTCTCAGTAATATCGCTTCGCGCGGTCCGCGCCCTGACTATCGCCGTGGGACGAGGCAATTCATTGGCGTGATCGCGCAGCTTTAAAAAGCAGGCCACCCACTTACCGCACTGACTGAGCGGAAATGAGGTGGCCTGTTGATTACCCCGGCGGCGGCGCAGCCTGGCTATAGCGGTTACGGCAACTCTTATGGAGACGACCGATACGACCACGGCCGCGACTGGCACGGTGATTGGCGAGACGATGGCCCCCGGTGGGGTGACCACGACCGCTGGGCTGAACGCGCTCGGTGGGAGGAACATCGCCGGTGGGAAGAACACCGCAGGTGGGAAGAACGTCGGCGCTGGGATGACCGGGGATACTACCGCCCGGGAGTGAGCATCGGCTTTGGCTTCTAGCCCTAGGCGCTGGTCCCAAACGGAGACCCCGTGGCGAAAGCTGCGGGGTTTCGCTCGTGGTTGCGCATGATCAACTGACATTTGCAGCCTCACGCGTTCAACCGGAGGTTCGAGATTTTATCAATTCTTGCCCGTCTTTCATCAGACGTAGATCGCTAAGGATTTTGGAAATGAGCCTTATGTTGAGCAGGCGCTGAGTGTGATCGACGAGAATACCGCTTCTGATGAAGCGCTTTGCAATTTCTTGAAGCAACAGTGAATTGTAATCCGATAGCCGGGGCAATCAGAGAGACATGCGTTAGGGAACCAAACAGGTACAAGTGCGTTTTCGCACCGGAGCCATGTGGGATTAAAATGAGACGTTATCTTTCTGCGATTCTAAGCATGCTTTTATTTGGCCCGCAGTTGGCCTTTGCGCAACCCGACCCCAATTACGGGCGTCAAGGTGGATATGGTGCGCCTTACGACAGCGGACGCGACAACCGGCAATATGACTCCAATCGTGGCGACTATCGCCAAAATGGTGATCAACGAAATTACCAAGGTAGCTATACTAGCGACCAATACCAGCCGGGTTATGACCAGAATTGCAGCCGTGATCAGCAGAACCAGCAGGCCACCAACGCGGCGATTGGCGCGGCGGCCGGTGGACTTTTTGGGAACCAGGTAGCGGGACGCGGCAACCGCACGGGCGGAACGATAGCTGGCGTGCTGCTCGGCGCGCTTGGCGGCTTTGCCCTTACTCATCAAGTGGATTGCAGCGACCGCAACTACGCCGAGCCTACATATTCGCGTGGCTTAGAGGGGCAGCTAGGACATCGTTATGACTGGCGCAACAGTCAAGACAATGATCACGGGAATTTCACCCCGACGCGAGAATATAACGACGGATATAATCATCCCTGCCGGGATTGGGTTTCAAGCACTTACCGGAGTGGCCAGCGCATGCGCAGCAACGGCCGCGCTTGCCGTTATGAAGATGGAAACTGGTATTTCCAATAACTCGCGTTCACGAGGGGGCGTTCGTTCCGAAGCGCAATGTGGGAATCTTCTCGTTCCGCCCCCTAAGCTCGACCACTCGGCCCTTCACTTTCCATTCAAGGTGCTGGTGACGAGGGTCGTAACACCGTCGAGGACCCCAAAACTGGGCCGCCTTGGTGGCCAATTTCAGACGCGGCTTGCCCCAGCAAGCGCCACCATCAGAATGATGGCCTCCAACTTTCGTCCGCTCATGCTATTCGCCCCACGGATAAATGATCCGAAGAGCAATCACGAAGAGCGACAACGCGATCCCTGAAAACAGCAGAATGAGGCCAATCTTCGCGCCTGTGCCTATCCAGCCCGCATCGGTCGCTGGCACCTTCGCGTTAGGGTCTTCCTTCATCTGATTCTTAATGAAGCAGTACCCCACAACAAACACGCCGATCAGGGCGGCGGCCAAGCCAACTTTGCTCAAAATAGCAGCGAACTTCCACAGGGTGTCGGCCATCGGGTTCATTCGTGCTTATACCATAGCTGTCGCGCGGCAGAGATCAGAAATCGGTTACGGCAGAATCCAGCCTTACTCGGCTGAACCGGGATGGAATTCAGGGAATGCGCCGAAGAACGGCAGGCCTTGACTTAGAATGGACGGCTGCAGAAGCTACAATCCCGGAAACGTTACGGTTTGATCCAAGGGTGTAGCCCTGAAGAGCGCAAACCCTCGTAGAACGCATCGGCGCTCACTTCGAGCTTGTGCCTTTCAACGCCGACAATCGCAATAATAGTGGGGCGGGCTAGTCCATAGGTTTGGGCAAGCTGCTGCGTCGTCGTACCGGTAATGTAATCGGCGAAAATCTTTCGATTCCGCTCTACTGTTTTCGCTCCCATGTGCCCCCCCAATCAGTCGAAGACTAGTCCGCTCTGGAAAAGGCTTCAATGTGCTTTACGGAGGCGGAATCGGCCAATGGCGAGTTTCCAGCCTGGCGGCCATACCCTGTTGGCAACCCTATAACGCGCGAGTATGGCCACCAGCGTTGTGGCTCAGGGATAGCTTGGAATAGACTGTCCATGTGAGACACACAGCAGCTCTTAGCGTTATTGTAATATGGGTGAGCACGAGCCTAACCGCCTGCTCACCGCCTAAAGCGCAAACGATTGCCTCGTGCCAAGCCCAAGCCATTTTACAAAGTCGCGGACATTCGCTCGATTCCTCTGATGTCGGTGAACTGACTGAAGCCTGCATGATGACCAAAGGCTATGAGCTCAAAGAAGACGGGCCGCGCTGCACTGATGACATGCGGACTGCCACAAACCCCAAGTGCTATTACCGCAATACCTTGGTTGGTAGGCTGTCTTCTCGCCTTTCTGGTGACTGATAAGTGCACGAATTAGAATGTTCGGGTGCCCTGGCATTGGCATAACTTTCCCCAATGTTGCAGCGCGCTCGTCAAACAGTCGTCTAGCGCCGTGAGTCGGTCGTTGCGCCGCCGGCGTGCTAGCAAGCCATCCCGCCGTATTTGGAACAGAATACAGTCAGGCTGCGTTCATGCAGCGACCGACAGAATGGCGAGCGTTCAAAGCGCATTCCGGGACGGTCTCGGTTTCAACTACCATCATGGAGCATCATATGATCAAGAACATACAGTTGAGTACCGCCTTATTCGCGACGGCCCTTCTTAGCGGCGTTGCGCTGGCGCCGATGATCGCCAGCGCCCACCCCGCCGAGCGGACGGTAAAGGCTGAGCCGGCACGACAGGTGCGGTTGGCCGCCGCTGCCACAAAGGAAGTGGAAGGCACCAAGGCCGATGTACGGGAAGACAAGGCCGAGGCAAAGGCTGCTCGGAAGGCCGACAAAGCCGAGGCCAAGGCGGACAGGGCAGAGGATACCCTGCTGACCACCGTCCTGGGCGAAGGTGTTCTGGCTGTAGAGGTCACGCCAGTCGCGGTAGCCCCCGATGATTCCGAACAGCGTGCCGTCAGGCTGCAACGTCAGACGCAGCTTGCCCCCGGAGAAATCTAGGAATGTCACTACAACGATGACTCCCATGAAGAAGCCATTTATTTTGATGGCCGGCGCGATGATAGCAGCCATTTCCATAGGCGAATTGGCTATTCAGCCTGCTCTGGCCCAAAATGGACCGCAGAACCAGTATCAAGACGACCGGGGAATACGTGCTCGGTTTGATGATGTTTATCGCCAAGGTTATCGCGCCGGCTACACCGCAGCCCGTCACAACCAGCATTACGATGATAGACGCTACGACGACAGGCATGATGATCACCGCGATGGTCGTGACAATCGCGATTATCGTGATCAGCAGCGCTAGTTATTACCAAATTTGTGTAGTTGGACCATAGCTGCATAGGCTGATCAAAATGACCGACGGGCGCCCCACTGAATACAGCCAATGGGGCGCCCGCACTTCGCTAAGTCCATTGCCTATGACAGCCGAAATATTTGAAAACAGAGCCAGGTTGGCTTGGAACTGCATGTCCGCTTCTAGCGCAAAACAGACATTGGCAAGACCCGGGCTGAATGACTGGAGCCCGTAACCCCTACCGCCCTCTCCAATTCAACTTGCCGCTCGTGCATGTCAGATTCATTGCCGCGATATTGGGGCTGCTGTTCCTGCTTGGGGCGGGAGATCCATCCACTATTCCGGCCACGTTTACGAGTGAGAAGGTTTCACACGCGCGCGCCCGTTAACCTCAATTGAGCTCTAAGTCGCGTTGTCCGGTTTCGGACGCAATCGCCAACCGTATTTGTGAGAGTAGGGGCCGGCCTCTTCGTCTATCACCTCGACGATCTCCTTCTTCACGAGTGACGCCATCGTTTTGCGGCCAATCCATGCCGGCAAATGAAAGATGTAGATTATCTCGCGGCCCGTGAATGCCCTAAGGGCTTTCCGCTCGCGCCAGGTCAAGTTTTCGCTGATCAGAGGCATGACGCGACAAATGATATTCAAGGGGTACGGTATTTCAAGAGCAATAGTTTTGTGATTCTTCGTACCGAATCCTAGTTGAAGGCCCCTAGGGCCGGGATCGCGTCGGTCATGATTGCTAATCCCTCGGCCAAGGCGGGCCCCGGTAACCCCGCCCAGCACCCCAGGGAATGGGTTTTCAGCTCCAGGTAAAGCGGGTCGGACAGCTCAGTGGTGCAGACCCCGCCCTCCACGACGAAGAGGAGGTTGGTCAGAGCATCCATTCGAGCATTGGCAGTTGGCAAAGGCGCCAACAAGGCAGCCAGGCGGCGGTCCTGCCGTGCCAACGTCATAAGAGCTACCCGACCCGGCCTGGTGAAACCATCGAGTGCGTAGCTTGGCAGACCCTCGATGTCCCGGACTTCTGAGGACCATGTCGAGGGCCCCGGATGTTGATCCAGTTGCCTGAAATTGTCCCGTTCAGTGCCTTGGCAAGTTCGATGAGTGTCATAGGCAAAGTCATCCTATTAGCGAAAGCGGGCTTCGCTCTGTACGGCGGGAAATTCAGGTCTGGTACTGTTACCGCTGGGCAGCGCCGAGCGTTTTCTACTTGTATTCCGCAGTAGAACGATGAGTGCGGCTGTTCACGAACTTATCCAGCGCTCCGATCTCGTAGACCACCTTGCGTCCGAGCTTCTTAAAGTCCGGGCCACAGCCATTCAGGCGCCAGACGGCCAGGGTCTGGCGAGCCACGCTCAAGTACTTCGAGGCTTCCTCTGTAGTAAAGAGATGCGAACTCATGATCCTGCTCCACCTATCGTGCTTCGTTAAGAGCGTCCAAGATTGCGGAGCGTGGATGCAAATTCTAGGACCAATAGACCTCGCACTTTGTTATCCTTTAGGGGTGCCAAAGGTCTTCCCGCCATACCAGATTAGACCTTGGACATACCGCGAGGCTGGATAGCGGAACCGGGCTTTTCCGCACTGTGACGTGACGGCTTTCCGCACGAGGAGATAACTTTTCTTGGTGGCGGGAATGGAACAATAGGAGGTGGTTCCTTTAAGCAAATCGCGCGCAAGAATTGACCCGATCAGCGGGTTAATATGCCGCGTGATACGACCTTCATCGATGACGACCGTAGTTTGTCGTTTTGAGACGCGGAACCGCGTAAGCACCAGACCGGCCTTAGCTGCTTCCATATATATCTCGCAAAGCTCTGCGACTGTTATAGCCTGCCGAGCATCACGCTTTTGTCGTTGAGGATCTATGCCCAAGGAAGCGCTTCTGATGATCTCTCGGGCAGATGTACGGGCCTGTTCCACTGTAAAGGCCCCATAAGGGCCTATTCGGAGGCGGCGTGTTTGGCGCCCTACCCGAACTTGGGCGACAAAAATCTTTCTCCCAGAAGGGTATATCCGCACGCCGAACCCCGGTGTAAGGCCGCACCAGACGAAGTACTCTTTATCAGCTGGCCCTGCTGCGCCGACGGTACGTTTGGTGAGGTGTTTCACGGATTGCTATCTCCCTTATTGAAGTCCGGAAGCGCATCGGAAGCAAATGAACCGAATTGGCCCGAATTTCCACGCATGATGATAGCAGTGTGGCGCGCAAATAACACAATTAAAACGGGCCTCAAATCAATTTCGAAGTATCAGGATGAATTTTGGTAAAACTCGGTTTTAATGAGTTGACATGGAAGGGGTCACAGGTTCGATCCCTGTGCCGCCCACCATCATAAGCCGCGCGGAGGCGCGGCTTATGATGGTGCCGAGCATCGCGCCCGGCAGGGACTTGAGCGATGCGAGGCCCAGAATGACAAGCGCCCCGCGCGTCAGCGATTTAAGGGCCGCGCAGCAGGGCGACTTTTCGAAATTAAAACTAGACCGGATTCGCTGGCTGCATGGCAGTCACGGGTTCGGCAATCTCACCCTCCGCTTCGGCGGTCTCAAACCGCCACCAGGACGCCGGCAGCAGCTTGGTCTGCATCGTCAGCCAGGCCATCCCGTATAGCGCCAGCGCGATCAGGTAAAGCGACGAAAAGCCCAAGCGCATGGAATTATATTCCAGCGCGCCGCCCAGCATGGCGCCCATCAGGTTGTAGGCCATGGCGCCGGATATGTTCTTGCTGCCCTTGAGCAGGGTCGAGAACACCATGCCGGAGAAAAACAGCGGCCCGACCAGGACGCCCACCAGCAGCAGCTGTTGCGGCAGGGTTGTCGCCCACGAACTTCCATGCACGGCGACGGCATAGCCGGCCAGTAGCACCGCGAACAGGCCGACATAGGCGCCGTTCAACATGCGCTGTGTCAGGCGGCCGGCGCACAGGTTTGCCAGATACGCCATCACCAGCACGCTGATGATGGTGACACCCACCACCTGCCAGGTGTTGCCGAACAACAGGCCCAGCTCGGTGATGGCCTTGGTTTCCACCAGCATGAAGCCGCCGCCCAGGAAGAAGAAGCTTAGCGCCGAAGGCTGCCAGGCCTGTGACGGAAGCAAAGCGCGCACCATCAGGAACGCCACGCCCAGCACCAGCGCCAAGAGGATCAGGTAGGTCTGGGGATACATCTTCTTCTCCAGATAGAAGAAGGGCCAGTCATCGCTGGGCAAGTCGAGCGCCTGGGCCGAAGCCGCCTGATAGGCCGGCGTCACATCCGTCAGCAGGCGATCCTTCATATAGGCCAGCGGCAGGCGCACAGGAGCCGCCTTGGCCACCATGAAGGTGGTGGTGTTGTTGCTGTCATAGCCGGTCAGGATCGCCACCGGCGCGCCCGCGTCCGGCAGCGTCTTGAGGATGCGGAAGATCTTCGCGCCCATCTGCTGGGTCTGCAGCGCGAAGGAAACGCTGAGCAACCCGCCGGGCTTGATGTGGTTGAAGGCGTCCTGCAGGCCTTCCTTGGTATAGACGAAGGAGTCCACCCGCATGTTGGCGCCATGGGACACCACGGTATGGGAATCTAGCACGCCATAGACGATGGCATCGTAAGACGTCTGCGTGGTGCGCAGGAAATTGCGCGCGTCGTTGATGATGGAATGGACGCGCGGATTTTCGTAAGGATGCTCGGGATGATTTTCGATCCCCAGGTTGCGGATGACCGGATCGATCTCGACCGCATCGACATGGCCGGCCTTGTTGCGCAAGGCGGCCGCGACGTCATTGCCGCTGCCGGCGCCGACGATGGCGACCTCGTGCAGCGACCGGGCCGTCTTGAAGGGAAGCTCGTAATAACCCACGACCTTGCGCAGCTTCGGGTCGGTGTCGCGGTTGGCGTTTGACGGGCTGAGATCAAAGACTTTCTGGTAATAGCTGCCCGAAACCAGCAGCGACATCAGGCCGTTCGGCTGCGACGCCTTCTCGATCGTCTGGTAGGGCGAATAGATGGTCTGGATCATGGGCTGCATCGGCCAGGCGGCCACCAGGGCGCAGCCGATCGCGCTGCCAAAGGCGATTTTGCGCGCCGCGCGCGACGATAGCTGGAAGACGGCAAGCCCCGCCGCCGCGATGCCGAACCACAGGGCCGGGCCCGCCCACATCCAGCTCAGCAGGAACAGCAGCGACACGCCGGCCGCACTGCCCACCAGATTGTAGCCATAGCTCGCCAGCGGTTCCATGCGCTGCATCAGCCGGCCGCAGAACTGGCCCACCGGCAGCAGCACCAGGGCGTTGAGCACGAAGGTCAGGACCAGGAGGCAATAGACCGGCAGGGATTGGGCGATGAAGCTCCCAAAGCTGGCATTGGGATCCAGGCCGAAAAAGACCGAGACTTCTTCGCGCACCGGAATGACCTGGAACATTTCGTTGCCGAACTGGCCGGTGCCGTAGCGCAGGAAACTGAAAGTGCCGATCAGCAGCAGCATCATCGGCAGCGCGGCCGCCAGGGTCAGGTGCTTGTCGCGCGCCTTGGCATAACCGATCCCCAACCCGCAGAAGCAGGACAGCAGGGTGAAGTTCTTGTAGAGGGCGAAGACCACGAACAGCCCGGCTTCCCAGCGGATCAGCACCAGTTCCAGGAAGAGGCTGAGGCCGGCGGTGACGGCCACCGCCATGCGCACGGATTTGGGCGAAAGACTCTCGATCCGGCTTTCGATCTGGACGGAGCCGGCCTGCATCCAGTTTTCGGCCGCTTCGGTCCATCGTGTCGAAAGCGCGGCGATGTGTTTTCCGGCGATGGCCACCGCCGCGACGGCGATCGCAAGCATGGCCGTAACGGCCGTGACGACCAGCGCCTTGCCGGACAAAAATGGGCTGAGGAGCAGATGGAAGGCCGCAAACAGCGTCAGCAGCACCGTGGCATAGGCCAGCAGCCGGACGGTGGAGGCCATGATCTTGATGTATGACGACAAATCGCCCTCCGGTCGGTGCTTTGGACCAGTTTTCGCACGGCTTGGTTGATAAACGGTCAACGGGCCCGGCCCGCGGGCTGCTTTATGGCGGTTTGCCGAGCCTTGGCGGGGGTTTGGCGATGGGCGGCGGACGCACCGCCGCCTGCTACACGAAGTGGGTCTTGACCATCGTCTTGTTGATATCCGACAGGCTGGCGCATCCGGCGGCGGCGGCCACTTGTAAGAGTTCGGCTTGCAGAATCTCGAATACGCGCTGGGCGCCGGCGGCACCGAAGGCGCCAAGGCCCCAGCGGGCCGTCCGTCCCAGGCATACGCCGTTGGCGCCCAAGGCAAGCGCCTTGAAGATGTCGGCGCCGCGGCGGATGCCGCTGTCGAACAGCACGGGAATCCGGCCGTTCACGGCAGACACGATCTCCGGCAGGACTTCCAGTGTCGAGGGACCATAATCCATCGAGCGCCCGCCATGATTGGACACGACGATCGCGTCCGCGCCGTGCTCGATCGCCAGCTTGGCGTCTTCCGGATCCAGGATGCCTTTGACGATCAGCTTGTTCCTGGCGACTTTGCGCAGCGCGTCGATATATCCCCACGAGTACCACAGCCGCCTGTCGCTGACCCGGTAGCGCACCGAACCGGGCACTGGTGGGCCACCGGCCGCCGCCTTGGCGGCAGCAGCAGCGGCAGCCGCGGCGGCGGCATTGCCGCCACCCGCGGTTGGTCCGCCGGATGCGCGGCCGCCAAGATTGCGGATCAACAAGGTGCGCTCGTAAACCGAAGCCTGCTGATCGACGGTGACCACGATGTTTGTGACCCCGGCATCCTGCACGCCTGACAGCGCACGCTGCATGCTGTCCAGGTTTTCGATCGGGTAATGCTGCGCCCACAAGGTGCCGCCTTGCACCGTTGTTACAGCCGTCTTCGCCGTACCCGCAGTGGCCCCTGCCAGGACATCCACCATGCCGACCGCGGTGGCGCCTTTGAACATGCCCACTTCCCCTTCCGGGTGAATTTGGTTCTGTCCGGATGACGGCCCCACAATCATCGGGAATTTCATTTTCACGCCCAGCAGCTCGGACGAGAGGTCGACCTGCGATGCCGGGACGGGCGCGCGCGTCGGCACGATATCGACCCAGTCATAGGCCTGGCGGTTTCGCCGCAAGGTGAATTCCGACCCGTCGCCATGGGCGGTGTATTCATAGACCGACGGCAGCAGATTGCCCTCGAACACGGGCTGGAAGTCGAACGACGTCCGCATCTCCGCCAAGCCCGGTATGCGGTGAACCGCGCTGAGGGGCTTGGTGGGATCCTGCTGCGCCACCGCTGCACCGATCGGCGAAGCTGCCATGAATCCTGCCAGACGGGTCAGCGCCTTGCGCCGCGAAGGGCTCGCCGCCCACATCTTCTCGATATCAGCCATTGTTTTTCACCGAAGGAAGGCTCGCGTGAATCCGCACCAAGCTGTCATTGACCGCCGCCAGGTTTACCCGGCCGCACATCGCCATGATTCTGGCAAGGTCCGTCTGCAGCAATTCGACAACACCTTGCACGCCATCGGCGCCATAGGCGGCCAGGCCCCACATGACGGGGCGCCCGATCAGCACACCTTTCGCACCAAGGGCCAAGGCTTTGAGGATATCGGCTCCGTAGCGAAAACTGCCGTCGGCCAGCACCGGCACCTGGCCGCCCACCGCCTGAACGACCGGCGCGATCAGCAGCAGCGTGCCCTTGAGCGCCGCGGCATTACCGCCGCGATAGTTCGACACCACCACGCCCTTGGCGCCGCGGGCGACGGCTTCCTTCGCATCTTGTGGGTGCGTGATGCCCTTTACGATCACGGGCAGGGATGTGCCTTTGACGACGGCGTCCACCGCAGCCCAATCGATGTGCGCCGAATCTGGCGTCGCGGGCGCATTGGCAGATGGGCCGGCATTCACGGTCACGATCACCGCCTTGGCGTTGGTCGCATGCGCTTCGGCGAGCACGTCTTTCAATTTGGGACTGTTCGCATAGACCTGCAGCCACAAGGGCGTCGTGAGGCCTTGCGCGATCGCCGCCAGGGGCATGCTCGTGTCGCTGCTCACCACCATCGCGGCTTTCGCCGCGGAAGCGCCGCGCGCCGTGGCGATCTCACCTTCGGGGTGGAAGCGTTTCTGGTCGGCCATCGGTCCGACGATGATCGGCGTGAAGTGCTGGTCGCCGAACAAGCTGGCGGTCAGGTCCAGGTCGCGGGTCGGAATATTCATCCGGGGGCGCAGGGTGATGCGGTCGGTGACGGTGAGGTCGCTGCCTGTAACTGGGGCCATCTTCGCCGCCCCCGCCACCAGGCGCGCCTGGGTTTCGTACTCGAACACATTCAGAAGGTCCGCGCGCGGCACTTGGGCCGGCGGTGGCAGCGGCATGCGAAGCGGTACACCGGCCAGGGCCTGCGCCGGTTCGTTCGCCGCCAGGAGGACTGCGCCCACCAGGCCGGCGGTCGCCATGACCTCGCGCCGCGACGCCAATGTTGCAGGCGGGTTGGTTTTTTCCGCCACCGCTGTCTCGTTGTCTGGCAATTTCATCAAGGCCCCGCTGGTGCTGGGGATAAAAGGTCATTTTCCCCAGCTTTGGCTCTTTTTATACAGGCCATACCTGCGACCTTTCAAATCCTCAAATCCTGTTCCATTCTCTGCCCAACAAAACAGGTTGGGGAGCCTTCATGCGCAAGTTCATCATCACCGGCCTGTTGGCCGCAGCCGTCGCCACGGCCGCGGCCGTCGCCACGTCTGCCCTGGCGCAATCGACACCGGCGCCCCAGATGGTGCCCAAGGCGGGGCCCGTCACCAAGGGGCCGTACCAGCCCCAGGCCATCCTGCCCGGCGGCATCGTGATGCCGCTTTATCCGGCTGGCTCGCCCTTCCTCAACGCCAAGCGCGTGTCGGAAGCGGAGAAATACACGATGGACGCTGGCGTGCCGGGCCGGGTGGCGCGCATCGTCAACATCCACAATCCTTCGATTGAAGTGCATCTGGCGGGCGCCAACAACAACACCGGCACCGCCATCATCCTGGCGCCCGGCGGGGGTCATTCCACCCTGGTGATCGGGCTGGAAGGCGCCGATCCGGTGCCCTTCTTCTTCCAGTACGGCATCAACACCATCATCCTGCGCAACCGGTTGCGCAGCGACGGTTATGAACCCAAGACCGATGGCGTCTATGACCTGCAGCAGGCCATCCGCACCGTGCGCGCCCATGCCGCCGAATGGCATATCGATCCGCACAAGATCGGGGCGATGGGCTTTTCCGCCGGCGCCGAACTGACCATGGCCTCGGCGATCCAGTATCCGGAGTTCAACACCAAGAATGGCGGCGATGCGCTGGGCGCGGTGAGTTCGCGTCCCGATTTCGTCGGCTCGATCTATCCGGGACCATCACTCTTCACCCCGGCCTGGACGACCAAGAACGGCGTACCGCCGATCCCCAAGGACGGGCCGCCCTCCTTCATCGCGGGCGCCGGCTGGCAGGACAAGATCCATGCCGTATGGGCGGGCGAATATTTCACCGCCATGCTGAATGCCGGCATCCCCAATGTGGAGATGCACATCTATGCCCGCGGCACCCACGGCGCCGGGCTGCAATATCGCGACTTCACGGCCGAAGGCACCTGGCAGGACCGCTTCGTGCACTGGCTGCGCGACTTGGGCTTCTTCGGCAAGTCCGGTGAGGAAACCCTGGCGGCCAAGGATTCCGCCGCCTTTGTGACCGCACCGCCCGCCAAGCCGTAAGCGCTTTGTTGTTTCGCGGCTGAAACCGGCATCACCGGGGTAGATCACTTGGCCGGCGTCAACCCGGCAAGCGAAAACCAGTGTTCATCTTCGCCGTGAACATTGAGAGAGATATCCTTCCAATCCGACATGTTTTGGAAGTCGGTGGCGCCGAAAATGCCGGCGGGACAGGTTCCCTCGTGCCCCAGCGGCAGCACGATGCGCTCCCCCAGCCCGACGCTCTCCGTGGTCTTGTAGACCAGGCCCTGTCCGCGATAGAGCGCCGGCTCGCATACCACCCGCTTTGCGCGAATGAACGAACGGGGATACTTGTCGCTCGGACGTATTTCGGAAAGGCTTGCGCCTTTGAAAGGCTTGTTTGAAAGACGGGTGATTTTTTCACCTGCCAGGCGACCGATGAAATCATCCGCAACGGCGTCGTAGTCGTAGCACCACACAATGGGAAGCTGGCTTTTTATCGCGGCAGGACGAATGTCATTCCAGGTCGGCAATTGGCCTTTATCGCAAATCTCGCGCCAATGCTGCGCCACTTCCTTGAGAGAAGTGGACGAAATCGTACTCTCGAACGCGGTATAAGCTCTCTCGAACTCGGCACTGACCACGAAGGCACCCTCGATTTGCCGCGCACCGTAACGGAGTGTTCGCCATGCGCAACCTCTGCAGAATGACAAGAAATCAGCATGTGACCCGCGCTCTGATGAAGCATGTCTGCTTGCCAGGCCCTAGCAGTTCCCGTCCGGAAAGCGGCATAACCCATTCATGAAATGGGATGTCGTTGTCATCGGCGCGGGCGCGGCGGGCATGATGTGCGCCGCTACCGCGGGCCAGCGCGGCCGCAAGGTGCTGGTGCTGGGATCGCACCATGCGCCTGGCGAGAAGATCCGCATTTCCGGCGGCGGACGCTGCAACTTCACCAACCTGGATGCTTCGCCGGCACAGTTCCTGTCGGCCAATCCGCATTTCTGCATCTCGGCGCTCAGCCGTTACACCCAGCAGGATTTTATCGCGCTTGTGCGGCGTCATCGCATCGGCTGGCATGAAAAAACCCTGGGCCAGCTGTTCTGCGACGGCTCGGCGGGACAGATCGTGGACATGCTGCTGGAGGAGATGGCCAAGGTAGGCGTGCAACTACGCCTGAAGGCCGAGGTGCAATATGTCGAAAAGACGCCGGAGGGCTTCAGCCTGCAGACCGATGACGGCAGGGTGCTGGAATGCCTCGCGCTGGTGGTGGCCACCGGCGGCAAATCCATTCCCAAGATGGGGGCGACGGATTTCGGTTACCGGCTGGCGGCGCAATTCGGCGTCGCGGTCACGGAGACACGGCCCGCCTTGGTGCCGCTGACTTTCGAGGGCGAACTGCTGGAACGGCTGGAGCCGCTGGCCGGGGTGGCGGCGCCGGCGCGCGTCACTTGCGGCAAGACTGCATTCGACGAAGCCTTGCTGTTCACCCATCGCGGCCTCAGCGGGCCCGCCATCCTTCAGATATCGTCTTATTGGCGCGAAGGCCGGGAGATTGCCGTCAATCTGCTGCCGGGTGCGGATGCGCTGGCAGTGTTGCGCGCCGCGCGCCAGGACAATGGCAAGCAGGCGGCATCCACTTTTCTCGCCGCGTTGCTGCCGCGCCGCTTGGCGAAAATGCTCACCGAGACGGATGACGGCGCGCTGGGCGGACTGTCCGATGCCAGGCTGAAAGCCCTGGCGGCGCAAATCAATGACTGGCGCATCGCGCCGTCGGGCACTGAAGGCTACCGCATCGCGGAAGTCACCTTGGGCGGGGTGGACACCAATGCGATGGAGTCCAAGACCATGCAGGCGCGCGGGGTGCCGGGCCTGTATTTCATCGGCGAAGTGGTGGATGTAACCGGCTGGCTGGGCGGCTACAATTTCCAATGGGCCTGGTCGTCGGGCTGGGTCGCCGGACAATCTGTTTGATAGCAAAACGGCCCCGGTAGGATAACCGGGGCCGTCTGCATTCCTAGCGCGATCTAGCGGCCGCGATAGTCGTAACCATTGCCGCGATAGTTCTGGTAATTGCCGCGGTAGTCATTCTGGTAGCCGCCATTCTGATAGCCACCCTGATACTGGTTCTGGTAGCCGTACTGATATCCATTCGGCGCATAGTTGGTCTGATAGGCGCGGTCGTCATAGCGATCACGGTCATTGTTGTGCGACGAGGCGGCGACAATGGCACCCAACGCAAACAGGCCGATACCCAACCCGATCAGCGCGCCGGTATTGTCGTGGCCGCGGCTATAGCCGCGGTTGTAACCGCCATGACCATAGGATTGCGCGCTGGCGCCGGCGGTGCCCATCAGGGTCAGGGCCAAGACAGAGGGAATAAGGGTGGCACAAACGAGGCGTTTCATGGTCTTCATCCTTCGAATGCGCGTCGGCTTCGGCGCGGTTGCAACGCGGGTTTGCGTTGTTGAAGACGATAATGATCCTTGCCGATGAACCCGGTCTGAACGAGACTCAGCACCTGAAATTCAGGAAAAAACCCGCCATGACCAAGGAAGAAATCACCCAATGGGCGCTGGCCAATGGCTGGAGCATGGTCGATGGCGCCCCCAGCCTGACAAAGCCCGCCAAGCCCCATCCCGCCATCGTGCGGCTGGTGCTGAAGGCCACCGTGGCACAGGTCGAGATCAAGAAACCGGCCGGCAAGTGGGAAAAGGTCGCCGGCGAGAGCTATTCGAAGATCGAGCCCGATCCGGACAGCGGCATGCCCGGCGGGCTGGGTTTTGCCACCATTTCCGGCCTGACACTGCTGATGCAGGACAATAAGGACCGTCAAATGATGGCGCGCATGGGCGGTATGAAGCTGTAATTTCGAGTTTCCCTATCTTTTTTGGGGTTTCGGAATAAAGAGGGGGCGAAAACTGTCCCCGCGGAGCATCGGGCAGGCGAGCGCAGCGAGCCGTCGCCCGTGCGACCAATTTAGAGAGTTCCCTTTGACCTTCCCCACCACCCATCCCGCTTTGTCCCGCGCCCTCAGCGAGCGCGACTATAAGGACGCCACGCCCGTGCAGATGGCGGTGGTGACCGAGGAAGCCGAAGGCCGCGACCTGCTGGTGTCGGCCCAGACCGGTTCAGGCAAGACCATCGCGTTCGGTTTGGCCATGGCGGAAAATCTGCTGGAAGGCGCCGAGACGATGGGCCCGGCGGGCGATCCCCTGGCGCTGATCATCGCGCCGACGCGCGAGCTGGCGATGCAGGTGCAGCGCGAATTGAGCTGGCTCTATCACTATGCCGGTGCGCGCATCGTGTCCTGTGTCGGCGGCATGGACCCGGGTGCGGAGCGGCGCGAGCTGGCGCGCGGCGCTCATATCGTGGTCGGTACACCCGGCCGCTTGCGCGATCACCTGGAACGGCGCGCCTTGAAAGTGTCGGAGCTGAAGGCGGCGGTGCTGGACGAGGCTGACGAGATGCTCGACATGGGCTTTCGCGAAGACTTGCAATTCATCCTGGAGACCACCCCGCAAGACCGCCGCACCCTGATGTTCTCCGCCACCTTGCCCAAGGCCATCGTCACCCTGGCGCAGCACTATCAGAAGGATGCGTTGCGCATCGCCACCCGCGGCGACACCCAGGGCCATGCCGATATCGAATATCGCGCCATTCGGATTGCCGGCAACAAGATCGAACGCGCCGTGGTCAATTTGCTGCGTTTCATGGACCCGCCCAGCGCGCTGGTGTTCTGCAACACCCGCAACGCGGTGCGCCACATGGAAGCCCAGCTCACCGAGCGCGGCTTTTCCTGCGTGGCGCTGTCGGGCGAACTGTCCCAGAGCGAGCGCAACCATGCGCTGCAGGCGTTGCGCGACGGCCGCGCCAAGGTCTGCGTCGCCACCGACGTCGCGGCGCGCGGCATCGACCTACCCAGCCTCAGCCTTGTCATTCATGCCGACCTGCCCAACGACGCCCAGGTGCTGCAGCATCGCAGCGGCCGCACCGGCCGCGCCGGCAAGAAAGGCGTCAGTGTCTTGCTGGTGCCGCCGTCGCGCCGCCGCCGCGCCGAGGAAATGCTGGACCGCGCCCGCGTCACCGCCAGTTGGGGCAATGCGCCTTCGGCCGAGGATATCCGCAAGGTGGATCACGAACGCCTGCTGAAAAATCCGCTGCTGGTGGAACCGGGCAGCGAAGACGATTTGGCCATGGCCGATGAACTGCTGAAGTCGCACGATGTGCGCCAGTTGGCGGCGGCGTTTGTGAAGCAGTATCGCGCCGGACTGCCGGCGCCGGAAGAGATTGAGGACGAGCCGTTTCAACGTGACAGCCGGCCGCCCAAGGATCACAAGGCGCGCCATGAAGGCCCACGCGAAAAGCGCGAACACAAGCCGCGCGAAGACAGACCGCATGAAGACAGATCACGTGAAGACAGACCTCGTGAAGACAGACCTCGTGAAGACAGGCCGCGCCCTCACCAGACCGGCGAACGCCAGCACGCGCCCACCCATGAACGCGGCGCTGCGCCGGGCGCGATGCAAAACGGCGTCTGGTTCCGCCTGAATGTGGGACGCGAGCGCAATGCCGATCCCAAATGGCTGTTGCCGGAAATCTGCCGCCAGGGCGAATTGACCAAGAAGGACATCGGCGCCATCCGGGTGTTCGAAATGGAAACCCTGTTCCAGGTCGCCGCCGAAGCGGCGCCCAAGTTCACCATTCTGGTCAGTGAGCGCAAGAAGGGCGGGGTGCGTATTTCGCCGGCCCTCGACCAGAGCGGCGAATCCACGGCGCGTCCGCGCGACGACAAGCCGCGCGAAGTCCGTGAAGTCGCGCCGCGCAGCGACGATGCCCCGGGTGGCGCCCCGCCGCGCAAGCCCGACTTCCACGGCAAGAAGACGTTCGGCGACAAGAAAAAATTCGGCGGCAAGAAGTTCGGCAAGCCGGGCGGCGGCTACAAGGGCAAGAATCCGCGCCCCAAACCGCAAGCTTCTTAGAACAGCGGCTTTCCGTCCGCCTCCGGCAATGACACTTGCATGATCTTCGCCAAGGTCGGCGCGATGTCGCGCATATCCACCTCACCCAACGAGCCCCGCTTGGAAATGGACGGGCCCGACAGAATCAGGGTGGCGCGCATTTCCGGATGGGTCGGGAAATAGCCGTGCGTGCCTTTCACGGATCCAGGTCCCACCGGCGGCGCGGCGGGATTGGTGCCCATCACGTAACCCGGCTTGAAGTCCACCCAGAAGGACGCCATCGGCGTGCCGCCCATCGCAGCGATCTCGCCCGCATCGGCGACGCGATCGATACCCAGTTCGGGCTTGGCGGCGAGGTCCCTCAGCAAGGCTGACACTTTGGCTTTCACTGCCGCATCTTCGGGATGCGCCAGCACGATGGCCGCGGACGCGCCGCCCCAGGGTTCGGCCTGCCAGCTTGCGACTTTGCCCGCGCCGTCCAGGGTGATCAGGCCCGCCTGGACAAAGGGCGCGATCAGATTGACCGCATGTTCCACTGGCGCAAAGCCGTGGTCGGAGACAATGGCGACCACCAGGTCCGGCTGCGCTTTGCGCGCCTGATCCACTAGCCGGCCCACTGCTGCATCCAGCGTTTCCAGCGCGGCATGAGCCTCCGGCGAGCCGGGACCGGAACCATGCTCGACATGATCCAGCCCGCGCAGGTGCACGGTGGTGAATTGCGGATGCCTGGCGGTGATCAGCGCCGCGGCAAAGCGGGTGCGGCCGACATCTTCCTCCACACTTTCGCCATCGGCCTGGATCAACGGAATGCCGGCCTGTTTTTCCAACTGGCTCACCAGACCGGGGGTGGATAGGGCGCGCACGAGCTTGACGTCTTCGTCATGCACGTCTGTGGCGCGCCAGTATTCCGGCAGGTTGAAGTCGATCGACCGCGCACCCACGCTGACCGGCCAGGACAGGCTGGCAACCTTGCCGCCTTTGGCATGCACCGCGTCCCACAGGGTGCGCACCTTGATGTCCTGCGCATACCAGTACCAGCCGCTCATGTTCTTCTGCAGCGGATCGAAAGTCGGATTGTTGGGAATGCCGTGTTTGGCCGGCCACACGCCGGTGATCAGGGTGGTGTGGTTGGGATAGGTGACAGTGGGCAGTGCATTCTTCACGCCGCTGGCAGTGACGCCGCCTTCCATCAATCCGCGCAGCACCGGAACCTTAATGCCGCGCGTTTGTGCGTCGATCACGTCACCCGGGCGCAAGCCATCGATGGAAATCATCAATACCGGCGCGGCATGCGCAGTCACAGGCGCGATCAACAAAGCGGCCGTCAGACATGTCACGCGCACAAAACTCTCCCATTGATGAAAACATGTTCACTAACCGTCCCATTCGACAGTCGCATGACAATCCGCCGCGCAAGTCCCTGTGCATTTCACAAATTCGCAACACGACTGTTTCCTTTCCGTATTGCAGCGCACCTAGGTAACCCCGGCGCGTCTCTCGCGCACAACAAACGGGGATTCCATGTCGCTGCGTCATTCGCTGAGAAGCGCTCTTTTCATCACCACCGCATTGGGAACCTTGCCGCTGGCGGCAAGCGCCCAGACCATTGCCGCGAACGATGCCGGCGGCGGCGTGGAAAGCGTGATCGTGACGTCCGACCGCGAAAGCACCCATTCGGCGGTGGAAATCAACAGCGTCCAGGCGCAAAAGATCGTGCCGGGCATCAGCCCGCTCAAGGCCATCCAGTCACTGCCGGGCGTGGTGTTCAACACCGCCGACCCGTGGGGCAACAACGAACAGAATGAATCGCTGGTGATTCATGGCTTCACCACCCAGCAGCTGGGCTTCACCATGGACGGCGTGCCCCTGGGCGACCAGCAATATGGCAATTACAACGGCCTGTCGCCGTCGCGCGCCATCACCAGTGAAAATGTGCGCCGTGTGACCTTGTCGTCGGGCGCGGGCTCCCTCGGCGTGGCCTCCACCAGCATGCTGGGCGGCGCCATCGAAACCTTCTCCAGCAATCCCACCGACACGTTCGGCGTGGATCTGCGCCAGACCGGTGGCAGCTATGACACCAGCCGCAGTTTTATCCGCCTGGATTCCGGCGATGTCGGCGATGGCTGGATGGGCTATCTCTCCTACCTGCACCAGAATGCGCGCGCCTGGGATTTTGACGGCTATCAGCGCGGCGACCAGTTGAACCTGAAGGTGGTGCGCGCCGACGATGTCGGCCGTTTTACCTTCTATGCCGACTGGGATCGCAAGGTCGAGCCGAACGAAGATTCCACCTCCTACGGCAATCAGCAGACCGCGGCGGGCCAGGCCTACCAGCCCTACACCCGCCCCTTTGCCTATCCGAACCTGGCGGCGGAAACCGCGCTGCTAGGGCCCACGGGCACGCCGCCGGCCAATCTGGGAAACAACTTCCCCAACTATCACAGCGCCGCCCAGCGCGAGGATGCGCTGACCTACGCGCAATATGACTGGAACGTTATGCCGGACCTCACCTGGTCCAACCAGGTCTATTACCATCACGCCACCGGCCGCGGCGTGGTGGCGGGCCCTACCAACAATGCCGGCCTGCCGGCGCTGTTCGTGGTCTATTTCCCGAACCTGGTGGTGGGCGGCTCGTCCAGCTCGGCCGGCACCCTGATCAACATCAACAACGCCTTTGGCGGCCAAGGCCTGGAAGTGCGCACCACCGAATACCGCATCAACCGCTTCGGCGGACGCTCGACCCTGAACTTGAAACTGGGCGATCACGATATCGAACTGGGCGCCTGGTATGAGCGTAACGCTTCGCGCACCGGCCGCCGCTGGTATCCCTTCTCGGCCGCCAACAACGACCTGACGCCCTATGACGTGCCGCGCAATCCGGCCTTCACCCAATATGACGTGTCGCTGCGCACCGACGATCTGAACGTGCATTTGCAGGACTCCTGGCACATCACCGATAGCTTGACCTTGCAGGCCGGCTTCAAGAGCATGTTCCAGACGGCCGGCAACAACGTCATCACCAACCAGCGCAATGCGCCGGGTGTCGCCGTGCCGGTCGTGTTTCCCACCGGCACCATCAGCAGCAATGGCTGGTTCCTGCCGCAGGTGGGCGCGACCTGGGACGCGAACGAGAACTGGCAGGTCTTCGCCAACATCCAGGAAAATTACCGCCAAACCATTCCCTATGCCGCGGGCAGCAATTTCTACGGCTCGTCGCCCTTCAGCCTGGGCACCCAGTCGGCGTTCGACACCTTCAAGACGACGGTGCATCCCGAACGCTCCTGGACTTATGAACTGGGCGTGCGCGCCCATTATGACCTTGACCTGGGGCCGATTACCGGCATCGAAGGCCAAGCCAATTATTATCACGTCGACTTCCACAACCGCTTGTTCAACGTGGCGCCGTTCAACCTGTTCAACCCCCCGCCCTCCATCCTGGTCAATGTCGGCAGCGTGACCACCGACGGCGTGGACGTCGCCTTCACCCTGCATCTGGGCGAGCATTTCCAGTTCTATGACGGCATTTCCTACAACAGCTCGGCCTACAGCTCGAACTACACCGCCGGCGCCACGGCGGGCGGCGCGCCCACCATCGTGCCGATCGCCGGCAAGCAGGTGCCGCTGACGCCGGACTGGCTGAACAAGTTCATCGCCAGCACCAATTGGGGCAATTTCGAAGCCCAGGTCAGCGGCGATTATGTCGGCCGCCGTTACGCGACTTATCTCAACGACCTGGCGATTGGCGGGCAGTTCCAGCTCGGCCTGGAGGCCAGCTACACCTTCGAGGATATCGGTATCGCCGAAATCAAGAAGTTCAAGATCAGCGGCAATATCCTGAACCTGACCGACACCACCGGCATCTCGACCATCAATGTGCCGGGCTCGCCTGCGTCGGGCGGCTATTCCGCTTACCCGCTGTCCCCGCGCATGTTCTTCGTGACGGTCGGCGCGGCGCTTTAACAACAGTCCCTCAACTAAAAAGGGCGGCGCCTCACGGCACCGCCCTTCTTTTTCCCCTCCGGCCTTCGCTGGCCCGAGGGCCAGCTACGGCCACCTCCCCATGCGAGCGCGCCGCGCGCGCGCCGGGAGGGGCTGTATTGATCAATCGTGGATGATGCGGTGGACCTTGGCCAGCACCGAGTCCGACATGAAGATCATCTTCTGGTCCTTGGACACGGCCATATAATGGCCTTCGCCGACATCGTGGCTGTCGCGATTGTCGCCATGCTTGCCGAACCAGCCTTGGACCTTGCCGTCCCAGCCCATCTTCAGCACCATGCCGTGGCGGCCGGTGGACATCCACAACTGGCCGGTCGCGTCTTTGTAGAAGCCGCAGGTCAGGTTGCCGACCTGGATTTCGCTCTTGGGCTTGAGGTCCTTGTCATAGACCACGATCTTGGTGGAGGCGCGGTCGCCCACCCAGACATCGCCATTGGGCGCGACGACGACGGAGTGGATCACCGGCAACAGCCCATCGGCATGGGCCAGGCTGGCGCTGGCCAGGAACTTGCCATCCTTGTCGAACTTCATGACGCGCGGATCGCCGCCGGGAATGGCCGGCGGATGCACGAACACGCCGCGCGGCTTGGAATTGCGCACCTGGGGAATGTCGTAAGTGGCGCAGAAAGTACAGTCGGCCGGAGGCGAGGTGCCGCCATGGCTCTGCACCACATAGAAATTGTCGTCCTTGTCGAAGGCGATGTCGAGCGGCTGGTTGAACATGCCGTTCCACTTGGTGTCGTCCCAGTTCGCATTCTCACCGCGGACACCGAAGGTGCGGATCACATCGCCATTGGGATTGAGCTTGTAGATCACGTTCAGGAAGCTGTCGCTCACCCAGATATTGCCGTGGCTGTCCACGCGCAGGGCGTGCGGGTTCATGGCGATGTTGGGATTGAACACACGCAACTGCTTGGTGCCGGTGGGGTCATACTCCACCATCATGATGGCGGGGTTGCGGTTGAACACCAAGAGGTTGCCGTTGGGGCGCAGGGCCACGGCCGAGACATTTCCGAACTGCTCGCCATTGGCGCCGGTGATCTGTTCGCCAAAGTGATAGGGCAGTGGCGGCGCATCGGGGATATGAACCGGTCCGGGTGGCTCAGGCTGTTGCTTGGGGGCGGTCTGCGCCCAGGCGGCGGTCGCCAACAGGAGTGTGGCGGCGATGATGGCGATTTTCTTCATGGCGGTTCCTCTTTGATGTTCAGTAACGGGCAATGCCCTTGGTTTTCCAGACGTCCCGCATCTCAGGGGAGATGGCGAATTTTATGAAAGCCGCGGCATTGGTCTTGTCGGCGGCGCGCATATTGATACCCGTCGCCATGTCCATGTGCATGCCCAGCTCGGCGGGCAGTTCGCCCACCAGCCAGGGGCTGCCGGTCTCGGTGTTGGTGGGATTGTGGGCGACATGGATCAGGCCAAGGCCGAGGGCATTGGCATCGCCTTCGCCGCGCTTGAGGGCGGGCTCGGCATCGCCCTTGACCGGCACGCCCTTGATGCCGGCGAAGTCGGGACGCTTGAGCAAGCGGTCGCTCATGCCCGCCTGCATGCTGCCCGACACCGGATCGGAATAAAGCACCGACGAAGTGCCTTTCAGCACCGCGATCAGCGCCGGCACGGTGGTGATGTCGGGGCGGGGCGCGTCGGGCTTCTTGAACAGGCCGATCTCGGCCCGGCCCAGCGGGGTGAAGTCGCTGACCGCGCCCGACAGCACCATGGTGCCCATCAGGTCCATCGGCAGCATCACCACATCGGGGGCGGGCGCCTTGGTGCGGATGTCGGTCATGATGGTGCCCATCCCGTCCACCACGATGGTGACTTTCACGCCGCTCTTCTTCTCGAAGGCGGCGGCGACCTCGGTGAGGCCGGAATTGGAGATCACCCCGGGGCTGATGACGCGGATTTCCGCTGCCTGAGCGGCATTCGAAACAGCCAGAATGGCCGCCAGACAGATCCAGCGCATGACTTCCCCTTACCCGGCAGCGTGTCTTACGGAGCGGCGCTGCTCTTTCGCCCATACTTGGCGATATCGGGGGGGTTGCCAAGGTCCGCCACGGTGCTTTCCCAGGGGAATGAGAGTGTCGGGTCGTTGGAAAAGCGCTTCATCCTGATGGTCAGCTTCGCACCTGCACCCGGCGCCAGCCGGACCGGGAAGCTGGTTCCGTCCACTTGGGTGGTTTCGGTGCCTTGCGCCACTGAGACCATCTGGTGCTCGCCATAGGCGCCGCCCTGGATGATGACGCTGCGCGCCGCGCTGGGGCTGATATTGATCAGGGTGACGGTCAGGCCGTCCGGGCTCCAGCTATCGACCAGCGCCGCCACATCCTGCGGCAGGCCGGCGCGCCTGCGCGACGGATCGAAATAGCGCAGGCGGGAGAACAGCAAGGTGCCGCCCTGGTTGGGCGAAGTGCGGGCCCAGCTGCCATGCTGCAGATAAAGGCCGCCTTCCATCAACTGGGTGAGGGCGGTGATGGAGGCGGGATTGTACTCCAGCGCCGAGTCCGCCAGCCGCATGTCGGGCGAGGTGGAATCGCTGTCCACCGTTTCCATGCGCTGGCGCATGCGCGCCAAGCCCGCGCGCAGCGCCTTGACCGGATAGCCGGGATTCTTGCCTTCCAGATAGTCATACCATTCGGTGTCCTCACAGCGGGCGCGGTCGCTCGCTTTCATCGACAGGGCATAAATCTCCAGGAAGTTCAGCCGGTACTTGCCGGGCTTGAAGCTGTAGAAGCCCTGGTCGCCGAACATGGTGGGGGCGGAGAGCTTGCCGTCCACCGTCTTGGCGGCGGCGTCGAACTTGTCGGCGGTCTTGCGCCACACATCCAGATACTTGTCGTCGCCGCGCGACAGCAGGTACGCGTTCATGAAGCCGTTGATGCACCACGGCACGCGGTTGCGGTCGGCCGGCTTGCCGGTCATCGGCACAACGGGCGAGAAGCCCCAGCCATAAGCGCCGCCATACCACTTGCCGTCGGTGGCGCCGCCGATCTTGCCGTCCAGCCCGATGTTGGAGGGAATGATGCCGCCATTATCCTTGGCGCGCTGCGCCCAGGCATCGCAATAGCCCAGCACCCAATCCTTGTACTTCTTCTCATGGGTCAGCATGTAGGCGTTGGTGGCAAGCTGGGTCGCCGCCAGGTTCAGGGGATGATCGCCCACCACATCGGTATAGCCTTCGAAATGCGCCAGCATGCCCTTGTAGGCGCCTTCACCATGGCCCAGCGACGGGAAGCGGTTCTCCACTTCGATGGGATCGCCGGTCCAGTCCAGCGCCGTGGCCTTGCGCAGCATCGGGCCTCTGGAGCCGTTCATCAGGCTCTTGATCAGCTTCAGCTTGGGATCGTAATTGGGCGCGCCAGGATCCTCGTCCATGTAGAAGCCGGCAAAGCGTTTCACCCGCTCGCGATAGAGATGGCTGTAAGGATCGCCCAGCGGCATCAGGTTGAACACCGTCAGGCCTTCGCCATTATGCTGCCAGTCGAACTGGCTGGGGAATTCCTTATAGTACATGCCCAACCGCCCGATCGGCACGTCGGTGGTCTTGGCGGCGCTGTACTGGCGCACATGGCCTTCATAGGCCTTGGTGTACATCTCCTTCAGCACATCATCGCCGCCCAGGGCATAGGCATGCGGCCAGTCATTGACGTTCTCGATGGAATCGTCGGGGCCGTCATCGCCGCCGAAGCGTTCGGTGGTTTCCAGCCAGCCATTGGCCGGGTTGAAATAGCGGCGGAAGAATCTGACGCAGGCCGCGGTGTGGGCGTGCAGCACTTCACGCTGCAACAGCGCCCATTCCGGCGGGTCCATCGGGGCGCCGATGGTGATGGTGGTCTGCGCAAGGGCGGGCAGGGGCAGCACTGTGGCGGCACAGGCGGCCGCGGTGCCCATCAAAAACGCGCGGCGTGAATTGATCATGATGTTCGTCCTTTTCACGGGTTGAGCGAGGCGAGATAGGCCGCGATGTCCACGCGCATGTCGTCGGTCATGTTGGCGACTTCCGGTTTCATCATGGCTGCGCCGGGCCCGTTGCGGGTGCCGGCCTTGAAGTCATACAGCTGGCGCACGATCTGGGCGGGCGAGCGGCCGGCCAGGGCCGGCACCGCGCCATTGCCCTTGTAGTCGGGGCCGTGACAGGCGGCGCAAGGAAAGGCGCCCGCGCCGGATTCTACCAGCGCCTTGCCGCGCGCGATGCTGCCCTTGGGCACATAGGCGATGAAACCGGATTTTGAATCCCGCCATTCGGTACGCTCCAGATTGACCGGCACTTCCAGGATGCGCTTGCCGATGGCTTCCTTCGGCCCGGGCAGCACATTCATCATATTGCGATCGCCCACGGCGGTTTTGGGCACGCGATCGGCTTCCACCACCCGGATCCATTTGCCGTATTTCAGCCTGGAGAAATACTCCGCGGCGATCTTCACTTCGGCGTCGTTCGAGGCTTTGGCCACCGCCATCATGGCATTGATCGAGCCCATCTTGTCGCTGGAAGACTTGCGGCGGCCGGTGCGCATGTCGGCGACCTGTTGCACGATATAGGCGGCGGGCTGGCCCGCCAGCGAGGCATTTTCGGGCCGGCCCTGGCCGTTGGGCAGATGGCAATAGCCGCAGGCGAAGACGCCGGGCTTCCTGCCATGGGCGACGACATCCGGCATCTTGGCGTGGGAGTCGGGATACCAGTCCGGCGCGTTGAAACGGTCATTCACCCCCGCCCGCGTGAAGCTGACCTTGCTGCCCGGCAAATGGCGGGCTTGCGCCGGATCGGGGGCGGGGAATGCCTTGTCGGTCACCGGATAGGCCCAGATCGGCAAGGTGTTTGCGCCCTGCGCGAGCGCCGCGCCCGTCAGCGCGGCGGCGGAAATCCCCAGCAACAACAGAAGTTTACGCATCCCTCTTCCCGGCTTTTCTTGGTTTTGTTGGCGGAAGTGGCGCATGTCTCACCCCCTTTCCGCAAGCGGATTTCAATGTCCTGCGGCATAGGCCTGGATCAGCACCACCCCGGCCATGATCAGCACGCCGCCCACCGCCTTCTGTATGACGTTTCGCGCCGACAAATCCTCCCGTCCGATCCTGGGGAAAAACAAAGTGAGCAGGATGCCGAACAGGAAAACAAAGAAGGTCGAGGTGGCGGAGATAGCCGACACCAGTCCCACCGGCGCCAGCAGCGAGGCGTAGCGCACCCCCAGGCCCCCGCCCAGGTTAATCAGCTCGTTGGCGGCATTGACCCCGATCACCGCGCCGGGATTTTTGCGGAACAGGTGCGCGAACTGCTTGCGGTATTTGGGCACCGCCAGGATGCCGGCGCCGAACAGACCTTCGCCGACAAAGGTCCAGAAGGTGGTGCTCCAGAATTCGTCATGCACCGCAAAGAACTTGAACACCACGCTGGACAGGGCCAGCACAAAGGTGGCGCCCCACATCAGCAGAACCAGCTTTGGCTTGAAGCTGCCGAAATGCAGCGTCTTGTCCAATGACAGGCCCAGCGCGCCGCCCACCACCAACCCTGCGCCGGCCAGTTGCTGCCAGCGCGGCAGCTCATGCAGGAATACCAGCCCTAGCGCGAAGGTGAAGACAGTGTTGGCTTGGAACAGCGGCGCCACCACAGATGCTTCCTCGCTCTGGATGGCCTGCAGGTAGAACAGTATGGCGCCCATATAAAGGATGCCCGACACCGTCATCACCACCGTCGCCAGCCAGGGCAGGCTCAGGACTTTGGGTTCAAACAACCAGATGACGGGAAGGGCGAACACTCCCAGAAAGGCGGTGAACACCAGCAGCACGGCAGTGTTGCTGTCGCGGAAATATTTGTCGACCAGATACTTGTCGATATGGGTGGAAACCGCCCAAAGGACCGGGCCGGTGAACGCGAAGAGCAGCCACATGGGCACATATAGCCATGAAAAAGGCCGGCGGCATCAGCCACCGGCCTTGTTTTCGTTATGCGGTGTTAGTGCTACTTCGGAATCAGCACATCCGTCACCGGCGATCGCGGGGCGGTGCCGGTGTCGATCACGAGGGTCACCGCCAGATGCACCGGCACGCTGCCCGGTTGCGGGCGGCAATCATGCGGCGCGGCGCGCGGGATCACGAAACTCTCGCCGGCCTTGACCACCATCACGGGCTGGCCCTTGACGAAGCATTCGAACGTCCCGGAGGTGACCTGGGTCATCTCCACGCCGTAATGCATGTGCGGCGACGTGGATTCGCCGTCCTTCAGGTCGCGGGTGGTGATGATGACGGTCTGGGGCTTGGAGCCTGCCGGTACGTCATAATTCTTGGTGTTGCCGCCCTGGGCTACAGCCAGTTGACCGCCTGATTGTGCGAAAGCGGCCGTTGCCGTCAGAACCACAAAGCCCGCGATTGCGAATGTTTTCATGTTTTTCACTCCCCAAAATCGGGCGGCAGCTTGGCGGGTCCGGGAGCCGAACGCAAACCCCCACTGGCGCGTTATCACCCCGATAAGGGGGGATTTTCCCCCGCAACAGCAGATTTTCATGACCTCCATTCGCACGCGCTTTTCCTCCATGCCGGGGCTGCTGGTCCTGGCGCTCTTCCTGATCGTGGTCCTGGCGGGCCATGCCCTGGCCGCGACCCATGGCGCCGCCGCAGGCAATGGCTCCAGCGGCACCGGCCGGGCCGAAGGCCTGCTGGTGGCCGAGATCCTGTTGCTGCTGGTGGTCGGCCGGGTGCTGGGCGAGGGCATGCAGCGCATCGGCCAGCCGGCGCTGATGGGCACGCTTCTGGCGGGAATCATCCTGGGCCCTTCGCTGTTCGGCTGGGTCTGGCCGGAAGCCCAGCATTTCATTTTCCCCAAGGATGAAAACCAGAAAGGCATGATCGACGGCCTGTCCCAAGTCGGCGTCCTGATGCTGCTCTTGCTGACCGGGATGGAGACCGATCTCAGCCTGGTGCGCAAATCCGGCTGGGCGGCGGTGGCCATCGCGCTGTGCGGCATCGCCTTTCCCTTCGCCTGCGGTTTTGCGCTGGGCGAGTTCGGACCGGCGGCGCTGCTGGGCGGCGCCAGCGGCGGCAACAGCCTGGCGACCTCGTTGTTCCTGGGAACGGCGCTAAGCATCTCCTCCATCAAGATCGTGGCCATGGTGGTGCGGGAGATGAACTTCATGCGCCGCAACCTGGGCCAGATCATCGTCGCCACCGCCATCATGGAAGACACGGTGGGCTGGGTGATCATCGCCATCATCTTCGGCATCACCGGCGCGCGCGGCGGCGGCGCCGGCGGCGGGCTGGATGTCCTGAACCTGGCCAAGACGGTGGGCGGGGTGGTGCTGTTCCTGGTCTTCTGCTTCACCGCCGGGCGCTGGCTGGTGTTTTCCGCCATCCGCTGGGTCAACGACAATTTCCGCAGCGACTTTCCCGTCATCACCGCCATCCTGGTGATCACCGGCTGCATGGCCCTCATCACCCAGCTGCTCGGTGTGCGCACGGTGCTGGGCGCCTTCATGGCGGGGGTCTTGATCGGGGAATCCCCCATCCTCACCAACCACATCCAGAGCCAGCTGCGCGGCATGATCACCGCTTTCTTCATGCCGATCTTCTTCGGCATGTCGGGACTGGCGGCGGACCTCACCATCCTGAAGGACGCAAAGCTGGCAGGCCTGACCGTCCTGCTGGTGGCGATTGCGTCGGTCGGAAAATTCTCCGGCGCCTTTGCCGGCGCCATGCTGGGACGGCTGAAATGGCGCGAAGGCATCGCGCTGGGCTGCGCCATGAATGCGCGCGGCTCCACCGAGGTGATCGTCGCGTCCATCGGGCTTTCGATGGGCGCGCTGAGCCAGAATCTCTACACCATGATCGTCACCATGGCGGTGATCACCACCATGGCGATGCCGCCCATGCTGCGCGCCGCGCTGAGCGGCCTGCCCATGACCAAGGAGGAAGAAATCCGCATCGGGCGCGAGGCGATCGACCTAAAAGGGTTCCTGCCGCGGCTCGAGCGGCTGCTGCTGGCGGTGGACGACAGCCCGGTGGGCCATATGGGCGCGCGGCTTGCGGGCCTGTTGGCGGGCGCGCAGGGCATGCCGGTGACGATGCTGAAACTGGAATCCGATATGCGCCAGGCCGCGGAAAGCGCGCCGTCCGGCAACCAGGAGCATGGCGCCCTGGGCACGGCGGAGCGGCAAAGCGAAAAGGTCCGGGAAGGCTCGCTGGGCCACGCCGAACAGAATGTCGCCAAGGATGCCGAGCACAAGAAAATCACCGGTGCCCAATCGCGCGAGCAAAGCGGCGCGGACCTCAAGTCCGATTCCCTGGCGAGGGCGGTCAAGGCCGGCGCCAAGACGAGCGCCGCCAAAGTGCTGGCGGATGACGCCGAACCAGATCCGGACAAAGTGCACCTGACGGCGCGGGTGCCGCTGGATGCGGCCGCCGATGTGGTGAAGGACGAGTCGCGCAAGGGCTATGATCTGATGTTCATCGGCCTGGACGCCAGCGTCGAAGCCGATGGCGGCTTCGCCCCCAAGATCACCCAGCTGGCCGCCGGGTTCGACGGTCCGCTGATCGTGTTCGCCGACGGCAAGAATCCCGCGCCGCTGAACCGCAGGAGCCGCATCCTGGTGCCGGTGAGCGGATCGCCCCAGTCGCGCCGCGCCGCCGAGATCGCTTTTGCCCTGGCGCGGGCCACCGGGGCCGGCGTGCATTGCCTGTTCGTGTCCCAGACCGACGGGCATACCCGCACCCGGGCGCGGGAGGAAAGCGTGCTCAAGGACATGACCGAGTTGGGCGAACGCTATGACGTTACGGTGACCACCCGTATCTCGCCGCGCGCCGCGGCGGCCGACGCCATCCTCAAGGAAGCGCGGCGGGGTTTCGCCTTGATCGCGATGGGGGTCAGCGCCCGGCCGGGCGAGGAATTGTTCTTCGGCAACACCGCCACCACGGTGCTGAAGGGCTGGGACGCGCCGATCCTGATGCTCGCTTCCTAAAAATTCTCCCTGGGCGGCCTGAGCCCTCCAGCGTCGCGCGCAAGCTTGGCAATCGAAAAACCAAAGAAACGCGATTGTGACTCTGGATGGCGTTCGTACGCTGTCGCTACTCACCAAGCCCGGCCATTGTGAGTTTGTACTAGCGGCTTTCCAGCCAGTGCATGGCGAACAACCGGTCTTCGTCGGTCCATACCGCGCGGGGATTGAAGCCGGCGCGGCAGGCCATCTCGCGGAAGCTTTCGATGGTGTATTTGTGGCTGTCCTCGGTATGGACCGCTTCGCCCTGCAGGAAATCGAATTGCTGGCCGCACAGGCGCACGCTTTGGCGCTTGAGGCTGACCAGGTACATCTCGATCCGGTGGGCGTTCGCGTTGTAGGGCGCGTAATGGGCAAAGCCGTCCAGGTCGAAATCGGCATCCAGTTCGCGATTGGCCCGCGCCATCAGATTCTTGTTGAACTGGCCGGTGACGCCGGCGGAATCGTTATAGGCCGCATGCAGCCGCACCGGATCCTTGACCAGATCCACGCCGATCAGCAAGCCGCCGCCGTTCAGGGCGCCGCGCATGCGCCGCAGCAGCGCCATGGCCGCGTCGGGCTTGAAGTTGCCGATGGTGCTACCCGGAAAGAAACCGGCGCGGCGCGGCGCACCGGGAAGCTCCGGAATATCCAGCGGCAGGGTGAAGTCGCCCACCAGCGGGCGCAAGGTCAGCGCCGGGTAATCCGCCGCCAACTCGCGCACCACGGCGCCGAGATAGCCGCCGGAGATATCCAGCGGCGTATAGGCGCGCAAATCCTGCGCGGCATCCAGGAGGATGCGAACTTTGCGCAAACTGCCGGCGCCGAATTCCAGGATCTCGACGCCCTGGCCCATCAGTGCCGCGATCTCGCCGGCATGGCGGGACAGCAGCGCCGTCTCGGTGCGAGTCTGGTAATATTCCGGCAGTTCGCAAATGGCGTCGAACAGGCGCGAGCCCGCTTCGTCATAGAAATACTTGCAGGAAATTTCCTTGGGCGCTTTGCGCAGGCCCGTCAGCAGGCTGTCTGCGAAGCTGTCACCCTCCGGCGCCGGCAGGTGTGAAATGCGTGCGAGCGTCGTGTCCATCAAATGTCCTCGGCCAAACGGATTCCGGAAAACTGCCAGCGGGCGGCAGGCGGGAAGAAATTGCGGTAACTGTCGCGGATATGGCCGGGCGGGGTTGCGGACGAGCCGCCGCGCAGCACCATCTGGCCCACCATGAACTTGCCGTTATATTCGGCGGCGACGCCTTCAAACGCCTTAAAGCCGGGATAGGGATCGTAGGACGAGCGGGTCCATTCCCACACCTCGCCGTGCGGGAACAGCGGCGCGGATGCTTCCCACTCGAATTCCGTGGGCAGGCGCTTTCTCGCCCAGGCGGCATAGGCGGCCGCTTCATAGAAGCTGACATGCTCCACCGGCGCGTCGGCGTCCAGCGGCTGCGCCCCGTTCAAGGTGAAGACGCTTTCGCTGCCGTCATCGTCCTTCAGCCAGTAGAGCGGTGCTTCCCAATGTTCGTCCTGCACCCTGGCCCAGCCATCCGACAACCAGAATTCGGGTCGGCGATAGCCGCCATCGGCGATGAAGGCCTGGTATTCGCCGTTGCTGACGGCGCGCGATGCGATGCGGAAGGGATGGAGCAACACCTGGTGACGGGGCGATTCATTGTCGAAGGCAAAGCCGCTGGCGTCATGACCGATATCCGCGACGCCGCCTTGATGCGCACGCCATTCCAGCGGCGCGCGCGTCCATGGTGCGGGCTTGCCGGTGCGATAGGCGGGCAGCAGCGGATTGGAAAAGAACGCGTGCTTGATGTCGGTGAGGATCAGTTCCTGGTGCTGCTGCTCATGGTGCAGCCCCAGGGTGATCGCATCGCGCAAAGCATTGTCGCCATGGGCATCACCGCACGCCTGCGCCATCGCCGCATCGACATGGGCGCGATAGGCGTAAACCTCCTCCAGCGTGGGACGGGTGAGAAGCCCGCGGCGCGGACGCGGATGCCGCGGCCCCAGCGCCTCGTAATAGGAATTGAACAGATAGGCGAAGCGCGGATCGAACGGCTTGTAGCCGGCGCGGCCGCCCAGGATCACCGTCTCGAAGAACCAGGTGCTATGGGCGAGGTGCCACTTCACCGGGCTGGCATCGGGCATGGACTGGATAATGCAATCTTCCGCCGACAAGGGCGCGGCCAGCGCCTCGCTGTGGGCGCGCACCGCCGCATAGGCCTCTGCCGGGCTGGTGGGGGAAGGCAGGGCGGCGGCTTTCATCTGGAATCCGTTCGACGGGCTGATGGGAAGGTTACGCCGCCCGTTGAGATGGGAAGGCCACGCCGTCCGATCAACGGAAAAGGCGGTAAATGCGAAAAAAGTTCCGAAATACCGCGGAGTTCCGCCAAGGGCATGAAATTGCCCGGCTTTTTGTATTATTTTTGTCACGAAGGGGCGTGGTGCCTTTCGCGTTTGTAAGGCCCGTCTGTGGCCGGAAAGCCGCAGCAAATCCCTTGTTTTCCTTGGCCCGGAACCCTTGGTCTGGTATTTTCTTGCCACTAACAGAGGGGCCCCGGTTCAGGGGTTGGTGATGGGTAATTTCAGGCACGCTGCGGTCTTGGCCGCGGGGCTTGCCGCGGTTTGCGCGGCGGCGCCGGTGCTTGCCGCTGCGCCATCGCCCAGTCTGCAATCTTTCGGCGCCTCGCGCGCCATGTCGGCCTATGAATTGTCCGCTCCCGCACTTTCGGGCGGCGCGGTGCAGACCACCGTGGCGGCGTCGCTATCGGGCAGCGCGCTGGCACGCACGGGCGCGTCCTCCTTCGCCACCAGCGCGCTCCTGGCGCCCAACCTGGCGCTGGATGGCGGCACACATCTCGACATCGCCGCGCGCTTCACCAATTACGGCGCCACCGCCTCGCCCTTC
>JACCXK010000155.1 GCA_013697055.1 Alphaproteobacteria bacterium
GCCCTGGATTGATCAGATTGACCTTGACGTTGGTGGGCTCGCATTCCACCGCATAAGTCAGGGCCAGGATTTCCAGCGCCGACTTGGACAAGGCATAGCCGCCCCAGAAGGCAATGTGCTTGCGCGCCGCGCCGCTGGTGACGAACAGCACGCGGCCCGCATCCGACAGCCGCAACAGCGGGTCCAGCGAACGGATCAGCCGCCAGTTGGCGGTGAGGTTGACCTCAAGCACTTCCTGGAAGGTCTTGGGCTCCATATGCGCCAGTGGCGTCAGCTGTCCGAGCACCCCGGCATTCCCCAGAAAGGCATCCAGCTTGCCCCAGCGCTCATAGATCGAGCCGCCTAGCCGGTCGATGGCATCGAAATCACGCAGGTTCATCGGCACCAAAGTGGCGCTGCCGCCGGCCTTCTGGATTTCGTCGTCGGTTTCTTCCAGGCCGCCCACAGTGCGCGCCACCAGGATGACATGGGCGCCCGCCTTGGCCAGCGCGATGGCCGAGGCGCGGCCGATACCGCGGGAGGCGCCGGTGACAAGCGCAATGCGTCCTTCCAGGGAAGGCTTTTCGCCGGGTTGCATGGGAGCGTTCCTAGGCGACGTCCGCCAGCAGCGAAAGCTGCCGCGTGCCGCCGCTGATGTCGGTCAGGGCGATGGGATAATCGCCACTGAAACAGGCGTCGCAGAATTTGGGCGCCGAGGCGACCCGTTCGGCCTGGCCCATGGCGCGGTAAAGCCCGTTGATGGAGATGAACGCCAAGCTGTCGGCGCCGATGAAGCGGCGCATCTGCTCCACGTCCATCTTGTGGGCCAGAAGCTCTTCGGTATTGGGCGTGTCGACGCCATAGAAGCAGCTATGGGTGGTGGGCGGCGCGGCCACGCGGAAATGCACTTCTGCGGCGCCGGCGTCGCGCACCATGGCCACGATCTTCTTGGAGGTGGTGCCGCGCACGATGGAATCATCCACCAGCACGACCTTCTGGCCCTTGATCTTGGCGCGGTTAGGATTGTGCTTCAGCCGCACGCCCAGGTGGCGGATGGAATCCGACGGCTCGATGAAGGTGCGGCCGACATAATGGTTGCGGATGATGCCCAGCTCGAAGGGGATCTTGGCTTCATTGGCAAAGCCCAGCGCCGCCGGCACGCCCGAGTCCGGCACCGGAATGACCATGTCGGCCACGACCGGCGCTTCCTGCGCCAGCACCGCGCCGATATTCTTGCGCGCTTCATAGACATTGCGGCCTTCCAGGGTGGAATCGGGCCGCGCGAAATAGACATATTCAAAGACGCAGAAACGGTGTGCTTGCTGCTTGAAGGGGAAGTGGCTGTGGATGCCGGACTTGTCCACCACCACCATCTCGCCCGGCTTGACGTCGCGCACATACTCCGCGCCGATAATGTCCAGGGCGCAGGTCTCGCTGGCAAAAATCGTCGCGCCGTCCAGGTTGCCCATCACCAGCGGCCGCACGCCATTGGGATCGCGCACCCCGATCACCTTCTTGCTGGTCAGCGCCACCAGGGAATAAGCGCCTTCCACCTGGCACAGGGCGTCGATCAGCTTTTCGACAATGCGCTGCTTGGGGCTGCGCGCCGTCAGATGCACGATGGTCTCGGTGTCGGAGGTGGACTGAAAGATGGCGCCCTGCCCCACCAGTTCCTGGCGCAAGGTATGGGCGTTTGTCAGGTTGCCGTTATGGGCAATGGCGAGGCCGCCGCCCGCCAGGTCGGCGAAGATCGGCTGGATGTTGCTGGCGCGGCTGCCGCCGGCGGTGGAATAGCGGTTATGGCCGATGGCAAAGCGGCCCCTGAGATTCCTGGCCGCCTGCGAGCCGCGCCCGAAGGCATCGCCCACCAGGCCCTGATGGCGTTCGGCGATGAAATGGCCTTCGTCATGGGTGACGATGCCGGCGGCTTCCTGGCCGCGATGCTGCAGGGCGTGCAGCCCCAGCACCGACAGTGCACCCGCATCGGCATGGTCGAAAATGCCGAACACGCCGCACTCTTCATGCAGTTTGTCGTCGTCCCACATATGCTCGCTATGGCCGGTCATCGGTTGCCGCTTCCGCCGGTCTCTACGAGCTTGTCTAGCGCCTGGCGGTCACCCGCGCCATAGGATTTCGAGGCCCGGGCTGCGCTCTTCTGCTGCACCGGTTCCCGCGTGGTTTTGGGGACACTGTTGGCCTGCCCATTTTCGCGGATCAGGTCTGCCATGGGGTCATGGCGGGCTGACATGTCTGGGGGATTGGCGGCTTTTTGTTCAACTTGCGATGGCGCCTGGCGCACCACCTCGTGGCGCTCATAGCCATAGTCGTGATCGGGAACCACGCTCAGCAGCACATCGGCGGTGGATTGCACGATCGGCAGCAGCCGCGCTTCGGTCACGAAATTCGGATGCTGGCGGATGGGCACGAAATAGGTGAAGGCCAGATAGGCCAGACCCACCAGCACCATCCCCCGCACCACGCCGAAGGCAACGCCGGCGGCGCGGTCGAGCGGACCGATGGGCGAGTGCTTCACGCTTTCGCTGAAACGGTGGCTCATGAAGGCCAGGGGAATGAACACCGCCGAGAACACCGCGCCATACGCCAGAAGCGAGGCCAGCCAAGCCTGATCCACCAGGCCGCGGGTGAGCGGAATGACATATGGTCCGAAATAGAGGCAGGCGAAAGCCGCCGCCACCCAGGCAAAGATGGTGAGGGTTTCCCAGATGAAGCCGCGCCAGGCGGCGTAACCCGCCGAGACGATGACGATCAGCACGATCAGGCAGTCGAGCAAAGTGACCGACAGGTTCATGATTCGACTTTACCACGGCGGGGCTGCGGCTCGGGCGCGAATCTCAGCAGGTCGGCGACGCTGTTAATCTCGGTTAACGTAAGGCCCGCCGCCCCCGCTTTGGTCCCAGCCGGGACAAAGGCGGTCTTGAAGCGCAGTTTGGCGGCTTCCTTCAGCCGGGCATCGGCCTGGGGCACGGGCCGGATGTCGCCGGACAGGGAAATCTCCCCGAAAAACACGCAATCGCGCGGCAAGGGCTCTCCGCCAAAAGATGACACCAGCGCGGCGGCAGCCGCCAGGTCGGCCGCGGGCTCGCCGATCTTCAGGCCGCCCGCGACGTTCAGATAGACATCGGAGGCGCCGATTCCAACCCCGGCGCGGGCGTCCAGCACCGCCAGAATCATGGCCAGCCGCCCGGTATCCCAGCCCACCACGGCGCGGCGCGGCGTGCCGTAGCTTGTGGGCGACACCAGCGCCTGGATTTCGCACAGCAAGGGCCGCGTGCCTTCGAGCCCCGCGAACACCGCGGTGCCCGGCGCAGCCGATTTGCGGTCGCCCAGGAACAGCGCCGAAGGGTTGGCGACTTCGGCCAGGCCCGTGCCGGTCATTTCGAACACGCCGATTTCGTCGGTGGCGCCGAAACGATTCTTGGTGGCGCGCAGCACACGGAAATGATGGCCGCGCTCGCCTTCGAAATAGAGCACCGCATCCACCAGATGCTCCACCGCCTTGGGGCCGGCGATCTGGCCGTCCTTGGTGACATGGCCGACCAGCAGCAGTGCCGCGCCCGACGCTTTGGCATAGCGCACCAGATCGAAGCTGGCGGTGCGCACCTGGGCGATGGTTCCCGGCGCCGCATCCAGCGCCCCAGTCCACAAGGTCTGGATGGAATCGATGGCGACGATCGCCGGCGGCTTGCCCGCTTCCAGGGTGGCGAGAATGTCTTCGACATTGGTGGCGGCGCCGAGCATCAACGGCGCATCGGCCAGGCCCATGCGGGCGGCGCGCATGCGCACCTGGGCCATCGCCTCTTCGCCGGAGATGTAGATGGCATGGCCGCCATTCTGGGCATACTTGCCCAGCGCCTGCAGGATGATGGTGGACTTGCCGATGCCCGGATCTCCGCCGACCAGCAACGCGGACCCCGGCACCAGCCCGCCGCCGGTGACGCGGTCGAACTCATTGATGCCGGTGGGGCGGCGCTGGGGCGGCGCATCCTCGGTCTTGAGGTCTTCCAGAGTGATCTTGCGGCCCTTCACCCGGCGCGACGCACCAGAGCCCAGCGGCGGGGCGATGCCTTCCTCGGTGATGGTGTTCCAGCCGCCACAGGCCTCGCATTTGCCCGACCATTTGGCATGGGTCGCGCCGCAGGACTGGCAGACGTAGGAGGCGGTTTTGGCCATGATTCCCTTATACCACAGCCGTCAACCGTCGCCCCTTTTGTCATGGCCCGCTTTATGCGGGCCATCCATGTGGTCTATCGCGCGGCATTGGCGGATAGAGGGTTATGGATGGCCCGGACAAGCCGGGCCATGACGAGTGGGATATAGTCAGGAGCGCGGCTTGGCCAACTGCCAGTTGAGATGGCTTTGCACCATCGGCCATTCCGCGGCGGTGATGCTGTAAACCACCGTGTCGCGGATGGTTCCGTTGGGCATGATGGCATGGCTGCGCAGGGTGCCGTCCAGCTTGGCCCCCAGCCGCTCGATACCGCGCCGGCTCTGGGTGTTCAGCACATGGGTGCGGAACTCCACCGCGATGCAATCCAAATCCTCGAAGGCATGGGTCAGCAGCATCAGCTTGCACTCGGTGTTCAGCGCCGTGCGCTGCACCGACTTGGCGTAACAGGTCGAGCCGATTTCCAGCCGCCGGTTGGGCGCGTCGATATTCATATAGGTGGTCATGCCGACCGGCTTCTTGTCGGCGTCCAGCACGGTGAAAGGCAGCATCGTGCCTTTTTCCTGCAGGGCCAGGCGGCGGTCGATCTCCGCCTTCATGCCGTCGGGGGCGGGAATGGTAGTGTACCAAAGCTTCCACAACTCGCCGTCGCGCACCGCATCGCACAGCGCGTCGTGATGCTCGTGGCTCAACGGCACCAGCCGCGCATGGCGGCCTTTGAGGGTGATGGGTCGGAGGAAAAGAGACATTGGCGGCCTTAGCTGGGTATAAATCGCAGGGTACCAATTCGACGCGCCGCGCCGCCGGAGTCATTCGGATGGTTCACTCCGTCGAAAACAGGCACTTCGGAAAAATCGAACGGGCTCACGCCGTCCAGGCAGGCAACGTTCACGCCATACTGGTTTTGGTTGGATCGGCGCTGATGATGCGTGTAAATTCCACATTGAGAGCAGAAGAAATGTTCCGCCGATCCGGTGTTGAACCGGTAACTTGTCAGCTTGTCACCGCCCCGTAAAAGTCTGATCCCACCCACTTCTGCGGAAACAGCGACCGCACCGCGCATTCTGCAATAGGAGCAAGTACAGCGGCGAATGGTATTGAAGCCATCCGTGAGTGTCGCTTCAAAGCGAACCGCGCCGCAATGGCATTGGCCGGCCCGTATGGTCGCGGTCGTTGCAATTGTCATCGTCTTTGGTCCCGGTCTTATGACTTCACAATCTAGGCTTTCACCGCCATCTTGATGGGGCCTTCCGCCTTGCCGTGGATGAACTGTTCCACATAGGGATTGCCGCTGCGGTCGATGTCGCCGGTCGGGCCCTGCCAGATGATCTTGCCGCCATAGAGCATGGCGATCTTGTCGGAGATTTTTCGCGCCGAAACCATGTCGTGGGTGATGGACAGCGCGGTGGCGCCGACATCCTTCACCGTGGAGATGATCAAGTCGTTGATGATGTCGGCCATGATCGGGTCCAGGCCCGTGGTCGGCTCGTCGAAGAAGATGATTTCCGGATCGGCGGCGATGGCGCGGGCAAGACCCACGCGCTTCTGCATGCCGCCCGACAGTTCCGAAGGCGACAGGAACGCGACGTCTTCGGTCAGCCCGACCTTGGCCAGCTTCTGGATGGCGATGTCGCGCGCCTTGGCGCGCGCCATGCCGCGGCCCTGGATCAGCCCGAAGGCGACATTCTCCCACACCGGCAAACTGTCGAACAAGGCGGCGCCCTGGAACAGCATGCCGAACTTGCGCATCACCTTGTCGCGGGCGGCGCCGTTGATATGGGTGATGTCCTCGCCGTCCACCAGGATGGTGCCCTCGTCCGGGCGGATGATGCCCAGGATGGACTTGATGGTGACCGACTTGCCGGTGCCCGAACCGCCGATGATCACCAGCGAGGAACCGGGCTCGACGGTCAGGTCGATGCCGTCCAGCACCACCTTGGAGCCGAAGCGCTTCTTGACGCCGATGAGCTGGATTTTGGGTGTGGTCATTTGTGGAACAGCAAGGCGGTCAGGACATAGTCGGCGGCCAGGATCAGGATGGAGGACGACACCACGGCATAGGTGGTGGCGTTGCCCACGCCCTGCGCCCCGCCCTTTGAGTTAAAGCCGTTATAGCAACCCATCAGCGCCACGATGAAGCCGAACACCGCCGCCTTGATCAGGCCCGAGGTGACGTCGTCGCTGTGAAGAAAATCCGCCGTGTTCTTGAGGTAAGCGGGACCGTTGAAGTCCAGGCTGTAGACCGACACGATATAGCCGCCCAGCACGCCGATGCTGTCGCCGACCAGGGTGAGAAGCGGCATGGACACCACCGCCGCCACGATGCGCGGCGCCACCAGGTATTTGATCGGGTTGGTGGCCAGGGTGGTGAGGGCGTCGATCTGTTCGGTCACCTTCATGGTGCCGATCTCGGCGGCGATGGCGGCGGCGACGCGGCCGGCAATCATCAGGCCCGCAATGACAGGTCCCAACTCGCGGGTGATGCCCAACACCACCACTTGCGGCACGATGGCCTCGGCGCCGAAGCGGTTGCCGCCCAAATAGATCTGCAGCGCCAGCACGCCGCCCATGAAGAAAGCGGTGAGGCCCACCACCGGCAGGGAGAAATAACCGATGCGCATCATCTGCACGAGGATCAGGCGGAAATAGACCGGCGGACTGACAATGGCCGCCAGCGCCCGGCCGGTGAAGATGGCCAGCGCGCCGAGCTGGGCCAGCACCGTCATCACGGCGCGGCCGATGTATGCAAGGAAATTCATTGGTCCTCGTAAATCCGCGGCACCCGGCGCAGCCGGGTGAGTATTTCATATTCATTGGTGCCGGCCATGGCCGCCACTTCGCCCAGGCTCAGCGTGTCGCCCAACAGCTCCACCTCGTCGCCGACACGCGGCGGCTCCGCCAGATCGCTGACGTCCAGGGTGATCATGTCCATCGAAACGCGCCCCGCGATCGGCACGCGCACGCCGCCCAGGACGGCCACGCCCTTGCCCGACAGCGTGCGGGGAATGCCGTCGGCATATCCGAGCGCCACGGTGGCGATCATTGTGGGCCTTTTTGCGCGGAACGTGGCTGCGTAGCCAACGCTATTGCCGGAGTCAATTCGCCGGACCTGCAGGACCTTGGCGGTCAGCACGGCGGCGGTCTGCATCAGGTTGGTGGCGCCATCTTCGCCTTTTTTTGGGCCCGTGCCTTCCCGCGCCTGCGGATTGGCGCCGTACAGCGCCACGCCGGGCCGCACCAGGTCGAAGTGATATTCCATGCCCAGCATCGCGCCATGGCTGGCGGCCAGGCTGGCGGGCGCCGGCGGCAGCATGGCGAGCGCCTGCTGGAAGCGCGACAGCTGCTCGGCATTCATTGCGTTGGCGGGCTCGTCGGCGCAGGCCAGATGGCTCATCACCAGCACCAGGTTGAGGCCGGCAAGGCGCCTGGCATGGTCGCCCGAAAGAATCGCCAGCTCGTCGCCCGGCAGCCCCAGCCGGTTCATGCCGGTATCGACCTGCAGCACCGCATCCAGCTTGGAGGCGCCGACTCCCGCCGCCGCGCCCCAGGCCGCGATCTGGCCCAGGCTGTTGAGCACCGGGGTCAGGGAAAAGGAGATCAGGGCCGGCACCGCATCGGCGTGCGCGCCATCCAGCACAAAGATGCGCGCCTGCGGCACCACTTTGCGCAGGGCGATGCCCTCTTCCAGCCGCGCCACGAAAAAGGAATCGCAGCCGGCCGCGGCCAGCGCGGGCGCGATCGCTCCCGCGCCCAACCCATAGCCGTCCGCCTTCACCACCGCCGCCACCGCGGTGGGGCCCGCCATCCGGCGATAGGTGCGATAGTTGGCGACAATGGCCGGCAGCCGCACCGTCAGGCGCGCGGCCTGGAAATCACTTCCTTCATTCTTGGCCTCATTCATGGGGCCCACTATAGACGAAGAATGGCGTTGGCGGCTCCTCGCGTCCATCGCTCAATTATTCCCGGTGGCCGATTGCATGCCCGGCGACACATGAATGCAGGGCGTGTTCTGCAGGATGGGGCAGCCGCCCTGGCCCGGGGTGATGCCGTTGCGGATATCGGCGCCGATGCGGTCCGAACCGGTATTGACGCTGAACTGGGTCTCGGGCGTGTCCTTAAGGCGCGGCAGCACATTGCGCGGGATCATCACCAGCGTGCCGTTGGGCAGCTTGACCCCGCGCCAGGGATAAAGACCGCAGCGCTCGCGCTCGGCGCTGGTCAGATGCTCCCAGCTGCCGGCGTCGCAGGCCAGCGCCCGGCCCACCGCGCCCAGTATGTCGCCGGGCTGGCCGGTCGGGTTCTTGTTCTCGTCCTCGGTGTGGATCGGCGGCGGCTTGGGTATGACGATGGGCGCCGCCAGCATGCGGGGCGGCGCGGTGGTAAGGATTTCCGGATTGATGGGCTTCTCCGGCGGCGGGCGGTTGTTGCCCGGCAAGGTCAGGGTGAGGATGGTCTCGATCAGCGGCCGCGACTTCATGTCGAAGGGATGCACCGCCAGCACGAAGAAGAAAAAGAACAGCACATGCAGCAGGGTCGTGATCGCCGTGGAGACGGCTTTGGACCTGGCCGCACGGCGCTGTTCTTCGGGCCCCAAGGGACCGGTTCCGGGACGCAGGAACGGGTGCGTCAGGGCTAAATCGCTGGCCAAAAGCTGGTATCCGTCAAACGCTTCCCGCAACGCCCACCATATAGAAGCGTGGGGGCGGGAAAAACAGGGCAAGTCAGGAGCTTAATGGCGGAAAACCGGCAAAAATGCTAACCCAGCCGTTATGCGGTGTTACCTGATCAACCTGGGGCGGCGGCCCGACCGGCTGGCGGCAATGACCGCGCAAGGCCAGGCGCTGGGCCTTGTCTTGGACCGGGTGGAGGCCTGCGATGCGGCCACGACGGCTCCGGCGGCGCTGGACCGCTGGTTCGCCCCCATCGATGAAAGAGGCGGCGGCCCTCTGGGCGAGATCCCGCGCGGCGACAAGGCGTGCCTGCTGTCGCATCGCGCCGCCTGGGAACAGTTCATCGCCGGCAGCGATGCTCATGCCGTGTTCCTGGAAGACGATGTGCGGCTGTCGAAGGCGGCGGCGGCCATGCTGGTGGACGATGGCTGGATTCCGGACGGTGTGACGGTCGTCAAGCTGGAGCATTACGGCCCGCCCGGCCAGCGCGTGCTGCTGACAGACTTAGAGACTCTTTCGGTGGCGCCTCCGCGGCAAGCCGCTACGGCGCTCGGCAATTTCCAGATAGGCCGGATGCTGTCACGCCATACCGGCGCCGCAGCCTACATCCTGGACCGCGCGGCGGCGAAACTGCTGCTGGCCCAGACGCGCTTCGATTTGCCGGTGGATCATCTGCTGTTCAATCCGAACAACTCGGCGCTGTTCGCCGCCCTGTCGCCTTGGCAATTGCTGCCCGCCGTCGCGCGGCAGGAACAGTTCGTCGGCGAAAAATCCGACATCGAAGCCACGCGCAAAGGGCTGCGCAGCCTCGGCCTCACCTATATCGGGCGCGAGTTGGTGCGTTTCGGCTATGACCTGAAACTGATCCCGCGCCAGATTGCGGCATTGCTCGGCGGCGCGCGGTTCGTTTTGGTCAAGACCGCCACATGATTAGTGGGACGGCGTGAAGCCGTCATTCGCCATGTTGCTGAAGCGGGTATACATGCCCTCGAACACCAGATCGATGGCGCGGGTGGCGCCGTGGCGGTGCTTTTCCACCAGAACTTCGGCGCGGTTGGTGGCGCGCTCCAGCTTTTCCATCCATTTGGCGTGTTCGGCGCTGCCGGGCTCGGGCTCGCGCGATTTCAGGTAATATTCCTCGCGATAGACGAACATCACCACGTCGGCGTCCTGCTCGATGGAGCCGGATTCGCGCAAGTCCGACAGCACCGGCCGCTTGTCGTCGCGCGCATCCACGCCGCGCGACAGCTGCGACAGCGCCAGCACCGGCACGTTCAGTTCCTTGGCCAGGGTCTTGAGTCCCTTGGTGACTTCGGTGATTTCCTGCACCCGGTTTTCGTGGCGGCGCGACGGCTCCACCAGTTGGAGATAGTCAATAATAATAAGCCCGATATTCTTTTCCCGCTTCAGGCGGCGGGCGCGGGCGGCGATCTGGGCGATGGAGATGCCGCCGGAATCGTCGATATAGAGCGGCAGGGCGGAGAGGTCCTGCATAGTGAGGACGAACTTCTCCCATTCGCTTTCGCTGAATTTGCCGTTGCGGATTTTCCACATTTCCAGCTCGGCCTGTTCGGAGAGAATACGCGCTGAGAGTTGCTGGGCGGCCATTTCCAGGCTGAAGAACAGCACCGGCGTGCCGCTGGGATATTCGGCGTTGCTTTCCAGGTCCCGCATATACTGCTTGGCGCAATGGAAGGCCATGTTGGTGCCCAGCGCCGTCTTCCCCATGCCGGGTCGTCCGGCCAGGATCAACAGGTCCGAGGGCTGCAAACCGCCCAGAAGATTGTCGATATCGGTGAAGCCGGAAGTGACACCGGAGATGCGTCCGCCGCGGGCATGAGCTTTTTCCGCCGATTCCACGGCCAGGCGCAGGGCTTCGTGGAAATCCAGCGCGCCTTCGCCATACTTGTTGGTCTCGGCCACCGCATAAAGCGCCTTTTCGGCCTCGGCGATCTGGTCTTTTGAGGTCTTTTCGGTGGGCGCATCATAGGCGGTGTTGACGATATCCTCGCCGATGCGGATCAGGCTGCGCCGCACATAGAGGTCGGCCAAGATATTGCCGAAATCGCGGATATTGGGGATGGCCGGTGCCGCGGCGCGCAGCGCGTCAAAATAGGCCTGGCCGCCTGTCTCGATCACGCCGGGATCGGACTTCATGGTGGCGTGCAGGGTCAGCGGTGTGACCACCACGCCGCCACGCTCGATCATCTGGGTCATGGTCTCGAAGATGCGGCCATGCAGCGGATCGTAGAAATGCTCGGGCTTGATCAGCGCGCTGGCACGCTCCATCGCCCGGTTGTCCGCCAGGATCGCACCGAGCAGCGCCTGCTCGATGTCGATATCGTATGGGACGTGGCGGTAAGCTTCCTGTTCCATGATTTCCCGGTGATCCGCAGGGCCGTGCAATCAACAGCCAGACCGCTGGCCGAGCAAGCGTGTTACGATGATGTGCACAGACGCGACGCGGCGCTTCTACAGCTTGTGGGTCCCGGTTTTTGGCCCACCAATTCACTCACACCTTCCCTGTTACAGTGTCTCTTACGGCGCTTGCTTCAAGCTGCTTTTTCGTATTCCCGCGACAGTCGCCGTATGGCCTTCATGTCCGCGACAAACTCCTTCCACGCCCGCGCCTTGTCCTCGTCCGGCATGCGCAGCAGGAACGAGGGATGGATGGTGATGAAGCCGGGCCGTCCGTCCAGAATCAACGACCCGCGATTTGCGGCGACCGCCAGCGGCTTGCCCGCCAAGGCCAGCGCCGCGGTGGCGCCCAGCGCCACCACCAGCTTCGGTTTGACCAGGTCCAGTTCCTTTTCCAGCCACCAGCGGTAATGCTTCACCTCACCGGCGGTGGGCTTGGCATGGATGCGGCGCTTGCCGCGCGGCTCGAACTTGAAATGCTTCACCGCATTGGTGACATAAGCCTGTTTGCGGTCGATGCCGGCCTCGGCCATCGCCTTGTCCAACAATTGCCCCGCCGGGCCGACAAAGGGCTTGCCGGCCAGGTCTTCCTGGTCTCCCGGCTGTTCGCCGACAAAGGCGATATCGGGATGGTGCGGCCCTTCCCCCAGCACAGCACGGGTGCCGCCCTGGACCATGGGCTGAGCAGCCAAAATCAGCTTATTCAGGGCCGCCAGCGATTTGGGCGCCTGGTCCGCCATGGCGGCGACGGCCTTTTGCGGATCGCGTTTTCTGGGCATCGCGCTTTCCTGCTCGATCATCTGCCTAACGCGCGAGGGCGCGGATCGGATCAGGTCCGGGATGGATTGCGCCTCCGGCAGGTTCTTCCAGTATTTCTTGGCCATGTGGCTGCGCATCACGGTGGGGTTCAGCCGCGCCGGGTTGAAGGTGCTTTCATAATAGGTGCGCCAGCCCTCCTCGAAACCGTCGCTTTGCGGTGCATCGCTACGCTGCGCTGGCGGTCCGACGACAAGCCGGTCACGGTCCAAATGCAGCGAACCCACGGGCGTGAGGATCGACCAGCGCATGGAGATGAAACGGTCGATGAAGAACTGCGCCGTGGCTTCCAGAATAAAATGATCCGGCTCGAACCAGGCGACGAAATGATCGCCGTCCGGGGTTTCGACGCGGCGGAAGCGCACATAGGCGTGCATCTTGTGCAGGTCGCGGCGCACGGATTTTTCCATGCCGTGCAGCCGATGGATCAAAGGATCGCTGGCGATGGCGGGCAGCGTTTTTTCGCCATGCCGGATGCGCCAGACCAATTGGTACAACAGCGCATAGCGTTCGGGATCACTGTGGCAGACCACCAGCCGGATGATGTCCGCCACCCGGCGCGGCAGCGCAACCGGCGGCGCGGCGGCGGATGCGGTTTCTTCGAACAGCGACGGCGCGGCGTCCCACACCACATCCTGCGGCGGCACATCCGCTGCGATCAGGCGGCGCAGGGCGGCGCGAAAGCCGTCCAGGTCGGCGCCCGGCTGGATCGCCACCCGCTTCATGCGAACAAGCTCATCTGTCGCGACGGTTTGACCAGCCGCGCCCGCAGATCGGCGCGATCGGTCAGCCGCGCCGGGGAATGATCGGCGGTGATCAGGAACGGCACGGCGCGCCGCAAGCCCGGCGACAAGCGGGCGATATCCTCCAGCCTTAGCTTGGTGTGGCGGCGGGTGGCGATGATCTTGTCCACCGCCCGCGCCCCCAGCCCCGGCACCCGCAGCAGCATCTCGCGCGGCCCGGTGTTCACATCCACCGGAAAGCGTTCGCGGTTTTTCAGCGCCCAGGCCAGCTTGGGATCGATTTCCAGGTCCAGCATGCCGCCCGCGCCGCCTTCGGCGATCTCCCGCACGGTGAAGCCGTAATAACGCAGCAGCCAGTCGGCCTGGTACAGCCGGTTCTCGCGCTGCAGCGGCGGCGGCTTGGCCGCCAGCAGCGCACTGGCTTCCGGAATGGGGCTGAAGGCGGAATAATAAACCCGCCGCAGCTTGTAATGGCCATACATGGTGGCGCTGGAGGTCAGCACCGTCTCGTCGGTGGAGGCGTCGGCGCCCACGATCACCTGGGTGCTCTGGCCCGCGGGTGAAAAGCGCCGCCGCTCTTCCTTCGCCTCGATGATGCGCTCGCGCATCTGGCCCATGGCGGTGGCGATGGTCACGCTGTCCTTTTCCGGCGCCAGCACCTTCAGGCTTTCGCGATCCGGCAATTCCAGGTTGATGGACATGCGGTCAGCGAACAGGCCGGCCTGTTCGATCAGCCAGGGGCTGGCTTCGGGAATCGACTTGAGATGGATGTAGCCGGCGAAGCCCTGGGCGCGCAGGTCCTTGGCCACCCGCATCAACTGCTCCATCGTGTAATCGGGCGACTTGATGATGCCGGACGACAGGAACAGGCCTTCGATGTAATTGCGCTTGTAGAATTCCAGGGTGAGGGTCACGACTTCGGCGACCGAAAAACGGGCGCGTGCCACGTTCGACGATCGGCGGTTGATGCAATAGGCGCAATCAAAAAGGCAGTAGTTGGTCAGCAGGATCTTCAGCAGCGACACACAGCGCCCGTCAGGCGTGTAAGCGTGGCAGATGCCGGCGCCGGTAGTCGAACCGATGCCGCCCTTGCCCGCCTTGCGGCCCTTGGCGCCGGACGAAGCGCAGGAGGCGTCATACTTGGCGGCATCCGCCAGAACCTTCAGCTTTTTGGAAAGTGCTTCGTCCATGTGTTCATGATATGTTCTTCATCCCAGATGCGCAAAGAAATTCTGAAAGTTCCACGAATTCAGCGCGTCCGTATTGGAACCAACAGCTACTTAGCCGGGCCAAACACTGCTTCGGCGAAGTTGGTTTCGCGGAAGGCCGGCAAGGCTTCCGCCCGCGCCGACAGCGCCGACAGTTTCGGGAACTTCGCCGCCGGCACGCGGTCCGGCGAGGTGTGCTGGGTAAAGCGCCAGGCCACCGCCGCCGTGATCTGCGGCTGCATCAAATCCTCGCCGCTGCACCAGTCGCCGGGAATTTCCGCTTCCAGCACCGCATAGGCGAAGTTGAGCTGGCTTGCCACGCGGTCCAGCCAGGGCTGGTGCTGTTTCTCGGCCGGGCGCGTGTTGAGTTCATAGACGATGGCGACGCTCTTCTCGCAGGCCGCCAGCGCCAGCCCGACCTGGCGCACGGCGCGCGCGCCGTCCGGCATCAGCCGGCGGGCGGCGAAGTCCAGGATCAGGCTGGATTCCATCAGCACCACGCCGTCATCGGTCACGAGTGTCGGCGCCTTCACAACCGGATTGATGGCGCTGAATTGCTCGAAGTTGCGGAACACCGAGAGCTGGTCCAGCTCGAACGGCACACGCAGCACCTTCAGCGACACCGCCACGCGGCGCACATAGGGCGAATCCAGCATCCCGATCAGTTTCATCGCATGTCCCCCGAAATCCGACGGTCATGCTGCCACAGCGCGGCCGCGGCACAACCGGCGCATCTGCATGAAAGCCTTGCGCCTAGAGCGCGGCGATGATCGCCTGGGCGGCCGCCGGATTGCGTTCCTTGGCGCCGGAGATCACGAATAGGAAGACATCGCGTTTTTTCTTCGGGGCCGCCGGCGCGATCAGCAGTTCCCTCTTGGGGGATTCGCCCTTCTCCCAGTCATGGGCGCGTTCCGCCCACTTCTTCAGGATCGCGGACGGATAACCGAGCTTCTCTTTCGCCTGCGTGCCCATGATGCGGGCATAGACGAAATCCGCCGTCACATCGCCGATCAGGGGAAACTCGCTGTCGGCGCCGAACACGATGGCCGCGCCGTGCTTGCGGCACAGCGCCACGAAGGCCGGATCCTTGAAACTGTCATGGCGCACTTCCACGGCATGGCGGATGGCGCGCCCATCGACTTTTTTGGGCAGCAATTTCAGAAACGCCTCGAAGTCACCTGCATCGAACTTCTTGGTGGCCATGAACTGCCAGTTCACCGGCCCCAGCTTGTCCTTCAGCTCGGTGACGCCGCTGTCGAAAAAACGGGTGATGGACTCACCCGCCTCTGCCAGCACCCGCCGATTGGTGGCAAAGCGCGGCCCCTTGAGGGTGAAGACAAAACCGTCCGGCGTCTCGTCATGCCATTTGCGGAAGCTCTCCGGCTTCTGCGAGCCGTAATAGGTGCCGTTGACCTCGATGCCGGTCAGGTGCGCGCTGGCATATTCCAGCTCGCGCTTCTGCGAGAGGCCTTTCGGGTAAAAGTTGTCCCGCCAGTCCGGATAAACCCAGCCACCGATGCCGATGTAAATGCTCATGCGCCATCTTTGCGCATGAGCATCACCGTCATCAACCCTTCTTGGGGCCTACAAAAGCCCAGGTCACGCCGAAGCTGTCCTTGCACTGGGCATAGCGGTCGCCCCAGAACATGTCCTGGGGTTCCATGTTGCCGGTGCAGCCGGCGTCCACCGCGCGGCTCCACCAGCTGTCCACGTCCTTGACCGGCAGCATCAGCGAAAAACCGGCCAGCGGCACGAACCCGCAACCATGCTCTGGGAAGGGATCGCTGAGCATCACCGAACTGCCGTTGATCAGGATATGCGCATGCATGGTGCGGCCCTTCTCGTCGACCGGATGGATATGTACTTCCTGGGCGGCAAAAGCCTTCTTGTAGAACTCGGCGGCCTTGAGCGCGCCGTCCAGGCACAGATAGGCGACGACGCCGCCCTTCACCATGCCCTCGGGAGTGCCCTGAGGTGTGCTTTGGGGGGCTTCCTTGGTAAGCGTATCACTCATTCCAATCTCCTTTGCTTGCTGTGTCCCAAGGACGCCCAACCCCGGCCGGAGCCGACAAGCGTCCCAAAAATTATACCGCCTCGGCCATCAGCCGATCCAGGTGACGGCGGATATGGGTGGCTTCCGCCGTGCTGCCCGCCAGGGAAATGGCACGATCAAAGGCGGCCCGCGCCTCCCTGTTACGTCCCAATTGCAACAGAAAGGCCCCGCGCGCCCCGAAATAGGGAAAATATCCCGCCAGCAGTTCCTCCAGCGGCTCGATCATGTCCAGCGCCGCGGCCGGGCCGTGCAGCTTGGCCACCGCCACGGCGCGGTTCAGCGTGATCACCGGCGAAGGCTGCATCCGCTCCAGCGCCAGATAGAGCCCGTCGATCCCCGCCCAATCGGTCTCGGCCGCCGTGGCGGCGCGGCTGTGGGTGGCGGCGATGGCGGCTTGCACCTGGTAGGGGCCGGGGCGGTTGTGGCGCATCGCCTTGTCCACCAGCGCCAAGCCTTCGCTGATCAGCTTGTCGTCCCACAGCACGCGGTCATGGTCGTCCAGCAGGACAGCATCTCCTTCTGCATTGAAGCGTGCCGGCAGCCGCGCCTGCTGCAACAACATCAGTGCCGTCAGCCCCATGATCTCCGGCTCGGTCTGGAACAGCCGCAGCAAAAGCCGCGCCAAACGAATAGCCTCGTCGCACAAGGGCGCGCGGTCCGGATCGTTGCCGGCGCTGTAGCCTTCGTTGAACAGCAGATAGATCATCGCCGCCACCGCGGCGACGCGCTCGGAACGCTCGGCCGGGCCCGGCGCCTCGAACGGGACGTCGGCTTTGGCGATGCGGGCCTTGGCGCGGGTGATGCGCTGCTCCATCGCCGCCTCGCTGACCAGGAAGGCGCGGGCGATCTGCACCACGGTAAGACCCGACACGATGCGCAAGGCCAGCGCGATCTGTTGCGTCGCCGGCAGGTCGGGATGGCAGCAGATGAAAAGCAGCCTGAGCACGTCATCGCGATAATGCGAGCCGTCCAGCCGTTCGGCCAATTCGCTTTCCGCATCGCCGGTGTCGGAAATCTCTTCATCGGGCGGCAGCGGCGTGTTGCGGCTTTGTTTGCGCACCCCATCCAGGGCGGCGTTGCGCCCCACTAGGATCAGCCAGGCGGTGGGATCGCGCGGCGGACCCTTTTCGGGCCAGCTTTTCAGCGCCCGCAGACAGGCGTCCTGGAAAGCTTCCTCGGCGCGGTCCATGTCGCGGAAATAGCGCAACAGAGCGCCCACGGCTTGGGGCCGGGCGGCCGTCAGGGCGCTATTGATCCACGCGATGTCCATGGGTCAGTAAACCTTCACCATTTCCTTGGGCGCATTGGGGCGCGCCTCGGGCACATAAAGCGCGATGGGACGGATCTCATAAACGCTGGTGGGATTGGCGGCGGACAACTCCTTGGCCACGTCCAGGGCGGCGTCCAGGTTTTCCACGTCGATGACATAGAAGCCCAGCAGCTGTTCCTTGGTCTCGGCGAACGGCCCATCGATCACCAGCCCCGGTCCGCGCAAGGTGGTGGCGGCGGTGGTGGGCAGAAGACGCAAGGACGGCCCCAGCTTGCCCTCCTTCACCAGCTTTTCATGCACCACCGAAAGCTTGGCCATGACGGCGGCGTCTTCCTCCTTGCTCCAGGACCAGACGATATCTTCCTTATTGTAGCAAAGCAGGGTGTAAAGCATGGCGGTTCCTTCATTTCCCTAGAGGACGGGGGAGTATGCCCCAGCCCGACAAGGCTAGGAAAATAAATCCGCAGGTTCCTGTCGGGGCGGCGTTGCTTTGTCCGTGCTTGGCCCAGACCCTGACGCACGCGAGGAGGCGCCATGACCCGATTGAACATGTTCAACAGCATCTCGCTGGACGGCTATTTCACCGACAGCAGCAACGACATGAGCTGGGCCCATGCCGGCGGCGACAACAAGGAGTTTCAGGACTTCGTCGCCGCCAATGCCCAGGGCGAGAATGCCCTGATCTTCGGCCGTGTCACCTATGAGATGATGGCGGCCTTCTGGCCCACCCCGGCGGCAGCGCAAGCCATGCCCGAAGTGGCCAAGGGCATGAACGCGGCGCCCAAATATGTTTTCTCCCGCAGCATGAAGACGGCCGATTGGGCGGGCACAACTGTACTCAACGGCGACCCGGTGCAGGAGATCGCGCGGCTGAAACGCGAGAGCGGGGTCGACATGACCATCCTGGGCAGCGGCAGCCTCGTCAAGCAACTGACCGCGGCGGGACTGATTGACGATTACCAGCTCATGGTCTGCCCGGTGATATTGGGCGGCGGACGCACTTTGTTCGAAGGCACCACCGGCAAGCCGGTGCTGAAACCGGCGAACAGCCGCACCTTCCAGAACGGCAAGGTGTTCCTGCACTACACCGCCTAGGCGAACAGATTCTTGTAGTCGTCGAGCTTGAACCCGACGGTCAGCTTGCCCTTCGCCTCCAGCACCGGGCGCTTGATCATCGAGGGCTGGGCCAGCATCAGGACGATGGCTTTTTTCTCCGTCAGCCCGTGCCTGTCGGCATCGGGTAGCTTCTTGAACGTGGTACCGGCGCGGTTGAGCAGCACTTCCCAGCCCACTTTCTTGGCCCAGCCTTCCAAGGTCGCTTGGTCGATACCCGATGCCTTGTAGTCATGGAAATCGGCCTTGACCTTGTGCGCCTCCAGCCAGCTACGGGCCTTTTTCATCGTGTCGCAATTTTTGATGCCATAAATCACTGTCATCGTGTCCGTCCAAAATTTTTTCCATGGAACCTGTTTGACCCTAACGGGTCGTGGCGCGCAGGTCTAAAAATATTCTGGCCATGGTCGGGAAGCGGACCCTTCGCCCGTCCTTGAGCCAGGTACAACAACGGGAGCGACGCATGACAGCAGACATGAACCGGATAGGATGGATGACGGTCGCGATCCTGGCAGGACGTCTGATTTTTGCCGCGATCTTCATCATGGCGGTGAGCTTCAAGCTGATGGATATCAACAGCACAGCGTCCTATATCGCGGCGGCGGGTTTTCCCCTGCCCAAGATTCTGGCATGGCTGGCGGCACTGCTTGAGCTTGCTCTTATCGCCTGTTTCCTGACCGGCGTTTATTTTTCCGAAGCCGCGCTCCTGGCCGCAGCCTATGTCCTGTTCCTGGGCTTCGCGTTCCACGGTCCTTCGCATTGGGCGGGGAACCAAGCGGAGTTCGGATTCTTCGTCGATCACTTCTCGTTCATTGCCGGCCTTCTCTTTGCGGCCGCATACGGTCCCGGGCGTGTTTTGGCGATGCAGCGGGGATGGATCCGTCCCGAAGTTTGAACGCGGGATGTGGGAGGCGCACTGGTGTGCAAAGCGTCTAGCATCACCCCATGAAACAGGACTGGACGCGCATCGCCGCTGCGTTGGATGAACAAGGCTGGGCGATCCTGCCGGGGCTCGTCAGCGCCACCGGTTGCGACGCGCTGACGAAGCTCTATGACCGCGAGGAGGGCTTCCGCAGCCGGGTGGTGATGGCGCGGCATGGCTTTGGGCGCGGGGAATATCGCTACTTCGCCTATCCCCTGCCCGGTCCTGTTGAGAAGCTGCGCACCTGCCTTTATCCGCACCTCGCCTCCATCGCCAATGGCTGGCAGGACCGGTTGGGAAAGGCGGAGCGCTTTCCCGAGACCCACGCCGACTACATCACCCGCTGCCACGCGGCCGGTCAGGCGCGGCCCACCCCGCTGCTGCTGCGCTATAGACCGGGCGACTATAACTGCCTGCACCAGGACCTTTACGGGGCGGAGGTCTTTCCCCTGCAGGTGGCGGTTCTGCTGGCCGAGCCCGGCGCCGACTTCACTGGTGGAGAGTTGGTGCTGACCGAGCAACGCCCCCGCCAGCAGTCCCGCGCCATGGTGGTGCCATTGGCCAAGGGCGACGGGGTGGTGTTCGCCGTGAACAGCCGCCCGGTCAAAGGCAGCCGCGGCGATTACCAAGCCAAGATGCGCCATGGGGTCAGCCGCCTGCATGGCGGCCAGCGCCATACCCTGGGCATCATCTTCCACGAAGCCGCCTGATCCCGCCCAAAGCTTGCTCTTCCAGCTTAATTTACATAGTGTAAAGTGATGATTCAACCATGCTTTACATAGTGTCAAGAAAAGCCGAGACCCGCAGACGGATACTGGCGGCCGCGCTGGCCTGTGCGGCGGATGCCCGGGCCGATTGCACCATGGGCGAGGTTGCAATCAAGGCCGGGCTTTCCCGCCAGGCGGTCTATCTGCACTTCCCCAACCGGGACGCCCTGCTGGCGGCCCTGTCGGAATGGCTGGCGGCCGCTGCGGCCCGTGGCCCGGCCGATGCCCCCAGCGCCCGCGCTACTCTCACCGCCCTAGTAGCGTGGCTGGCCGATGACTATCCTAGGAGCTGGCCGCTGATCCGCCGGCTGGGCGAAAATCCCGAAGATGCCGGCCGCCAGATCGCCTGCCGCAAGCTGGCCGAACGTTTCCGGGACGAAGGAGCGCTCAGCCCGCATCTGTCCCCGGCGACGGCGGCCGACCTGCTGTTCACCCTGACCTCGCCGGCCGTCTGGGCCGAACTGGTGCCGGGCCGCGGCTGGGACGCCGGCCGCTATCGCAGCCATGTGACCTACCTGGCCACCAGCGCGCTTACCAAGTGAATCGCGCCAAGTGAATCGGGCGAAGTGAATTAATCGGCACAGGCTTCCACCATGCAGGCCATGTGCCCGGACCCGTCCTGCGGCTGGATCGGCGGCATGGCCGCCGGCATCAGGGCGGCTCGCACCTCCGAGCCCCGCGCCAGGGTCAGGTGCACCGGGCAGTGTTCGGCGATCTCCATCAGCCGCGCCCGCTGGCTGTCGTCCAGCGCGCCCTCCAGCGCGATGTCGAGCTCGAACACATCCTTGGCCTGCAGGCCGGCGCGGCTATGGCGCACCGCGGTGCGCACATCGGTCAGCGGCCAGCCCTTGCGGTCGGCATAGAGGCGGATGGTCATGGTGGTGCAGGCGCCCACCGCCGCGCTGAGCAGATTATAGGGATTGGGGCCGCTGCCGAGCCCGCCGGCCGCGACCGGCTCATCGATCAGGAAGGCAGCGCCGCTGCCCACCTTGGCCTCGACCTGGTATTTGCCGTTATGGGTTTCGGAAACGATCGTAATTTCACCGGTGTTATTGCCCATAACCGGCCCCTCTGCTCGCTGCCTCAGTCTAGCGGCCAGCGCGCGACATGGATATGACGCGAAATTCCCTGGAAAATGATGGTCAACACGAACTCCTGCACGGTCCAGGCGATCGGCGCGATGGGATATTCCTCAATGCAGCGGTCGGCCCACATCAGGGTGACATGCGGTGTGAAACCTGCCTCGACTTGCAAGCCAACGCGGCGCATCCTAGCCGCCAACTTGCGCTGGAACGAAATCAGGGAAGAGACGTCTTCGTCACTGCCGCGCAAGACAAGCGGATAGCGTTGCGCCCCGTGGCGAAAACTTGCCGTCGAATTGAACTGAACACGAAACGCGGGATGTGCAAACCCGTCGGCTGCTTGTTTGGCGCGTACGATGATGTCTTCCAGCGATGCGTCAGGCCGATAGGCCGGCGCCAGGGTATTGTGCACCCGTTCTCCGGTGATGATGCGGGCGCGCAAGCCATGAGCACGCCGCTTCGTGGCGCCCAGACTTTCAATGACCGGCCTCATGGGCGGCGGCGGCAAGATCGAAAAGAAAGCTCGCAACCGGACATCAGACAAAGGCGACCTGAGCATGGAGTTCATGCAAGAACAAAACAAGAACAATCGGGCAAAGTCAACCGGTCAGAACAACCCGCCGGGATCGGAAACCATGGGCTTGGCGCGCCTGGCGGATTTGCGCTGCTCCGGCGCCATGGTCCAGCGCACATCCTCCACCGTTTTCAGGCATGCCTTGGCGGCCCCGGGCGATCCGGCCAGCCAGGTTTCCCAATCTTCCGGCGCCAGCACCGCCGGCATGCGGTCGGTCGGCAGGCCGGTGAGCAGCGTATTGGCGGGCACCGTGACCATCACACAGGCGAAAAGCGGCTCGAGCTGTCCGGCAATCTCGAAGCGCCGCCAGACAAAGGCGATGCCGATGGGGCCGGCCGGGGTGATGACATGCTGGCCGCCCTTGTCCGGCGCCTCGTTGAAGGAGTTCACCAGAACGATGCCGCGTTGTCCGTCGCGGAAAGCATCGGCGAAGGCGGGCACGGTGTCGACGGTTTCGCCGCGGGCGTGAATGGGCTGCGGCCGCCTGAAATCCTGCGGATGGGGAAAGCCCCAGCGCATCAGGCCCAATCGCCGCATGCCGCGCGTGGCATCCCAGGCGATGATGCAAAGGATATCCATCACCCGGAAGGTCTGGATGCTGTCTTCATCGCCCGGATTGGCGGGCTGGGCAAAGGCCAGATCCACGATCTGGGCCCAATGCGCCCGGGTAGTGAACTTGCCGCACATCTCAGTGCCCCAGTTGCGGCCGCGCGCCGGCTTGCCAGTCATGGATAGCCGGGATCGGTGGCGCAACCAGCCCGAGCACGTTCAGGGTCAGATTGTCCCGGATCATGCAGGCGGTGAATATCTCGAACACCAATGCCAGCGCGATGACAACGCGCGCCCGCACCCGCGAGGCAAAGAGAAAGCCGCTGGACATCATCACTGTGTCCATCACCGAATTGAGAATGCTGTCGCCGACATAGCCGGCGGCGATGGCCTGCTGGCGGTAATGCTGGATCACCGCGGGGGAATTCTCGGTGAACTCCCAACCGATCTCGATACTCATGGCGATCAACAGGCGCGTTGGCAGCGGCAAGCGCGGCGCCACCAGCTTCAGCAGCCAGAAAAAGATGAAGCCATGGATGAGGTGGGAAAAGCTGTACCAGTCGGCAAGCTGCTGCGAGGTGTCGGGGCTGAAAGGATCATTGACCCACAGCAGGATGCGCCCGCTGGCGGCGAGAAAAGGCTGGCCGAAGCTGTGCAGCACCAGGGCCTGAAGCGCGACCAGCGCCGCCGCGCCCAGCGCGTAAGGCCAGATGGGCTTGGCCGTCATGGGTGGCGAGTCTCGCGCATGCCCAACAATACCGGAAGCACGCCTAGTCCCACCACCGCGATCATCACCCCGGGCATGATGGCCAGGCCCGTGCGTTCCACCAGCATCTGCGCCGCCCAGGGCGTCACGCCGCCGAACAGCGCCGTGGCGCCGGTGGCGCCCAAGGCCAGGC
>JACCXK010000160.1 GCA_013697055.1 Alphaproteobacteria bacterium
ATTCCGGCCATTGTCGACCCCAATGGGCCGGGCGGGCGGCCCATCTCCGTGTTCGAATCCGGCGCGATCCTCCAGTATCTGGGCCGCAAATATGGCCGCTTCTACCCGCAGGACGAACGCGCCCGGGTCCAGGTGGAGGAATGGCTGTTCTGGCAGGTGGGAGGCCTCGGCCCCATGGCGGGGCAGGCAAACCATTTCCGCAACTATGCGGTCGAGGACATGCCATACCCGAAGAAGCGCTACACCGATGAGGTGCATCGCCTGCTGGGGGTGATGAACCGGCGGCTGGCCACCCGCAAATATCTCGCCGGCGCCTATTCCATCGCCGACATGGCCTGCTGGAGCTGGGTGCTGTCGGCGTCCAAATACACCGACCTCGCCGAATTCCCCCATGTCGCCGCCTGGAAAGACCGGGTGGGGGCGCGGCCGGCGGTGCAGCGCGGCAAGGCGGTGGCGGCGGATTTGCGCAAGCCAATCACAGATGCGGACCGCAAAATCCTGTTTGGACAGCGCGCACGTTAGGAAGTTGTTCACCACGCCTAACGCGTTTTAGCACATAAGGCTAACCGGCGTTTACCGCGTCTTAGCTTCTACAACGTCACCATCCCCACGCGCGAAAGGCGTTACGCCTGCTCGCGCTGGATGAGAGGGATGTGTCGTGGCGTGCATCGACGTGGATTCACTGGCGCAATACGAGCGCGATGCCAAGGAAGGGCGCGCAGATGCGCTCTACAATCTTGGACTGGCCTATTCCACCGGCCAGGGCGTCGGCGTCGACATGGTCGCGGCCCACAAATGGTTCAACCTGGCCGCGGTGCGCGGCATGGAAGCGGCCAAGAGCTGGCGCAACCAGCTGGCCACCGAAATGAGCAATGGCCAGATCGCGGAAGCCCAGAGGCTGGCCCGCGAATGGCTCACCATCTTCAAGCACTGATTATTTCGCCGCCAACACGGCCATGCCTGGCGGGTTCGGCGCATAAAGGTCCGGCAATATCCTGAGCGGCACGTCCTTGCCCGCCAGCCGCGCCCGGTAGACCTCGGTATTTTCCAAAACACGCTGGACGTAATTGCGGGTCTCGCCGAATGGGATCTGCTCGATCCAGTCCAGCGGATCGCCCGCCCTGGGATCGCCATTGGCGGCCAGCCATTTTTTCACATTGCCGGGGCCGGCATTGTAGGACGCCGCCGCCAGCACCAGCGAGCCGCCATAGCGGTCCATATGGCCGCGATACTCGGTCATGCCCAATTGCATGTTGTAGGTCGTTTCACTGAGCAATGCCTCGGGCCGGTAGGGCAGGTTCGCCTGCTTGGCGGCGATCTTGGCGCTGGCCGGCATCATCTGCATCAGCCCGCGGGCGCCTGCGCCGGAGATGGCATAGGCGTCGAATTCGGTTTCCTGCCGGATCAGTCCCAGCACCAGTGCCGCATCGGGCGCTGTGCCCGGTCCGGGATACGTAGGCAGGGTGATGACCGGGTGGGTGAAGGCGGGCATGGGCGCGCCGGCATAGCCGGCGGTCTTGGCCAGGCGCACCGCGATCTCCGGATAGCCCCAATCGACCAGCAGCAACATCAGGCGCTTCAAGTGCCGGGGCGAGGAATAGACTTCCACATCACGGTCGACGAAGGCGCGCAACGAGGCGGCCTGGCCCAGATCCGCCAGCACCTTGATCTGCGGCATCAGGGGATCGGCTTCGAGCTCGGACGCTGGCGCCGCTTCCACGATGGTGTCGGTGAGATGCAGGGTGGGGCTGGGATCGGTATGGGCCAGCGCGATCTGGCCGTAGAAGGTCTCCGGATACGCCGCCGCGAGCCGGTAATGCGTCAGGGCGCTGGCGTTGTCGCCCAGCGCCTCAGTGGCGCGGCCCATCCAGTATTGCGCCCGCGACTTGCTGATGGGGCGGGCGACGCCGGCATCCAGCTTCTGGAAGGCCGTGAGCGCGGTGTTGGGGTCTTTCAGGAAGCGCAGGGCGATGAAGCCGGCGAGAAACTGCTGCTCGGCAAACTGGTCGCCGGCGGTGAAGCCGGCATGCTGCACCAGGGCCAGCGCCTCACGCGGATCGCCGCCGGTCAGGGCATCGCGGGCATGCAGGTTCAATTCCGGCCACCACCGCCCGGGATGCTCGCGCACCATGGGCGCCGCAGGCAGGCGAAGCAGGATGGCATGGGCTTCCTTGTCGCGGCCCGCGATGCGCAGGGCATGGGCCCAGTCGAACAGCAGCCCGGGATCGGAACTATCCGCGACCTTGTCCACAGCCGCTTGCGCCTGGGGCAGGCCGGAGGCGATCAGGGCTATGCGGGCAGCGGCGATGTCCGCGAACGGCCCGTCCACGCGCGCAAGCGTGCGCCGGGCGGCGGTGACATCGCTGCGCCACAAAAGATTGTCCAGCCGGGCGCGGTCGCTTTCCGGCGTCAGCAACGCGCCGTCCTTCTGCACGATGGCAAGCTCGATGGCGGGATCGAAGCTGCCCTCGGACCATCCGGCGCGGATCAGCGCGCCGCCGCGGGTCTTTTCACCCGTGGCCACCAGAGCTTCGCCCAAACGTAATTTGCCGATGGAGGAATTGGGCGATTTGGCGCCGAACCAGGCAATGATGGTCGCCGGCGCCATGTCATCGGTGATGGCGGCCTCGCCGCGGGCCTGCAGGGTGCCGCGCAACGGCCAGGTTCCGGCGCTGGTGGGTGACGCGGTGTCCTTGATCGCCGCATCGATCTCGGCGAAGGACGCGCCGCTGTTCTTGTCCATGGCATAGCGCCATTCCAAGAGCTGCCGGGCGGTTGCGCTCTGGCCCTGCGCCGCCAGGGCGCGCGCGCCCACCCAGTCGCCGCGGCCTGCGGCCGCGAAGGCGCGGGTGAAGAGATCGTGATCGGACGCTGTCAGCACCCGTAGCCGGCTGGGACGAACCCCGGAGACACCGGCGCCGGCGGTGCTGCCGTCCGGGATGGGCTGCATCATCACCACATCGCCGTTGCGGGTAAGCCCCGAGGGAAGGTTTTGGGCGAACGCGGCGCCCCCGCCGATCAGGGCGGTGCAAAGAAGCGAGGTACGCAGCAAGGACATGGTCATTATTTCAGGGCGCAGCTTGTTGAAAAGCGTGGATCGGCTTAGACGAAACACCGCCACGGGGGCCATAATGGGCCCTTAAAAGGCGGGCAACAATGTGACCGCCGCAAAAAGAAACTGAGACGACCCCATGACCAGCATTCGCGACCGCATCAAAGGCTCCCTGACCGCCCTGGTGACACCGTTCAAGAACGGCAGGATCGATGAAGACGCCTACCGTGCCCTGGTGGACTGGCAGATCGCCGAGGGTACGCAAGGACTGGTTCCCTGCGGCACCACCGGCGAATCGCCCACCCTGAGCCATGAGGAACATGCGCGGGTGATCGAGCTCTGCGTGGAACAGGCCAGGGGGCGCGTGCCGGTGATCGCGGGAGCGGGTTCCAATTCCACCGACGAAGCCATCATGCGCACCCGGCACGCCAAGGACGTCGGATGCGACGCCGTCCTGCATGTGACGGGCTATTACAACAAGCCGAACCAGGAAGGGCAGTACCGCCATTTCATGGCGATCGCCGGGGCCGTGGACATCCCGGTCATTCTCTACAACATCCCCGGCCGCGCCGTGGTGGGCATCGCTGTCGAGACCATGGCGCGCCTGGCCAAACACAAGAACATCATCGGGGTGAAGGACGCCACCGCCGACCTCAACCGCCCCAGCCGCGAGCGGCTGGCCTGCGGCAAGGCCAATAACAAAGAATGGCTGTTGCTTTCAGGCGAGGACGGCACGGCGCTGGGCTACAACGCCCATGGCGGGGTGGGCTGCATCTCGGTGACGGCCAATGTGGCGCCGCGCCTGTGCGCCGAGTTCCAGGCGGCCTGCGCCAGCGGCGACTATGCCAAGGCGCGGGAATACCAGGACCGGCTGATGCCGCTGCATGACGCCATGTTCTGCGAGACCAATCCGGGGCCGGTCAAGTATGCCGTGTCGCTCTTGGGCAAATGCGCCGAAGACATGCGGTTGCCCATGGTTCCGCCGGCGGATGCCGCGCGCGCCCAGATCAAAAAGGCGATGCAGGACGTCGGCCTCATAAATTAATGGCCAAGAAAAAAGACGACGGCTTCAAGATCATCGCCGACAATCGCAAGGCGCGTTACGCCTATGCGATCGACGAGACCCTGGAAGCCGGCATCATGCTGGTGGGTTCGGAGGTCAAGTCGTTGCGCAACGGCAAGACCACCATCGGGGAGTCGTACGCCCACGCCAAGGATGGCGAGTTGTGGCTGGTGAACTGCTACATCCCCGAATACACCCAGGCCAGCCGCTTCAACCATGAGCCCAAGCGCAGCCGGAAACTGCTGGTGCACAAGCGCGAGGCCGCCCGGCTGGCGGCGGCGATCCAGCGCGAGGGCATGACCCTCATTCCGCTGAAGCTCTATTTCAACGCCAAGGGTACGGCCAAGATCGAGATCGGTGTCGCCAAGGGCAAGAAGCTGCACGACAAGCGCGAGACCGAAAAGCAGCGCGACTGGCAGCGCGACAAGGCTAGGCTCATGAGAGACAAGGGCTGATGAAGTATTTGGCGCTTGCGGGTCTGGTGTTTTACGCTTTGGCCACGACCGCCATGGCCGCAGACGGCTTGCCCAGCGACGTGCAGGCCTATGTCAACCGCCGCACGGGCTGCAATTACTGGCCGTCCGAAACCTCGAAGAGCAAACTCCGCAAGGCCGAGATCGCGCACAATGTCCGGGCGCTGAACTGCCTGACCCTGGATCACGAGGAAGCCACGCTGCGGGCGCGCTACCGGGGCAAGCCGGAACTGCTGCAGGCCATCGCCGATGCCCATGACGCTATGCCGGATTGATCGGCAACGGCGTTGGTGTTGCAACTCTCAAGCTCGTATTGTCATTCCCGCGAAAGCGGGAATCCAACTTGGTCAAAGAGCACCGGTATTTCGTTTATCTCTTGGCTAGTAAGCCCCAAGGCACGCTTTACGTTGGTGTGACAAGCAATCTGGCTGGCCGCATCCATGAACATAAGGAAGATTTACGAGATGGGTTCACCAAGAAGTATGGAGTTCATCGTCTGGTTTGGTTCGAGGAGTTTGCCTATATTCAGGACGCCATTTTGCGCGAGAAACGGATCAAGAAATGGCGGCGGTCCTGGAAGATCGAATTGATTGAAAAGGCAAACCCGGGTTGGTCTGATCTTTTCGAGCAAGTTGTCTGAATGGATTCCCGCTTTCGCGGGAATGACAAATTAGATAGCGGCAAGATTTTTCGCATTGCCCACCACATCCTCAAACATCTCCGTCGTCAGCCGGCCGGTGTTGGTGTTGTAGCGCGAGCAGTGATAGCTCGAGATCAGCTTGAACCTGCCCACGTCATAGGCGACGCCATGCTTGAAGGGATGGGCGCTGATTTTCGCCCCCAGGGTCGTCAGCACGCTGTCATGGGCGATCTTGCCCAGCGCCAGGATCACTCTCACATTCGCCAGCGTGTCCAGTTCCGAAATCAGGAATTGGCGGCAGGTTTTGACTTCCGACGGTTCCGGCTTGTTCTGGGGCGGCACGCAGCGCACGGCATTGGCGATGCGGCAATCCACCAGCTCCAAGGTGTCGTCGATGCGCTCGTCATAGACGCCCTTGGCCAGGCCGAACTTCAGCAAGGTCGCGTAGAGCAAGTCGCCGGCCCAGTCGCCGGTAAAGGGCCGGCCTGTGCGGTTGGCGCCCTGCAGGCCTGGCGCCAGCCCGGCAATCACGATGCGCGCGGTGAGCGGCCCGAAGCTGGGGACCGGATCGTTGAACCAGCCGGGGTATTTGGCGCGGTTGGCGTGACGGAACGCGTGAAGCCGCGGGCAGAGCGGGCAATCCGGCGGCGGGCTGGCGGGAACGGGCATGGCCTTCGAACTAAAGGCTGCCCGATCTTCTGTCTAGGCGGAGACGTAAGGCGCCGGGGCCTTGCCGCCTTCGCGGGCGATCTGGCTTTTGAGGTCCTCCAGTTCGATGAAATTGTCGGCCTGGCGGCGCAGTTCGTCCGCCACCATGGGCGGGGAGGTGCGGATGGTGGAGACCACGCTGACCCGGCGGCCGCGCCGTTGCACCGCTTCCACCAGGCGACGAAAATCACCGTCGCCGGAGAAAATCACCACATGATCGACGCAAGACGACATCTCCATCACGTCGATGGCCAGTTCGATGTCCATGTTGCCTTTGACCCGGCGGCGGCCTTGGGCGTCGGTGAACTCTTTCAACGGCTTGGTCACCACCGAAAAGCCGTTGTAGTCCAGCCAGTCCACCAGCGGGCGCAGGGGCGAGAATTCCTGGTCTTCGGCCACGGCGGTGTAATAGAAGGCCCGCACAAGGGTGCCCTTGCGCGCGAACAGCTCCAGGAGCCGCTTATAGTCGATGTCGAATTGCAGACCCTTGGCCGCGCCGTAGAGATTGGCGCCATCGATGAACAATGCAATCTTCTCGGACGGGTAAAAAAGCATATGGCCTCCAATACTGCCAAAAAAACTAACAGGCGGCGCATCCAATCTGCCGATGCGGGCCCGTGATCCTGATCGCGCTAGGCGCCAACCTGCCAAGTTCGGCCGGGCCACCGGCCGCGACTCTCAATGCCGCCCTGGCGCGGCTGGAAACGCTCGGTGTGAAAATTTTGCGCCGTTCGTCCTTCTATGAAACCCCGGCCTGGCCCGATCCCGGCCAGCCCGCCTTCGTTAACGCGGTGGCGGCCGTTGAAACGGCGCTCCAACCCGTTGAACTTCTGGCGCTTTTGCATGGGGTGGAAACTGCGTTCGGGCGGATGCGTTCCGCGCCCAATGCGCCGCGCACCCTGGATATCGATCTTCTGGATTATGACGGCCGCGTTATGACAGGCGGCCTCACCCTGCCGCACCCCCGGATCGCGGAGCGCAGCTTCGTGCTGGTGCCTCTTGCGGAGGCAGCGCCGGAATGGCGCCACCCGACGACCGGGCAGGGGGCGGGGGAACTATTGGCCAAGCTGGCCGATCGGACCACTCCCAAACTTCTCTAGTTGTCGCTCCGGCAAGCCTTCGCTCTGGGCTGGCTTAGAGCATTCTTTTCTGTTATTCCGGCCCGAACCCCTGATGGCAGCGGCTTTTCGGGCCGCTAACCTATTGAACTTGAAGACTTATCATATAAGGATTGGCTATGGCTCGCGTGACCGTCGAAGACTGCGTCGACAAGATTCCCAACCGCTTTGACCTGGTCCTGGCCGCGGGTTTCCGCGCCCGCCAGCTGTCGGGCGGCGCCGAGCCGATGCTGGAACGCGACCGTGACAAGAACCCCGTGGTGGCCCTGCGCGAAATCGCAGCCAAGCTGATCAAGCCGGAAGATTCCAAGGAAGATTACATCCGCTCGCTGCAGAAGCATGCGGAAGTGGACGAGCCGGAAGAGTCCCGCCCCGAGGCCGACAACCGCGAAGATCCCTCGCATCGCCAGGTCACGGAAGAAGAGCTCTTGCGCGCCCTGACCACCGAGGCCCAGCGCCGCGCCGAACCCCAGCCGGAACCGGAAGCAGACTACGAAGAGTAGTCAAACGGGACCGTTCTTTTGGGTCTTGGGTTTGTCGCGCGTGCTCACGGGCTGTAAGCCCGCTCCGCGCGACGCTCCTGCCCAAGCCCCAAAATCGACGGCCCCTACTGCAAAAGGCGCGGTTTCCGCGCTCTTTCGGTTGCCGTTTAGGTTCTGATTCTGAGTTTATCTGCCTATATTTGGCGGATGAGCCCGCCAACCCCTGTCACCTCGGCTGAAAAGCCCGCCAAAACGGAGCCTGTGCCCGCTGCCGAGGCCCCGGTCGCGCCCTTGCGGAACCGCCGCCGGCTGATGCGCCAGACCGACCTGGTCGAGCGGGTGCTGGCCTATGATCCCGACGCCGACGAGGCCCTACTCAACAAGGCTTACGTCTATGCCATGACGGCGCACGGCAAGCAGTTCCGCGCCTCGGGCGATCCCTATTTCGCCCATCCACTGGAAGTGGCGGCCATTCTCACAGACCTCAAGCTCGACGTGCCCACCATCGTGACGGCGCTGCTGCACGACACGATCGAAGACACGCTGGTCACCTATGACGACATCAAGCAGAAGTTCGGCGAGGAGATCGCCAACCTGGTGGACGGCGTCACCAAGCTGTCGCAACTGGAAGTCTTCTCCGAGCGCACCAAGCAGGCGGAGAATTTCCGCAAGCTGATGCTGGCCATCACCAGCGACATCCGCGTGCTGCTGGTCAAGCTGGCCGACCGGCTGCACAACATGCGCACGCTTGGCTATATCGACAAGCCGCACAAGCGCAGCCGCATCGCCCAGGAGACGGTGGACATCTATGCCCCGCTGGCCGGCCGCATCGGCATGCAGAACATGCGCGAGGAACTGGAAGACCTGGCCTTTGCCGAGCTGGACGCCGAGGCGCGCAATTCCATCGTCACGCATTTCGCGCGCCTGGACATGGTGGGCGGCGATCGGGTGGGGCGCATCGCCGACCAGATCAAGCGCCGCCTGGCCGAGCATGGCATGGAGGCCTGGGTGTACGGCCGGGGCAAACGGCCTTTCTCCATCTGGCGCAAGTTGCAGACCAAGAAGCTCAGCTTCGAGCAGCTGTCGGATATTTTCGGCTTCCGCGTCATCGTCGGGTCCACCGCCGATTGCTACCGTGCGCTGGGTATCATTCATACCAGCTGGCAGATGGTGCCGGAGCGTTTCAAGGATTTCATCTCCACGCCAAAGCCCAACGGCTATCGCAGCATCCACACCACGGTGATCGGGCCGGAAAAGCAGCGGGTGGAAATCCAGATCCGCACCCAGGACATGCACGACATTGCCGAACGCGGCGTCGCCGCCCATTGGCGCTATCGCGAGCATGTGCCGGAAGGCCCCGCCAAGGAAGACAGCGCCACCTATGGCTGGCTGCGCGACATGGTGGACCTGCTGGAACGCGGCGACACGGCGGAAGAAGCGCTGGAGCATTCCAAGCTGGCGCTGTACCAGGACCAGGTCTTTTGCTTCACGCCCAAGGGCTCGCTGATCTCGCTGCCGCGCGGCGCCACGCCGATCGATTTCGCCTATGCGGTGCATACCGACCTGGGCAACAGCGCGGTGGGCGCCAAGGTCAATGGCAACCATGCCCCTCTGCACACGCCGCTCAAGAATGGCGACCAGGTGGAAATCATCACCACCAAGGATTCCTCGCCGTCGCCGATGTGGGAACAGTTTGTGGTGACGGGGCGCGCGCGAGCCGAGATCCGCCGCTTCCTGCGTCATGCCCAGCGCGACGAGCATGTCCGTTTCGGCCGCAAGATCCTGGAAAAGACCTTTGCCGATGAGGGGCGCGAGCTCACCGACAAGGGCATTGAGGGCATAGCCAAGAAGTTGCGCCTCGCCAAGGCCGAGGATGTGTTTGCCGATGTCGGGCGCGGCGCGCTGCGCGGCCATGAAGTGCTGCAGGCGGTGTTCCCGGAGATGAAGCGGACCGGCAAGGTTTCCAAGAAATCCAATCCGGGCGAGGTCAAGCCGATTTCCATCCGCGGCCTGACCGAGGGTATCTCCTATACGCTGGGCCAATGCTGCCATCCCTTGCCGGGCGACCGCATTGTCGGCCTCAACACGCCGGGCGAGGGGCTGGTGATCCACACCATCGACTGCGCCGAGCTGGACAAGGCCCATGACATGAATGACTGGCTGGACGTGGGCTGGGGACTGGGCGCCTCGGACATGGACCTGTCGGTGGCGCGCGTCCTGGTGCGGGTGAAGAATGCGCCCGGTTCGCTGGCGACCGCCATGGCGGCCATTGCTGCCAACGGCGGCAACATCTTCAACATGAAGGTGACCAACCGCAATCCGCTGTTCTTCGAGTTCATCGTGGATGTGGAAGTGCGCGACGTGGCGCATTTGCAGAATATCCTGGGCGCGCTACGGGTATCGGACTCGGTCGAATCGGTTGACCGCGTGCGTGAAGCCGAGGGAGCAGTACATTGAACGTCGAGCAGGTCCTGAACGAATTCAAGAAGTCCGGCGCGTTGCTGGAAGGGCATTTTATCCTGTCGTCGGGACTGCATTCCGACAAGTTCCTCCAGAAGGCGCTGGTGTTCCAGGACGCCAAGCGCACCGCCAAGCTGTGCAAGGCGCTGGCCGCGAAGGTGAAGAAGGAAGTCACCGACGAAATCACCGCCATCGTCTCGCCGGCGGTGGGTGGCATCGTGCCGGGCTATGAAATGGGCCGCCAGATGGGCCTGCCGGCCATGTATGTCGAGCGGGTGGACGGCGAGTTCCAGTTGCGCCGCAACTTCACGCTGAAGAAAGGCCAGAAGGTGCTGATGGTGGAAGACATCGTCTCCACCGGCGTGTCGAGCCGCGAATGCATCGCCGCCATCAAGAAAATGGGCGCCAAGGTGGTGGCTGCCTGCTGCCTGATCGACCGCTCCGGCGGCAGCGCCAAGGTCGGCGTGCCGCTGATCGCGCTGGCGGAATGGAAGGTGCAGGCCTGGCCGGCCGACAAGCTGCCGCCGCATTTGCGCAATAAGCCCGCGGTTAAGCCGGGGAGCAGAGGTTTGGCGTAACACTCCAATGTCATGGCCCGCCGGAGTGCGGGCCACCCAGCTGGGCGTATGGCACTATGTCAAAGAATAAAATATGGGCCCAAACTTCTAAGACCTGCGCGGTGTCACCTGGGTGGCCCGCATTTGCGGGCCATGACACCTTTTTTTATGCCCACGAAACGCGTGTGCCATGACCAAGCTTCGCCTCGGCGTCAACATTGACCACGTCGCCACGGTGCGCAACGCCCGTGGCGGCGACAATCCTGATCCGGTACGGGCGGCGATCCTGGCGGCTGAAGCGGGGGCGGACGGCATCACCGCCCATCTGCGTGAAGACCGGCGTCACATTTCCGATGACGATATCGAACGCCTGACAAAGGCGCTGACCATTCCGCTCAACCTGGAAATGGCGGCGACCGATGAGATGGCGGCCATCGCGCTGAAGGCCAAACCGCATGCCGCCTGCATCGTGCCGGAGAAGCGCGA
>JACCXK010000164.1 GCA_013697055.1 Alphaproteobacteria bacterium
CCGCATCCAGCCGTGTGTCGGGCGCGACCACGGGCGCCGGGCGCCGGGCAAAGGCCAGGATCGCGGCGGCCGTTACCACGGCAACCGCCAGCATAATCAACGCTAATTCCATGAATCCTTGACCCAATACCGCTGAGCGCCTATTTCCAGCCCATGACCGTGCGACCCATCTTAACCGCCCCTGATCCGCGCCTCCAAGCGGTGTCCACCGATGTGGAGACGGTGACGGACGAGATTCGCACGCTGGTCGACGACATGGCCGACAGCATGTACGCCGCCGACGGCATCGGCCTGGCCGCAATCCAGATCGGGGTCGCAAGCCGCGTGCTGGTGATCGACCTGGACCAGAAAGAGGGCAAGAAGAACCCCATTGGCTATATCAACCCCAAGATCATCTGGGCGTCGGAGGAGACGGCGGTGTTCGAGGAAGGCTGCCTGTCGGTACCCGAGATCTGGGACGATGTCGAACGGCCGGCCCGCATCAAGTGCGAATATCTGGACCGCGACGGCAAGAAGCAGACCCTGGAAGCCGATGGCCTGCTGGCCACCTGCCTGCAGCACGAGATGGATCACCTGAACGGCGTGCTGTTCATCGATCACCTGTCGCGCCTGAAAAAGAGCATGGCGGTGCGCAAGCTCACCAAGGCCAAGAAACTGAAAGAAACGGCGTGACGTTACGGTTGGCAAATGCTCGCCCCACGGCCGTACGCTGTCGCTACGGCCTTGTTAGACAAGCAGCTGGTTGATGGTCTTACGGCTCGCATTTATGGGCACGCCCGATTTCGCGGTGCCCACGCTTGCCGAACTGATCGCCCAGGGTCATGACATCGCCGCGGTCTATTCCCAGCCGCCGCGCCCTGCGGGACGCGGCATGGCGCTGGAACCGGGCCCCGTTCACAAATTCGCCGAATCCGCCAAGCTGCCGGTGCGCACGCCGCTGTCGTTGAAGAACGCCGATGAACAGGCGGCCTTTACCGCGCTGGACCTGGATGCCGCCATTGTGGTGGCTTATGGGCTGCTCTTGCCCAAGGCGATTTTGGACGCGCCCAGGCTGGGTTGTTTCAACCTGCATGGTTCGCTGTTGCCGCGCTGGCGTGGCGCTGCCCCTATCCAGCGCGCGGTGATGGCCAGCGATGCCGAAACCGGCGTGATGGTGATGCGGATGGACGAAGGGCTGGATACCGGCCCTGTGCTGATGGCCGAGCGCGTGCCGGTCGGGCGCAAGACCAGCGGCGAATTGGCGTCCGAACTGTCGCGGCTGGGCGCGGATTTGATGGTACGGGCGCTGGGTGCGCTGGAGCGCGGCGCGGTAACGCCGCAGCCGCAAGCCGAAGACGGTGTCACTTATGCCAAGAAAATCCTGAAGGATGAAGCGCGCATCGAATGGTCGAAAAGTGCGCTCGAGGTTGATGGGCATATCCGCGGCCTGTCACCTTTTCCCGGCGCCTGGACCGAGGTGAATGGCGAACGGCTGAAAGTGCTTTACGCAGAACCCGCTCCCGGCAATGGCCGCCCCGGCATCACCTTGGACGATGCGCTTACGGTCGCTTGTGGCGATGGCGCCGTGCGCCTGCGCAAGGTTCAGCGCGCCGGCGGCAAGGCGATGGAGGCCGATGCGCTGCTCAAGGGCTTTGCCGTGCCGCGCGGCACCCAGCTCGTCTGATGCTGCGCTACCGGCTCACCATCGAGTATGACGGCGGCCCGTTTGTCGGCTGGCAGCGCCAGGCCGAAGGCGCCTCGGTGCAAGGCGCGCTGGAAGACGCCATTGAAAAGCTTTCTTCCGAACGCGTCACCGTCACGGGCGCGGGCCGCACCGATGCTGGGGTGCATGCCTTGGGGCAGGTGGCGCATTTCGATCTGGAAAAGAATTTCGAGGCCGGCAAGGTGCGGGACGCCTTGAACCATTATCTGCGGCCCGCGCCCATTGTCGTGCTGGATTCGGAGGCCGTGGACAGCGAATTTCACGCCCGCTTTTCCGCCAGGTCGCGGCACTACCTGTTCCGCATCCTCAACCGCCGCAGCCCGCCGGCGCTGGAAGACGGACGGGTGTGGCATGTCACGCATCGCCTCGATCCCGAAGCGATGCATGCCGCGGCGCAGTTCCTGGTGGGCCAGCACGACTTCACCACATTTCGCGCCGCCGAATGCCAGGCCCAGTCGCCGGTCAAGACCCTCGACACGCTGGACGTCAGTGCCCACGCCGATGAAATCCATATCGAAGCCTCGGCGCGCTCCTTTCTGCATCACCAGATCCGTTCTTTCGCGGGTTCGCTGAAGCTGGTGGGCGAAGGCAAGTGGCAGCCCAAAGACCTGAAGAACGCGCTGGAAGCGCGCGACCGCAGCGCTTGCGGTCCCGTTTCGCCGCCGGAGGGGCTGTATCTCGTGCGGGTGGATTATTCGGGCGGTTGAAAAAAATCACGTCGGTGTCGGATCGGCGGGCCGCCAGTCGTCTTTAAGACGTTATCCTATGCCAGGATCACGCTAAGTCCCGGATTCAAAAGCGAAAGGAAATGTCTTGGCCATTGCCAAGAACACGATATGCATCTGGTACGACAAGGACGCCGAAGCCGCGGCCAATTTCTACGCCAAGACCTTTCCCAACAGCAGCGTAGGGTCTGCTCACCGCGCGCCCAGCGATTTTCCTTCGGGTAAGGCGGGCGATGCGCTGGTGGTTGATTTCACCGTTGCCGGCATTCCCTGCATCGGCCTGAATGGCGGGCCGATGTTCAAGCATAGCGAAGCCTTCTCTTTCCAGATCGCCACCGACAATCAGGAAGAAACCGACCGCTACTGGAACGCCATAGTCGGCAACGGCGGCCAGGAAAGCGAATGCGGCTGGTGCAAGGACAAGTGGGGCATCTCCTGGCAGATCACGCCGCGGACCTTGACCGAGGCCCTGGCAGCTGGCGGCGCGGAGGGCAAGCGCGCCTTCGAGGCCATGATGACGATGAAGAAGATCGATGTCGCGGCGATCGACAAAGCCCGCAGGGGTTAAAGCGGTGGCTTGGCGAAATAGGCCTTGAGCAGCGCTTCGTAGATATTGGTCAGCGCGGCGATCTCGGCCACCGGCACGCATTCATCGGCCTTGTGCATGGTGCCGCCCGCCAG
>JACCXK010000182.1 GCA_013697055.1 Alphaproteobacteria bacterium
CCAAGGGCTTTCGCAGCCGCGCCGCTTTCAAGCTGGTGGAGCTGGACGAGAAATTCCACTTCCTGAAAAAGGGCGCCAAGGTGCTGGATCTGGGCGCGGCCCCCGGCGGCTGGAGCCAGGTGGCGGCGGCGCGCGGCGCCACCGTGGTGGCGGCCGACGTCCTGGTGATGGAAGAAATCCCCGGCGTCACGTTTTTCAAAGCCGATCTGACCGACCCGGATGTGCCCGCGATGCTGAAAGCCGCGCTGGATGGTCCGGCGGACATCGTGCTGACCGACATGGCGGCGCCCACCACCGGCCACCGCGCCACCGACCATATCCGCACCATCGCCCTGGTGGAGATCGCGCTGGAAGTGGCCGAAGACGTGCTCAAGCCCGGCGGCACCTTTGTCGGCAAGGTGTTCCAGGGCGGCTCTTCCAACGAATTGCTGGCGCGGCTGAAGAAGAGTTTCCGCGAGGTCAAGCATGTGAAACCGCCGGCCTCCCGCGCGGAGTCGGTGGAATTATATGTTGTGGCACTTGGGTTCAAAGCGACCCGCTAGGGGCAAATCGGTCCGTCATTAGCGACAGCGTAGTGCGACAACCATCCTCAGCAGATTGGCGCCGGCACATGTCGCCGACATCACCGTGCCCATCAAGAATTTTGATTTTGCGATGGAGGTGGCGGTCACGCCGGGTTCGACCGTGACCTGGAAAAATCTCGACGGCGAGCCGCACACCGTGGTCAGCACGGACGGCCTGTTCCGCTCACCGGCGCTGGATCAGAACGACAGTTTCAGCTTCAAGTTCGACAAGCCTGGCATCTACAAATATCTCTGCTCCATCCATCCCAAGATGCGAGCGACGGTGACTGTCAAATAGCAAAAAGCCCCGACAGTGACGCCGGGGCTTTCGCTACGATAGAGAAGAAGCCGTTCTTACGGAACGTGCTTCAGGCTGATCTGGCCGATGCCGGCCGCCACGTTCAGGCCGGTCTGGCCCGACACGCTCAGCGGCTGCAGGGCGATGGACTTGTCCAATCCGCCGACCAGAACGTTGGCGCCGAGGCCGACGCCGACAGTCGCCTGCGCGGTGGCGCCGGCATATTCGCCTTCCAGCGCACCGGGACGAACGTCGGAGGCCGGCGCGAACACGGCCCAGATCAGCTTGGCCTTGCTGGTGTAGCCGATATCCACGCCCCACTTGGAGATGGAGCCGGAATAATGCTCGACCATCGCCTTGGTGGGTTCATACGAGCAACGCAGCTCCTTGCTGGACCCGAAAACAAAACCCATGCCGCCGGCAACGTTGCAGGTCAGGGTACCGACCTTCACGCCCGCGGGGGCGGCAGAGGCGGCGGACGCAAAGGCAAGGCCGGTAACCGCGACAGCGGCGCCGAGCATCAAACGAAATGACTTCATGGTTTAGCTCCTGGGTAAATAAAAGGGGGGACTCGGCCTCATGGCCGGTCACATTCGCTACAACGCGTTCGACTATACATGGTTCCTAGCAAAAGCGGGAAGTGCAGACTTTACAGGGATTTAAGCCAGTGTCCAAGCCGCCTCTTGCGCGAAAGCCGGGCCGCTGATACAGGCTCGGCGCTCCACAGAGCGTTCCCCAAGGAGCGCCACCAAGGACCGGAGCGCCTGTATGACCAGCTCGACCATCCGCGAAGCCCTGACCTTCGACGATGTGTTGCTGGTGCCCGGCGCCTCGGAAGTCCTTCCCGGTCAAGTAGATACCAAGACCAGGCTCACCAAGACGGTCGAGCTGGGCATCCCCCTGATTTCCGCCGCCATGGACACCGTCACCGAGGCGGGCCTGGCCATCGCCATGGCCCAGGCCGGCGGCATGGGCGTGATCCACAAGAATCTGGGGATCGAGGAACAGGCCGAGCATGTCCGCCGGGTCAAGCGCTATGAAAGCGGCATGGTGGTCAATCCGGTGACCATCGGCCCCGGCGCTACCCTGGCCGATGCCCTGTCCCTGATGGAGCGGCACCATATCTCCGGCGTGCCGGTGGTGGAGAATGTCGATGCCAAGGGCGCCGGCAAGCTGGTGGGCATCCTCACCAACCGCGATGTGCGCTTTGCCGCCGATCCGCGCCAGCCCGTCGCCGAACTGATGACCAAGGACAAGCTGATCACGGTGCGCGAAGGCGTCAAGCCGGATGAAGCCAAGCGCCTGCTGCACCAGCATCGCATTGAAAAGATCATTGTGGTGGACGATGCCTACCGCTGCGTCGGATTGATCACCGTCAAGGACATCGAGAAGGCGCAGAAATATCCGCACGCCTGCAAGGATGAGCGCGGCCGCCTGCGTGTCGCCGCAGCGACCGGCGTGGGGGAAGACGGCTATGCCCGGGCGATGGCGCTGATCGAGGCGGAATGCGACGTCATCATGGTCGACACCGCCCATGGCCATTCCAAAGGCGTGATCGACGCCATTCGCCGCATCAAGAAGGCTTCGAATTACACCCAAGTGGCGGGCGGCAATATCGCCACGGCGGAAGCGGCCAAGGCGCTGATCGATGCCGGCGCCGACGCGGTGAAGGTGGGTATCGGTCCCGGCTCCATCTGCACCACCCGCATCGTGGCGGGCGTGGGCGTGCCGCAATTGACCGCGATCATGGATGCGGTGTCGGAAGCGCGCAAAGCCGGCGTGCCGGTGATCGGCGATGGCGGCATCAAATATTCCGGGGATCTCGCCAAGGCGCTGGCCGCCGGCGCCGATGTGGCGATGGTGGGCTCGCTGCTGGCAGGCACCGATGAATCGCCGGGCGAGGTGTTCCTGTATCAAGGCCGCTCCTACAAAGGCTATCGCGGTATGGGCAGCGTGGGCGCCATGGCGCGGGGCAGCGCCGACCGTTATTTCCAGGCCGAAGTGCGGGACGCACTGAAGCTGGTGCCCGAGGGTGTCGAGGGCCAGGTCGCCTACAAGGGCCCGGTGAGCGCGGTGGTACACCAGATCATCGGGGGCTTGCGCGCCGCCATGGGGTATACCGGCTGCAAGACCATCGAGGAATTCCACGCCAGGGCGCAGTTCGTGCGCATCACCGGCGCCGGCCTGCGCGAAAGCCATGTCCACGACGTGACGGTGACCCGCGAGGCGCCCAACTATCATCCCGGCGGGCAGTAGCGCGCTGCATGTGGAAAGCTGCGGCGCTCGCCCTGGCTTTCACCACGCTGGCGATTCACGCGCATGCCGAGCCTGTTCCCGAATGGGCCGAGATCGAAAGCGTGGAAGTGCGCGAGCGGCCCGGTCCGGCCGTGTGGCACCTGACGCGCGGCAATTCCGAAGTGTGGCTGCTGGGCCTGGCCGGCGCCCTGCCCAAGGACCTGGACTGGAACAAGCAATATCTCTCCGAACTGCTGGACGGGGCGCGCGCCATCCTGATGCCGCCCAAGGCCGATATCGCCCTGACCGATATCGCCTGGTTCCTGATCCGCCATGGTGGCGAACTCAGCCTGCCACGCGGCCAGACATTGGAAGAAGGCCTGCCCGACGACCTGCGCACCCGCTTCATCGCGGCGCGCGATCGTGTCGGCGGCGAGGCGAGCGATTACCGCACCGACATTCCCATCCGCGCCGCCATGCGGCTGCAGCAAGATCTGCGGCAGAAGCAGGATTTCTCCTTCCGCGAGCCGCGCAATACCATCGAGAATCTCGCCTATCGCAAGCGCATCCGCAACGATCCGGTGACACGGTTTGAAGCGATGGATGCGATCCGCGAGGTTCTGACCCTGACACCGCAGCAACAGCGCGCCTGCCTGGCGCAAGCGGTGGAAGACGTGAACTGGGCGATTGTCCATGCCGACCGCAGCGCGCGGGCCTGGGCGGTGGGCGACATCAAGACCGTGAAGGCCAATTACAGCGAATGGCGGCTGGGCACCTGCATCATGGCGGCGGTGCAGAAGTTCAGCGATATCGACGGGCGCAACGTCTCTGAATATGTCGCGGCGATCGACGCGGCGCTGGACAAGCCGGGCAAGACCATCGTGGTGATCAACATGGGGCCGCTGCTCCGCAAGAACGGTGTGCTGGAACGGCTCACAGCCAGGCACATTACCATCGAAGCGCCTGCGGAGAGTGAGGAGCGGTCCGCCAAAGGCGGATGAAATGGTCCAGCGGACCATTTCAAGCAACGAACGCCGCGAGCTTGGGCGAGCGGCTAACCAGCCAGCTTCGCGGCCTGCAGCAGGGCGATGGTCTTCAAATCTACGATCTCGCCGCTGGCGATCATGCCGAGCGCCGCATCCAGGCTCATTTCCAGCACGATGATGTCCTCGCCCTCGGATTCCTCGCCGCCGCCCGCGGGCCGCGGCGCGGTGGAATCGTAATCGGCTAGGAACAGCGACACCCGCTCCTTCACCGCACCGGGGCTGGCGAAGCAATGGCTGATGAGCCGCGGATTGGTGATGGTGACCCCGGCTTCCTCCATGGATTCCTTGATGACGCAATCGGTGGGCGTGTCGCCGTCCAGCTTGCCGGCAATCGCCTCGACCAGCAGCTGGCGATAACCCCATTCGTGCACAGGCAGGCGGAACTGCTGGATCAGGATCACCTTGTCGCGCGCCTTGTCATGCGGCAGCACCGTGGCGGCGTTGCCGATGTCGTAGCTTTCGCGGGTCTGGGTCTGCCAGGTGCCGTCACCGCGCAGGAAATCGAACGTCAGGCGGCGCAGGACATAGTAATCGTCGGAAAGAATCCTGGTTTCCTTGATCCGTACCCGGTCGCTCACGTCATCGCTCATGGCGCAACGCTAGTCGTGGACGTGCACCACCGCAAGCTTGTCGGCATAGAAACGATGCCAACCGGGGGTGGCATCCAGCAGCTTCACGACGGCGGCGTCCTTGTTAAAGATCGTCCAGCGCACGTGATAGAAGGTGAGGGTGGCAGCCAGCGCATCCTTGTCCGGCGCGGTGATGGCGGCATAGTTCTGCAGGAAGATGTCGCCATAGAGGTCGGCGCGGCTGTCGATAAAAGGCTTGAGGCCATCCCAGATCAGGTAACCGCCGAAGCTGTAATCATTCAGCACCGGCGTCTCGCGCACAAAGCGCGGCACATGCGCCATGGCCGTGACCGGCGACACCGGATCGTCCGTGCGGGCCACCGGCAGGGTGAGCCGCACCAGGATCAGCGCGGCAAAACCCGCCGCCAGCAATGGTAACAACCACGCTTTGGTAATTCCGTTTTTGGCAGGCCAGGCGTTGGCCAGTGACGGCGCCAGCAGGATCGGCGCCGTCACTCCCAGCAGCATCTGGTGGCGGCCATGGGCCAGGGCCATCCAGACCACTCCCAACAGGACAGCCAAGCGAAAGGCGGGTACTCTCAGCCTGCCGCTGCTCATCACGAACAGGGTGACAAAAAGCGAGATGACGAACGGCGAGATATGGCTGAAGTCGCTGGCCTGCCATTCGCTGATGTGATCCAGCGCGCGCATGGCCGAAAGCTTGAAGGGAAACTCCAGACCCGCAATCCCGTATGGTGTTGCCAGGCACGACAGTGTGGCGCCCAGCAGAAAAACCGCCCAGCCCAGCGCGGCCTTGCGGTCTTCGATCACCGCCTCCACCGCCAGCGCACCGGCCAATGCCAGGCCGAAGGCGAAGCTGCCATGCAAGTTTGCCCATAGCGGCATCACCGCGATCAGCCAGCAGGACGGCGATTCGTTTTTCTCGCGCGCTTGCGCCAGGCCCACCGTCCAGATCGCCAGTAGCGGCAACGCCAGCATGTGCGGCCGCGCCAACAGGCTGCCGGTGACGCAAGACAGGCCCAGCACCACTGCCAGCAAGGCCGGCACGAAGTCCACGCGTCGGCGCACAAACCAGGCGGTCACGCCGGCCGTCAGCGCGGCGGCGGCGGCAAACAGAAGATGGATCCCGGACCAACCGCTGCGCCATCCCAGCGCCATGGCGATCTCGGCCAGCCATTCCTGGGTGTGCCAGGGTGCGCCGGCGACGGTATAGGAGAACACATCGGCGCGCAGCACGGCGCGATGCGCGATCATCCATTCCCCGGCGCGGATGTGCCAATAGGTGTCGCCGTCGTTCAAAAGGCCTGGCGACAGGACGGCCAGGCCAAACGCCGCCAGCGCGGCGCCCAAAGCGAAGTTAAGTGCGAAGTTCAGGGCAGGGGGGCGCAACATCGAGATTGGCTTTCGGATCGGCCCACACTCTATAAGAGCAATCCTAATGCGGTGTTTCCGCCCTAACGACTTGGTTTTCTTCAAAAAATGACGCCCGCCGCCCGCCTGCAGATGGCCATCGAGATCCTGGAGGGGCTGGAGACGACCACCCAGCCCACCGACCGCTTTCTCAAAAGCTGGTTCCGCATCCGGCGGTTCGCCGGCTCCAAGGATCGTCGCGCCATCGCCGAACAGGTGTTTGCGGGTCAGCGCCGCCGCGCCCAGCTGGCGCACCGGATGGGAAGCGACAGCCCCCGCGCCCGCATGATCGCCGCGTTGTTGGAAAGCGGCGACGACATCGCGGCGCTGTTTTCCGGCGGCTATGGCCCCGCAGCCCTGACCGACGCCGAGCAAGCCGGCATCGCCGCCACACCGCCGCCGGCACCGGACTGGGTGCGCGGCGAGTATCCGCAATGGCTGGAAGAAGAACTCCAGCGCGCCTTCGGCGAACGCCTGCCGGAAGAAATGGCCGCCTTCATCGCGCGCGCCCCCACCGATATTCGCGTCAACACGTTGAAGACCACGCGCGAAGACGTGCTGGCCGCGATCGGCATCGCCTGCGCGCCAACACCTTATGCACCGCACGGCATCCGCATCACCGGCGATGCGGCGGCGCTTTCCAAATCGCCCTTGTTTGAAGTCGGGGCTTTTGAATTCCAGGACGAAGCGGCGCAGATCGCCTCTGTTCTCTGCGGCGCGCAGCCGGGAATGCGCGTGCTGGATCTGGCAGCGGGCGCCGGCGGCAAGAGCCTGGCCTTGGCCGCGGCCATGCAGAACCAGGGCGAGATCATCGCCTGCGATGTGCGCGGCGAGGCCTTGTTCGAACTGGAGAAGCGCGCCGCCCGCGCCGGTGTTTCCATCATCAAGACCCTGCCGCTGGACCATGGCCAGCCTTCGGGCCCCTTCGACCTGGTGCTGGTGGATGCGCCCTGCAGCGGCACGGGCACCTGGCGGCGCCAGCCGGAGCTGCGCTGGCGCATGACCCCCGGCTGGCTGGCGGCCCTGACGGAAACCCAGGACAAGCTGCTGGACCAGGCCGCGGCGCGGGTAGCGCCCGGCGGGCGGCTGGTCTATGCCACCTGTTCCGTCCTGCCGGTCGAGAACCAGGACCGGGTGGCCGCCGTCCAGGCCCGCCGCCCCGGCTTTACCCCGGTCAATCTGGCGGAAGGCTGGGGTTCCGGCCCGCCCCCCGGCCTGGCGTGGGATTTCCGGACCAGCCCGGCCAAAACCGGCACCGACGGCTTTTATTGCGCGGGGCTCTTTAAAATCGAAGACGGGGGCCGCGAATGACGCATGGTTACACCCGCCCCAAATGGCTTAAGGTCGGGCCCATGACCCGCCGCGCGATTCCTCTCCTGGCCGCCTTTGTCGTGGCCACCAGCCCCACTTTTGCCGCGCCCAAGCCGGCCAAGGCTCCCGCCAAAATCGAGGCGCCGGTGACGGTGGAATCCCTCCTGATCCAGGCCCGTGCTGCCGTCACCAAGGGCGACACCGAACTTGCAGTGCGCCTGGCGCAATCGGCCATCGTCGCCGATCCGGCGCGGCCGACATCTTACGTCGCGCTGGGCGATATCTATGCCGAGGCCGGCCAGCCCGATTACGCGCGCAATTTTTATGACCAGGCGCTGGGAATCGACCCGGCGCAGCCCGCCGCGCTGAAAGCCATCTCCGCGCTGGACAAGAACCATACTTCGACGACGGCGAACGCCGCCCGATGAGCGTATTGGTTCTGGATTTCGGCAGCCAGGTCACCCAGCTGATCGCGCGGCGCGTGCGCGAAGCCGGGGTCTATTGCGAGATCGTGCCCTTCAACAAGGCTGAGGACGCGCTGGCGAAGAAGCCCAGGGCCATCATTCTCTCCGGCGGTCCCTGTTCTGTCTATGAAGAGAATGCCCCGCGCGCGCCGCAAAGCGTGTTCGAGGCCGGCGTGCCGGTGCTGGGCATCTGCTATGGCGAGATGACGATGTCGGCCCAATTGGGCGGCAAGGTCGAAGGCGGCCACAACCAGGAATTCGGCCGCGCCGACATCCATGTGAAAACCAAGTCGCCGCTGCTGGAAGGGTTGGCGGAAAGCGGCAGCGAGCCGGTGTGGATGAGCCATGGCGACAAGATCACCGCCATCCCGCCCGGCTTTGAAATCGTGGCGACATCCGAGTCATCGCCCTATGCCGTGATCGCCGACGAGAAGCGCCGCTTCTATGGCGTGCAATTCCATCCCGAAGTGGTGCACACCCCGCGCGGCGCCACCCTGCTGTCCAATTTCGTGCGCACCATCGCCGGCATCGCGCCGGAATGGAACATGCACGCCTTCCGCGCCGCCATGGTGGAGAAAATCCGCAAACAGGTCGGCACGGGCAAGGTGATCTGCGGCCTGTCGGGCGGGGTGGATTCCTCCGTCGCCGCCGTGTTGATCCATGAAGCGATCGGCGAGCAACTCACCTGCATCTTCGTCGATACCGGCATGATGCGGTCCGGCGAGAGCGAGGAAGTGGTCACGCTGTTCCGCGGCCATTACAATATCCCGCTGATCCATGCCGATGCCCGCGAGATGTTCCTGGGGCGCCTGAAAGGCATCAGCGATCCCGAACAGAAGCGCAAGATCATCGGCGCCGCCTTCATCGATGTGTTCGATCACGAAAGCCACAAGGTCGGCGGCGCGGAATTCCTCGCCCAGGGCACGCTCTATCCCGACGTGATCGAAAGCGTCTCGGCCACCGGTGGGCCGTCCGTCACCATCAAGAGCCATCACAATGTCGGTGGCTTGCCCGACTATATGAAGCTGAAGCTGGTCGAACCGCTGCGCGACCTGTTCAAGGACGAAGTGCGCGCCCTGGGCCGCGAGCTGGGCCTGCCGCCGGCCTTTGTCGGCCGCCATCCCTTCCCGGGCCCGGGCCTGGCCATCCGCATCCCCGGCGAGATCACTGACGAGAAGCTGGACATATTGCGCAAGGTCGACGTGATCTATCTGGACGAAATCCGCAAGGCCGGCCTCTACGACAAGATCTGGCAGGCCTTCGCCGTGCTGCTGCCGGTGAAAACCGTGGGCGTGATGGGCGATGCCCGCACCTATGACCATGTCTGCGCCCTGCGCGCCGTCACCTCGAGCGACGGCATGACCGCCGATTATTACCCCTTCGAGCACAGCTTCCTCGCCCGCACCGCCACCCGCATCGTCAACGAAGTGCGCGGCATCAACCGGGTGGTCTATGACATCACCAGCAAGCCGCCTGGGACCATCGAATGGGAGTGAGCTTCGCCCGGCGCGCTTAGCGCAGTGGTGAAGTCATGCCTGCGGCAACACGCTGTACCGCGCCCGTCCCAAACCCGAGAAGCCCATCGCCAGCCCGCGCTTGAAGCCGGGCGCGCGGTCGAGAGCGCGCAAGATCAGGTTGCGAAGCTTGCGCAGCGGCACCGAATGCACAGTCGCGACCCGCGTCAGCCGCCCCGCCAGCGCCAGCACTTCCTGGGCCGCGGGCCGCCGTGTGCGCGCATAGTCGTCGAGTACCGTGTCGGGCGCGCCGTCACGCACCACCCGGGTCAGCGCACCGCCAAGCACGATGGCGTCGACGATTCCGGTGTTCATTCCTTGTCCGCCCGCCGGACTGTGGACATGCGCGGCATCCCCCATCAGCAGGAACGGACCTTTGCGATAGGTATCGGCCAGCCGGTGATGGACGCGGAAAAGCGACGCCCAGAGAATGTCGGTCACGCGAACGCCCTGCGCCGGACCGCGCGCACTGAGAATCGCCTGGATATCGTCGATTCCCGGTTTCTTGGGGGCATCGTCGAGGGTCGCAACCACGCGATAGGATCCGTCGGGCAAAGGCGCGATTACCACCAATCCTTCCGGCGAGAAGAGCAACGATACTTCCTTGGCGCCGAGCGGCCAGTCCATCCGCACATCGGCGAGCACAAAGGATTCACCATAGGCTGCACCCTTAAAGCCTATGCCGGCCGCCTCGCGGACAATGCTATGCATCCCGTCCGCGCCGACGACATAGCGTGGATGGATCATTTGTTCGCCTGTGGCGGATCGCACCCGTACCGTCGCGCCATTCGCATCGGCCACCGCGCCCAGCACGGAAACACCCCGATGGACCGAACCGCCCAGCGCCTGCAGCCGCGTTTCGATCAGGGCCTCAGTGGAGGATTGGGGAATCATCAGCAGATGACGGTAAGGGGAGGGCAGGTCGTCGAAGGACAGGTCCAGCAACGCCTGGTCGTGATCGCGTACCACGAAATGCGAGACGGGAGTGCCGTGGGCCTCCAGCGCGTCAGTGACACCGATTGCCTGCAGCATTTCCAGCGTATGAGCATGCACCACGCCCGCCCGCGAGGTGGTCTGCGCGGTTTGAAGCACCTCGACCAACAGATGATCCACGCCGGCCCTTTGCAGCGCGGCTGCGAGGGCAAGGCCGGTCGGTCCGGCACCAACAATCAAGACTTGGGTTTCAACGGGGATCATCAGAAGCTCCATATTTGCCAACGTGCGTTGACTTAATTGCGGGCCTTGCATTTGTCAACGCATGTTGGCAAAAAAGATTCATGACAGACCCGCGCCGCACCACCCCCAAGTCCATCCGCACCCGCGAAGCGATCGAAACCGCCGCCAGGGAATTGTTTACTTCCAATGGTTTCGAGCGGACCACGGTGCGCGATATCGGTGCCCGGGCCGGTATCGATGCCTCAATGATCATCCGCTATTTCGGCAGCAAAGACGCGCTGTTCGCGCGCGTAGCAAAGCCGGACCTGCAACTGCCGGACCTCGGCGAAGTCGATCCGGCGGTGATCGGCGAGGCGATGGTGCGCCACTTTCTGAAGCAATGGGAAGGCGATCGGGCGAGCAGCGGCCTGCCGGTGTTGCTGCGCTCGGCGGCGTCGAACGAGGAAGCCGCCGAACGCCTTCGTGAAATCTTCCGCGCGCAAGTCTTTCCGGCCATTGCCCGCGCGGGCAAGCCCGAAACCGCGGCCTTCCGCGCAGGCCTTGTCGCGAGCCAGCTGCTGGGGCTGGCCATGGCGCGCTATGTCCTGCGCCTGCCGCCGGTGGTGGCCATGCCGGCCGATTTCATTATCCGCAATGTCGGGGCAACCATACAGCGCTATGCAACGGGAAAGGCCGAACACAATGAGCCCCGGCGGGTGGCCAAGAAAAACCGATCCCAGGCCTGATCCAGAAATTTGCAGGCCGGTGTCGGTTCACGAAGTCCCTGTTCGTCGTTACCATCGACAATCCCGGAGATCCCTATGAAACCCACCGTTACCGCTTTCGCCAATTCGCCCGACCAGGGCCGGGGGTTGGCGCGCGACATGCAGGTACGCTGGGCGCTGGAGGAGGTCTGCCAGCCCTATGACGTGCGTTTGGTTTCGTTTAAGGAAATGAAACAGCCGGCGCATCTGGCGCTGCAGCCCTTTGGGCAGATCCCGACCTATGAGGATGGCGATCTGGTGCTGTTCGAGTCCGGTGCCATTGTGCTGCATATCGCGCAGACGCATGACGGTTTGCTGCCCAAGGACGCCAATGCCCGGGCGCGCGCCATCGCCTGGATGTTCGACGCCCACAGCACGATTGAGCCGCCGATCGTCGATCTCGATATCGCCGAGATGCTGGAGGACGACAAACCCTGGGGCAAGGAGCGGCTGCCGCTGGTCGAGGATCGCATCCGGGGCCGGCTGAAGCCGCTGTCGGTCCGCCTGGGCGATGCCGACTGGCTGGACGGCGACTTCAGCGCCGGCGACCTGTTGATGATCGGGGTGCTGCGCCGGCTGGCCGGCTCCGGCATTCTGGAGGAATTCCCCAACCTAGCCGCCTATGTCGCCCGCGGCGAGGCCCGGCCCGCTTTCCAGCGCGCCTTCGAGGCCCAACTGACGGTGTTCAAGGCCGCGTCGGGCGGCCGATGACCAGAAAAGAAATCAGGGTCAAAATGTCGACTTCTGGAACAGGCGTTCGTCGTACCGGCGCCAGGCCAATGGGGCCGGCCGAATAGGGAGACAGGCAATGCGTGTGATGGTGATGGTCAAGGCGACCGAGGACAGCGAAAAGGGCGTGATGCCCACCCCAGAACTGCTGGCCGCGATGGGCAAATTCAACGAAGAGCTGATCAAGGCCGGTATCATGAAGGCCGGTGACGGCCTCAAGCCCTCCTCGAAGGGCAAGCGGGTCAAATTCGACGGCACCAGCCGGCTGGTCACCGACGGGCCGTTCGCCGAGACCAAGGAAGTGGTCGCCGGCTTCTGGCTGTGGGAGGTTGCGGACATGGACGAGGCGGTCGCCTGGGTGAAGCGCTGCCCCAACCCCATGCCGGGCCCGAGTGAAATCGAAATCCGGCCGCTTTACGAGATTGCCGACTTCCAATGAGGCGTTGATGTCCGACAAGCCGGTGGCGGAGCGGTTGCAGGTCAAGGCGGATCACCGCCTGGCGGTGATCGGCGCGTCGGCGGCGCTGGACAAGCTTGTCGGCGCCGCCAATGCGCGCACGGATGCCGCGACGGCCGACGCGGCGCTGCTGTTCGTGGCCGACCGCGGGGCATTGGACAAGGCGCTGCCCGCATTGCTGAAGAAGCTCCCCAGGACCGCCATCCTGTGGCTGGCCTATCCCAAGCTGACTTCGCCGCTGGCCGGTGATCTCAGCCGCGATGTGATCCATGCCCTGGCGCCCAGCCACGGACTGGATACGGTGAGCCAGATCGCCATCAATGCCGACTGGTCGGCGCTGCGGCTCAAGCGGGTTTTGTGACAAGACAAACGCACGGCATCTCCCGCGCCTCGATGGCCATTGCCGCGATCTCGACCATCGTCGAATGGTACGACTTCACGCTGTATCTGTATTTCGCCACCATTCTGTCGCGCGTGTTCTTCGGCGGCGGCACCGCGTCGCTGACCACCGCGCTGGCGGGCTTTGCCGTCGCCTACCTGCTGCGGCCGCTGGGGGCGATGGTGTTCGGCCATATCGGCGACCGCTTCGGGCGGCGGGTGATGATGCTGGCCTCCATGGCGGTGATGACCGTGGCCATGCTGGCCACCGCCTTG
>JACCXK010000207.1 GCA_013697055.1 Alphaproteobacteria bacterium
GAGAAGCGCATCACGCCGCCCTGGAAGCCCTGGTCGCGCGGATTCAGCGCAGGGTGGGCGATGCCGGTGATGCGGGCGATGACATAATTGCCCGACGAGCCTTGCGGCCCGAAATCCACGCCGCCGGCGGGGGCGTTGAACAGCTTGGTCACCATCGCTGCGCTGAACATGATGTCGTTGGTGTTGCGCGACAGGGCCGGGCTGTGCTGCACCGGCACCTTCAAACTCTTTGCGATGCCGTCCAGCGATTTGTCCTTGGCGGCCTGGAGCGCCAGCGCCTGGGCCTTGGTGGCCAAGAGCTTGCCGCGCTGCTCCGTGTTCCAGTCGGCCAGCGCCTGGGCGCGCACCTGATCCAGCGGCTTGAGCTTGGGCGGCGTCACGCCATTCACATGGATGGTGTAGTAACCGCCCAGCTTGGTGGCGAAGGGATCGGTGTCTTCACCGACTTCGCCCTTGAACACGGCGGGCAGGAATTCCGGATCGAGGGGAATGTCAGCATGCGCGCCGTCCTTGGCCATTCCGGTCACGTCCACGCCGGCCAGGTGCGAGACCTTCATGCCGGCCTTCTTGGCGGCGTCCTTCATTTCGGCGCCGCCCGAGCGGGCATCGGTATAGGCATTGACCGCATCCACCAGCTTGGCGCCGGCGAGCTGGGTCATCAAGGTCTTGCTGAGTTCGCCTTTCACATCGGCGAGCGTCTTGCTGGAACCGGCCGTAATCTTGGTGACCCGCGCCAGGGCAAAGCCGCCAAAGCCGGTCTTGATCGGCTCGCTGACCTGGTTCAGCGGCAGGGCGAAGATCGCCTTGGCGCGCTCGGCGTCGGGCAATTCGTCCTGCGCCAGGGTGCCCAGCGAGATCTGCGCCTCGGTCTGGCCGCGGCGCTTGGCCAGTTCCTCGAACGTCATGCCGGCCTTGATCTGGGCGCTGGCAGCGGCGGCTTCACCTTGCGTCTTGAATTCGATCTGCTGCACGTCGCGCTTTTCGGCCACCACATAGGTGGATTTCTGCGCGTCATAGGCTTGGCTCAGTTGCGCGTCGGTGACCGTGATCCCGGCCATCACATCGGCAGGGGTGATGGCGGCATAATCGGCGTCGCGATATTCCGGGGTGGAATAGCGATCGGGATGGAGCTTCACATAGGCGGTGAGATACGCGTCGCTCGGAACGGGGACATCGCCCGCCTGTTCCGGCGACAGCACCACGAAATCGGCGGCGCGCTTTTCATTGATGTACTGGAACAGCGCCTGGGCATAGGTGGGAGGCACGACGAAATTGCCTTCCACCGCGGCGGTGAGCTGCTCGCGCGTCATGTCCCGGCGAATTTCTTCCAGGAACTGCTCCTCGCTGTAGCCGGCCGCCCCTATCGCCTGGACAAAGACGCGGCGATCGAACTGGCCCAAGGTGCCGCGGAACGGCGCCATGGCGCGCACATTCTGCGCCACCGCGGCGTCGGACACGGTCAGGCCCAGCTTCTGCGCTTCATTGTTCAGGGCGGTACGGCTGATCATCTGCTGCAGCGTCACCTGGCCCAGGCCCATTTTCTGCGCCATATCCGGGGTGATCTCGGTCCCCATCTGCTGGCCCTGGTTGCGCAGGAAGTTGCGGTAGGCGCGCTGGAATTCCTGCTGGCCGATATCGGTGCCGCCCACGGTGGCGACACTGGACCCGGTCAGGCCGCTGGTGAAGACGTCGGCAATGCCCCACACCACAAAGCTCAGGGTCAGGCCACCCATCAGCAGGGTGGCGACCCAGGACTTGGACAGGGCGTGCATCCATTGAATCATGACGGCAATTCCGTGACTTAGAACGTGGCGCTGGAAGGCGGCGGATGATAGGGAGGGGGAACCTTCCCGGCAAGCCGCGAATCCACGGGCGTTTTGCCGGGGAAAACACGGAATTACAAGGGCTTATGCATGCGTTCGCTGGTGGCGGGAAACTGGAAGATGAACGGGCTGGCGGCGAGCCTCGCCGAACTGACGTCCCTGAAGGCGGCGCTGGCGGCAAAGGCGCCTGTTTGCGAGGTGCTGATGTGCCCGCCTTTCACCTTGCTGGCGCAGGCGGCATGGACGGTGAAGGACGCGTTCGCGCTGGGCGGCCAGGATTGCAGCCCCAAGGATGGCGGCGCCTTCACCGGCGATATCTCGGCGGCGATGCTGAAGGACGCGGGCGCTTCCACGGTGATCGTCGGGCATTCGGAGCGCCGCCAATATCACGGCGAGCGTGATGGCGACGTCGCCGCCAAGGTACAGGCGGCGTGGCGGGCTGGGCTGAACGCCATCATCTGTGTGGGGGAAACGGAAAGTCAGCGCGATGCCGGCGAGGCGCACGGCATTTGCACCAGCCAGCTCGAGGCAGGCGTGCCGGCGGGCGCGACGGCCGAGAACACCGCCATCGCCTATGAACCGGTCTGGGCCATCGGCACCGGCAAGACCCCGACAGCGGCCGACATTGTGGCCATGCATGGCCATATCCGCAGCTGCCTGGTGCGGCGGCTGGGCGAAGGCGCGCGGCAGATGCGCATTCTTTATGGCGGGTCGGTGAAACCGGACAATGCGGCGGAAATTCTTAACCTGCCGGAAGTGAACGGCGCACTGGTGGGCGGCGCCAGCCTCAAGTGCGCGGATTTTCTTGGAATTATCGCGGCGGTAAAACCTGCTTAACCAAGTCACCTGACCCTTTGTTAATTGAAACGGCCGCATTCTCACGACAATAGAATAAGAATGCGCGCGGTGGGTGAATGAGCAGGCTGTCCTACGACAGTGTCGACGTATTGATTTACGATCCGGTGCCGTCAAATCGCACCGCGACGCGCGCGACCCTGTACGCGCTCGGCTTCCGCCGTACAGAGACCGTCTCGACCCTGGAAGCCTTTATCGAGGCGGTGCACAAGGCGCCGCCGGACATCGCGCTGTGCGAGGCGCAGGGCGCCGCCGACGAATTGTGCGCCGCCATCCAGCAGATGCGCCAGGGTGGGGCGGGCCACAACCCCTTCATCGTCATCATCGTCACCGCCTGGGAAAAAAGCACCGCGCTGATCAACAAGGTGGTGTCCAGCGGCGCCGACGATTTGATCCTGCGCCCCTTTTCCACCGCCACTTTGGGCCAGCGCATCGAAACCCATATCGACCGCCGCAAGGGCTTTGTCATCACCACCGATTATGTCGGCCCGGATCGCCGCAAGGACATCGGCCGCGCCTCCCATGTCGAACTGTTCGATCCGCCCAATTCGCTGAAGATGAAGGCCAAGGACAAGCTGTCCAGCGAGGCCATCGCCCGCAAGCTGGAAGGCGAGTTGAAGACGGCGCGCGAAAAGCTGACATCGGAAAAGCTGCGGCGCGATTCCTTCCAGGTCTGCATCCTTTGGCGGCTGATCCAGGAAGCGCCGACCGTGGCGGGCCAGGTCTCGCCCGATCTCGCCAAGCTGCAGGTGCTGGCCAAGTCCATCGAAGTGCGCTGCACCGGCACCGATTTCGAGCCGGCGATGGAGTGGTGCCAGTCGGTGCTGGCGGCGGCCGAAGGGCTGGTGCTGGGCGTGGACCGCAATGCCTCGCTGCACCTGTTGGGCCATTCGGCGCTGAGCCTGCACCAGGTCTTCCACCCTGAAAAAAGCGCCACCGACCAGCCGTCGGAAATCGACGCCACCGTTGCGATTATACGCGCCCGCCAGCAGGCCCAGGCGCTGGCCAGCTAGAGCAGCGCGAGGTCCGTGGGCGCGGCCTGCGGGAAAATCTCAGCCAACTGCGCCTGGGACAAGCCATATGCCTTTCGCAACAATCCGCCCAGCAGGCTGCGATAGTCGGTAAGGACAGGCCAGTCGCGATCCTGGAACAGGTTCGCTTGCGTCACCGCCACTTGGCGTCCGGCGATACGTCCGCCTTTGACGGCGCCGCCCAGCACCCAAT
>JACCXK010000211.1 GCA_013697055.1 Alphaproteobacteria bacterium
GTCGACCAGCCCATCACATGGTCGCCGCTGAACAGCGCCTTCTCCCCAGCCAGCGCATAGCACATGTGATTGGCGGTGTGGCCCGGTGTCGCCACGCACGTCATCTCGAAACCATCGCCGCTGATCCGCTGGCCATCCGTCACCATCACGTCCGGCACAAAGTCATGATCATGCGCCTCGTCGGCGGCGCCTTCGCCGGCGGCGGCAGGTGCGGCGGGCGCCAGCGCGTAGGTCTTCGCTCCGGACCACTCTTTCAACGGCGCCGCGGCGGGAGAATGATCGCGATGGGTGTGGGTGATCAGGATATGGGGGACGCGCCTGCCCGCCAGCGCCTGCTTCAGGGCCGCGACATGGTCCCGGATATCCGGCCCCGGATCGATCACCGCCACGTCGCCGGCCCCGACCAGGTAGGTCCCCGTCCCCTTGAAGGTGAAAGGCCCCGGATTTGGCGCCAGAATCCGCGACACCAAAGGCGACAGCCGCACTTCCACCCCAAAGGGCGCGTCCAGCGAGCGGTCGAAATTCACGCTTTGTTAACCCGCAAAAACCTGCCGGATCTTACGACTTTTCCCATGGCGGTAAAGCAGGTGTTAATCGGGAACCGGTCACACTCAGGAGATATTGCGCGCCATTATCGGGGCAGGAGCATTTTCGTGGCCAATGACCGGTCGGTTCGGTTTCTCAGCGCGCTGGGCGGCGCCTCGACCAGCCGCGTGCTGAATCTTTTCCGCATCGCCGCCGACAATATCGACAATCCGGAGCATCAGGAAAAGCCGCTCTTCGTCTCACCGATCATCAACAAGGCCTTCCTGCTCAAGCACCGCACCCGCGCCGATGAGAGCTATCTGTTCTCCAGCCCGCACGCGGTGGCGACCAAGATCATCATTCCCTTCGATTCCACCGATCTGCGCGCCGGCGGCCGCTCGCTGTTCGTGGACCAGCGCGGCTATACCGAGGCGCTGCGCGAGGTGGGCAATTACAAATCCGACGCACTGGAGCGCGACCAGACGGTGCTGCGCCTGCTGAGCGCCGTGCCCAGCCTGGACCCTTTCCTGCTGCGCGAACATCTGCGCAACCACAAGCTGGACGTGGCGTCCAGCTATTTCGCCATCTCCGAAGGCGACCAGCAGCGCATGCATACGTTTGTCAGCCAGGAAATGTCCAAGCTGATCGCGCTGGCGGGCGGCGACGGCGGCTCCTCCGGCCGGCTGGTCACAGCCATGTTGTCCAACGAGATCGACGAAAAGCTGGAACCGCTGCGCCTCACCCTGGGCCTGACCGGCAACGACTTCCGCGAAGGCGTGTTCAGCTGGCGCGGCTTTCTCTATTACAAATGGTCGATGGGCAAATTCTGGCCCGATGTGATGAGCGTGCTGCGCGAGATCAGCAGCATCCAGCCCCTTGGCGGCCAGACGCCGGAGCAGAAAGTCTATCTGACCGCTGCCCGCCGCAACATCATCGCGATGGTGCGCGACAACGGCAATCATGTGAACAAGGCGCTGGGCGTCTATGACGCCTCGTTCGGCGACCTGGTGGAGAAACAGACGCCCAAGACCTTCCGCGACTTCCTGCTCAGCGCACCCTACATGTTCCTGGAACTGGGCGAGAAGCTGGGCGCCATCTCCCACATTGTCAGCTTCTGGCGCTATCGCTTTCCGCCGGGCGGCCCGACCTATATCGACGCCGACGAGCTGGCGGCGATTTTCCAGGACTTTTCCAGCGGCTTCGGCGAAAGGCTGCAAGGCGAAAGTTCGATCATCAAGAAGCCCACGGTGATTGACACCACGGCCGCTTAAGCCTTGTCTTCTGCCGCGCAGGAGACATCCATGAGAACATTCGAAATCATCGCCGGCCTGCTTGCGGCCGTGATCCTGTTTGTGGTGCTGAAGGTGATCGGCATGGTGATCAAATTCGCCCTGATCGCCGCCCTGCTGGGTTTTGTGGCCGGCCTGCTCCTGGCCCGAGCCTTCCGGCGTTCCAGTTAGGGAACTTTTGCCCTGGGCTCGCGTTACCAGCCGGATTCAGACCCCCAAAAGGACTACCCATGATCAAGTCATTGACCTGGCTGGCTTCCGCCGCCGCCCTTGCTGCCGTTTGCTTTGCCCTTCCCGCCCAGGCCGCCGAAAAAGGCGAACTTCTGCGCAATGCCAATGAGGTCGTGAACGACCTGCGCCATGACCCGGCTTTCGGCACCGCCCGCACCATGCTGCAGGGCGCCGAGGCGATCTACATCGTGCCCAAGCTGGTCAAGGCCGGCTTCATCTTCGGCGCTGAAGGCGGCGAAGGCGTTTTGTTGCACCGCACCGGCCGCGGCTGGAGCACGCCGCGCTTCTACGACATGGGATCGGCCAGCTTCGGCCTGCAAATCGGCCTGGAACAGGCCAAGCTGGTGTTCATCATCAACTCCAAGCGCGCCCTGCGCGGCATTGAAAAGGGCGAGATCAAGCTGGGCGCAGGCGCCGGCATCACCGTCGTGACCCTGTCCAGTGCCGCCGAAGGCGCCACCACCACCCATGGCGGCGACATGGTGGTCTGGGCCTCCGGGACCGGCGCCTATGGTGGCCTGACCTTCAACGGCACGGTCATCAAGGACGACAAGGACATGAACGAGGTTCCCGCCACCGGCCCGGAAGCCCAGGCCCTGCGCAAGAACCTTGCTTCCATCTGGTAAAGCCTCCCAATCGGAGTAAGCTTCGGGGCGCA
>JACCXK010000216.1 GCA_013697055.1 Alphaproteobacteria bacterium
CCTTAACAGGCTGCGCCGCCCGCCTTTTCTTTGGCGATTACCCCGGCCCGTAGGTGAACAAGTCTGTCCGCTCGTCGTCCGGGCCGCCCTGGCGGATGCGCATGTAATGCACCTTGCCGTCCGGGCCGGGCGGCACGATGTAAAACGTCTTTTCCTGGTGCCCGAACTTCACGTGATAAACATCCGCCACCCTGCCATTGAGAAATTTGGTGAGATAGGCATTCACGGCCTCCGTTCCGGCATAGTCCGACGACCGCAGGGCGCCAACCTCGACATCCTTGTTGGCATTCCACCACAGCCATTGTGTCGCCGGCCCGCTCGCACTCCCCACAAAGGCCAGGCTGCAGGCGTTGCGCACATGGTCGAGCAGGCACTGCAAAGCCGAGGCGGTTTGCGCGTGCTCTGCCATGGTGCGCGTCTGTGCCGATGCGGCCGGCGACAGGCTGAGGACGGCAACAGCAATGCCGACTGTTATGCGCGCTTTCATCACGCGACCTTGCGGGTGGCGACGATCGTATCTGCCAGCTTGCCGCCCAGTTCCGCCAACCGATCGAACTCCATTTCGTAGGTTCCCACCCCTTGCGTCAGGGACCGCAGGTCCACAATCAGGTCCGACACTTCCGACAGCGGCATCTCGGCCCGCACCGTGTCCCAGCCGCGCCACCCCTGCCGCGCGTCATAGCCCAGCGGCGCGCCGCGCCGCCCGCTGACCAGGGCGTTGACCTTGGCGGTGGCGTCGGACGGCACATGCACCGACACCCGCATGATCGGCTCCAGCAACACGGGCGAACAGCCGGGCATGCCCTCGCTCATCGCCAGCCGTCCGGCGGTCTGGAAGGCGGCGTCGGAGGAATCCACCGTGTGATAGGAGCCGTCGGTCAGCGCCACCGTCACATCCACCACCGGGAAGCCCAGCGGCCCCGTCTTCATGTAATCGCGAATGCCGCGCTCCACCGAGCCGATCCATTGCTTGGGCACCACCCCGCCCTTGATGCGGTCCTGGAAGGCAAAGCCCTTCCCGCGCGGGGCTGGCGCAATCTCCAGCACCACATCGCCGAACTGGCCATGGCCGCCCGACTGGCGCTTGTGCCGCCCCCGCGCGGTCGCAGCGGTGCGGATGGTCTCGCGATAAGGCACCCGCGCCTGTTTGGTCGCCAGGGTCAGGCCATAGCGGCTTTGCAGCTTTTCCACCGCCGCCTTGAGATGGATCTCGCCCTGCCCCGCCAGGATCATGTCTTGGGTCTCGGCATTGTGCTCGAACACCAATGACGGGTCCTCCTCGCACAGCTTGGCGATCGCGGCGCTGAGCTTGACCTCGTCCTTGCGGTCCTGCGCCGCCAACGCCAGGCGGTACACCGGGACAAGCTGTTCAATCTTCGCGCGCCCGCCCCCGTTCTTGGCGGTGGAAAGCGTCTCGCCGGTGACAAAGCCCTCCATCCGCGCCAGCGCCACCGTGTCGCCGCACCCGGCGGCGTTGCGCTTGATCTGCTTGTCACCGGCCAGCGCGAAAATGCCGCCGATGCGCGCCTCGCGTCCGCCCTGGCCATGCAGCACCGCGCCATCCTTGAGGGACCCGCGCAACACCCGCACCAGGCTGAGCTTGCCGCCATGGCCGCCATGCAGGGTCTTGATCACCTGCACCACCGCCTCGCCGCTTTGTTCAAAACCGGCGCGCCCGGCCGCCACCGTCACGCCGGGCACGTCATGGCGCAGCGACTTGAGCAGCCGGCGCACGCCATTGTCGCCTTCGGCCGAGCCGATCAGCGCCGGCACCACCAGCGCCTCGGCCAGTTCGCGCTTGATGTCGCCGAACACTTCCTCGCGCGACGGCTCGATGTCGCCCAGGAGTTCCTCCATCAGGTTTTCGTCATGGTCGGCCAGCTTTTCCAGCATCTGGAAGCGGGCCTCCTTCTCGCGGGCATAGTCGGCGATATCCACCACCTCGTCGGCGGCATGGGGCCGATAGGCGAAGGCCCGTTCCAGCGCCAGGTCGACAAAGCCGGCGGGAATGCCTTCCGCCCAGATGGGAATCTGGCGCAGCAGCAGCGGCGTGTCGCTGGCCTGCTGCAAGGCCGTGAGCAGCGCCCGCAGCGGGCCCCGCGCCTTGTCGAACTTGTTGACGAACAGCAGATGCGGCACATGCGCATCAGCCAGCCGCTTGAAGAAGGGCTGCAGCATGGCGGCCTTGGCGGCATCCGGCTCGCACACCACCACCGCGGCGTCGATCCCCGGCAGCAGGTTCAGCGTGTCGGCGATGAATTCGATGGAGCCGGGACAATCCAGGAAAGTGAATTCCTCACCCAGATATTGCGTGGTCAGGACATTCATCTCCACGCTCATCTGGCGGGCGCGCGACTGGGGCGATGTATCGCCCAGGCTGGAGCCGTTGGCTATCTGCCCCTTTCGTACCACCGCGCCGGTGATGGCGGCGATGCTTTCCAGCAGTGAGGTCTTGCCGCCGCCATGCGGTCCCACCAGCGCGATGGCGCGCGGCGCGGCTTTTATACGGTTGCTGGTGTCCTTGTGGGCTGTCATGTGCGCCTCCGCAGCGTTCGAAGCCAATGGCTTCGGGCGGGGCCCAAGGATGGGCGCGACGCCCGTTCCAGATGCCGGATGCTCGCGCCGTTGGCGGTCCGGCGCAAGGCGTCAGGATCACATGTCACAAAATTTGTGCTGGGGAACGCGCGGGGATTTTTAGGGGCTACCATTATGTGCGAGTGCAGCAAAGCGCTCGAGCGGGTCGTCTAGAAGAAGTAGCGCGCGTCGAGCTGGAACTGCCGGTCGGTGCGCTGCCGGCCCAGCCCAGCGGGGACATATTCGCCGCGGCGGCTGTTCATGCGGATCAGCTCGGCGGTGATGCGATAGGACTCCCGCCCGGTCCAGGAGATGGCGCCGGTGGTGGCGTCGCCGTCTTCCGACCAGATATTGTTGACCGCGCCCGCCCGGCGGTTGGCGAACAGGTCCTCGCGCAGGCTGAAGCGAAAGTCGCCCAGGTCGTAGCTGGCCAGCCCGAAGGCAGACTGGAACTTGGTGTTGGAGACAAAGCCGGGGCCCACCACGATGGTGGAGCCGCGCATGGCTTGGGCGATCAATATCACCGGCCGCAGGTTGGTGCGCGCCCCCACGCTCCAGAAGCGGGTGTCCCAGGCGGTGTCGCGCAATGTCTTGGCGGCGGGATTGCCTTCATTGTCGTAGCGGATCACCGAGATCTTGCCGATGTCGGGGATCGCCAGGCTCGCACCCGCATAATAGCCGACATGACCGTCGATCTCGTCGAACTCGCCGGTGCGGGCATAGGGGGCTGCGAAGAACAGCTTCTGGCTCTGGATGGAAAGCCGTACTCGCTCGAACAGGCCGGTGGGCCGGTCGTCCATGGTCCAGCCATGCGAGGCCATCATTGTGCCGTTCTCGTCATTGCAGCACAGCACCGCGCCGATCAGCGACACAGTGCCCAGATCGCTTTTCCAGCGCAGGGTGCCTTCGCTGCCGATGGTGCGCAACTCGTCGCCGATCCAAGAATTGATCGCCGACGGCGTCAAGGTATAGGGACTGGCCCAGCCGATATCGTCATTCTCAAGACTGATGGTGGGAAAGAAGGCGCCGGCCTTCACCGACCAGCTGAGATTGTTCGCGCCGGCATCGTCGTAGCGCAGATAGGTTTCCAGCGCGTCCACCACGCCGGGGGTTTGCGGCTCGGCGCGCAGCACCGTCATCGCCTGGAACAGATCGCCCAGCTTCAGATCGGCCTGCACCACGCCTTCGGCGCCGCCATATTGCTTGCCGCCATAACGGAATTTTCCGAGGCCGCCTTGCAGATAGCTGGCCTGATCGGTGGGCGCCACTCCGCGCAAGTCGGCATAACCGGTGATCGTCAGATCATCGGAGATTTCCAGGGCCTGTGCCGGCGCCGCCTGAATTGTCAGGCAGGCGACGACCAGCATGGCCAACAGGGCGAGGCCAGAGCGCATGGGGCAAGCTTGCGCTCGACATGCTTAAGACGGCGTTTATGATACCGCCGCCAACAAGGGGTTAAGCGCCCGAAAAGGTACGCTTTTCCGTCCTTAGCTAGGTCAGGCTGTTGCAAAAGGTCTGGATTCGCTTGCAGCCTCTTCCAACGCCTTGTTGGAGGGTGAGGAGCGGTTCGCCATAGGCGAACGAAATGGTCCGGTGGACCATTTCGAGCGACGAACGCCGCGAGCTTGAGCGAGCGGCGGGTGGCCCCTCGTTACGTCAAACTGTTGCAGAACGTCTGGATGCGTTTGCACGCCTCTTCCAACGCCTTATTTGAGGTCGCATAGGAAATGCGGAAAAAGGGCGACAAACCAAACGCCGCGCCATGCACCACCGCCACGCCGGTCGCTTCCAGGAGTTCAGTGGCGAAGTCGGCATCGGTGGCGATCACCTTGCCGGCCGGGGTCTTCTTTCCGATCAGCTTCTTGATTGACGGATAGACATAGAAGGCGCCTTCCGGCTTGGAGCATTCGATGCCGTTCGACTGGTTGAGCATCGACACCACCAGGTCGCGGCGCTCCTCGAAGATCTTCTGAAAGCCGGGAATGAAATCCTGGGTGCCGTTCAAGGCTTCCACCGCCGCCCATTGGCACATGGACGCGGCATTGGTGGCCGACTGGCTCTGCAGCTTGGCCATCGCCTTGATCAGGTCTTCGGGACCGGCGCAATAGCCGATGCGCCAGCCGGTCATGGCATAGGCCTTGGACACGCCATTCATGGTCAGGGTGCGGTCATACAGCCCCGGCTCCACTTCCAGGATGGTGGTGAACTTGAAGCCGCCATAGACCAGGTGCTCATACATGTCGTCGGTCAGCACCCACACATTGGGATGCTTCATCAGCACATCGGTCAGGCCCTTGAGCTGCTCGCGGGTGTAGCAGGCGCCGGTGGGGTTGGACGGCTGGTTGAAGATCAGCCACTTGGTCTTGGGCGTGATCGCCTTTTCCAGCGCTTCCGGGGTCAGGCGGAAACCGTCTTCCAGGCTGCACTCTATGATGACCGGCGTGGCCCCGCCCAGCAGCGCGATATCCGGATACGACACCCAGTACGGCGCCGGCACGATCACTTCGTCGCCGGGGTTCAAGGTCGCCAGCAGCGCATTGTAGATGATGGTCTTGCCGCCCGGCGCGACGAAAGTCTGCGACGGCTTGTAGTCGATATTGTTCTCGCGCTTGAACTTGGCGGCGATGGCGGCGCGCAGTTCCGGAATGCCTTCCACCGCGGTGTACTTGGTCTGGCCGCTGTTGATCGCCTTGATGCCTGCGTCCTTGATGTTCTGGGGCGTGTCGAAGTCCGGCTCGCCCGCGGCCAGGCCGATCACGTCCTGGCCCGCCGCCTTCATCTCGCGCGCCTTGCTGGTTATGGCGATGGTGGGCGACGGCTGGATGCGGCCAAGCGACTCGGCCAGGAAACCCTTGGGCAGCGGCATGAAACGACTCTTTTTCAAAAATGGCGGGAGGGGGATAACAACCGGGAAGCTTCGGAGCAAGGAAAGCTTGGGCATTCCCGCCATTCCGTTTCGGCGGGTCGGACGAAATTAGCCTGCTATGTCTTGGCTTTGCGCCGCGCCGGCAGGAATTGGCGCACCAGCCCCTGGTAAAGGCCGCCGCCCACCACGCCGCCCAGCAACGGCCCGGCGATCGGCACCCACCAGTAGCTGCCGGGCGACGGCAGGGCCGACGCGCCCCAGCCTGCCATCCAGGCGAAAAGCCGCGGCCCCAGGTCGCGCGCCGGATTGATCGCCCAGGCTTCCAGGTAGCCGGCGCTGGCGCCGATGGCGGCCACGAGAAGTCCGATGATCAGCGCCCCGGAATTGGCCTGGGGCGCCACGGTGTTGAAATCCTCGGTGATGGCGAAGATGCCCAGCACCAGGATGGCGGTCAGCACGATTTCGTCCACGAACGCGTGCATCACGCTGATGGCGAGGCCCGGATGGGTGAAGAACACGCCCGCCGCGCCGCCATCGGCGCGCGTCAGGTGATGCAGGTCGTTGTAGTGATCGATCACCGGGCCATAGAGCAGATAGACCACGGATGCGCCAAGGAACCCGCCAATCACCTGCGCCGCGCTGAAGGGCAGAACCTTGCGCCAGGGAAAGCCGCGATACAGCGCCAGCGCCAGGGTGACCGCCGGATTGGCATGGGTACCGGAGACCGCGCCGGTGACATAGATGGCGATGGTGACCGACAGGCCCCAGGTGATGGCGACGCCCCAATAGGCGGTCTGGTAGGGGCTGGGATCGTACAGCGTATACATGCAGGCGGCCGAGCAGCCGATCACGATGATGATGAACACGGCCAGGGCTTCGGAGATCAGCTCTCCCAGGGCGATCTTCCAGGCAGGCATGCGCTACCCCGTATGCGTCGTCTTTCCCTGGATGCTAGCATGGGGGCGCCCAATCCTTGAGTCGTGCAATGAAGAAAGCCTTGTTGTTTGTGGTTCTGGCGGCGTCGCTGTCCGCCTGCTCCAAGCCCGCCCCGCCGGTGGGCAAATGGGAAGGAGGCTATGAAAGCGGCGGCACCATCGTGGCGGCGCGGGTGGAGATTTTGCCCGGTGGCCAGGTCAAGGTCAGCGCCCCCGATGTCACTTATGTGACCGGCAACCGCGACCAGATCGAGGAGCTCAGGGCGCGCCTCTCCGCCGGCCTGACCAATGGCTGGAGCGAGGTGGCGCCGCGCAGCTTCGACTTCGACGGCAAGACCTTCCGCAAGCCCGGCGGCATCGCCCCCCAGATGGTGTGGGACAAGGCGAGCAATGCGATGACTCTGGAATTGTTCATCGGCGCCAGACCCGCGCTACCGATCCCGCTCAGGCCGGTTGCGGATTTTCATGATAATCCGTTTGCCACTGGCTGACGGGGCCAGCAGCTTTCAATACCCAATCGCAATCGCCCGAACAGAAGCCGATGTCACCAGGCGTATCTGCGCATTGGCAGGCTGTTTGGACTCGCTCGCCACCAACGCCACAGCGGGATGAAAGCCTGCGGAAACGTTATGACCGCCGCCCAGCCCAACAAGCGTGGCAGTCGCCAGCAGAACGGCGCGAAGATGTTGAAACATGAAAGCCCCCGATAATTGTTCAGCATCGCCACGCTAGGCGGCGGCTCTTAACGCCCCATGTTGGCGATGACAGCAATTTGGATACAAATTGACGGAAAAGACGCGGCCTTGTTATTGGCCGGCGCCCTGCTCCATTCGTGCTGCGATCTCTTCCTTCTGCCGCATCAGCGACGCCCGCGGATCAACGCTATAAAGGCCGTGCAGATACGACAGATCGGCGCTGGTGATCTCGTCCGGCTTCACCGCTACATCGCATTGCGCCGAAACCAGGTTGGTGATGCTGGCCATGGGCGCGCAGGTTTCAAAGCTTTGGGTCTGCGACAACGCCAGCATCGCGACATAGTCGGTCAGGGCCCCCACGGTCAGGCCCGTCACTTTTGCCAGGTCGATGACGATGACGGCGTGATTGAGTTCACTGCTGACTCCGTCCGATAGATGACTTCCGGTCACGTGGGTCACCCGGGCGTCTGGTACAAAGACAAAACTGCCCGGTGCGACCTGAATATAAAAGCCACCGTGATTGCGCAGCTTGTCGTCTATGTAGGTCGTGCCGTTCAGATCGACCGACTGGGTGACGTACCAAGCCTGTACCGGGTGGCGCACGGTCGCCAGTTCCTTTTCCTGCGCAGGATCATGATAGCCCAGCAACACGCGGTCCTTTGCCCGTATGCCATCCAGCAGGACCTGCGGGTTGAGCGTGAACACGATGTCGGTATTGGGCTTGCAGGATGTGTCGCCCACGGGTGCACCCGCCAGGGCCGCGACCTGCCTGACCCGCGCGCTGACCAGCGTGTTGCCGGACGGCGGCAGGCCCGTGACGACCGGGCAAACGCCCAACCGCCAGCGCGCAATCTTGCCGCTGGCCGGCGATACGCCGGTGAAGGATTTGACGAAATCATGCGCGGCCTGCTCCGGGACCGTGCCGGGCGCAGTGACGGTGACGCTTTCGGTGGGCGCGGATCGGGGTGCGGGCTGGGCAAGCGTCGAAGGCGCGGAGGCCCATGCCAGTGCACAGATCAGATTTACGGACCAGCGGCGCATTCGCATCGCGTTGCTCACTGCCCGCCCGGCGTGCCGCAGGTCGTCGTCATGACACTGGGTTGGGAGATCGGGAAATTCGTGACGCAGACCTGCGGATGGTAGGTGCGCTGCTTCTCTCCCGCCACGATACGCGTACCGTCCGCACTGATGTTCTGTCCGTTCTTGGTAAGCTTGGCCCACTCCCGGTTGCGCTTGCAGACTTCCGGGCCCATCAGGTGCGAGCCCTCCACCTGCTGTGGCGCACGGCACGATATCGCGTCGGGGTCGCCCTCGCCAGTCGGCATGTCGGCGGAGCGCGGCAGGCGTGCACCGGTGACGGTCACCGTTTCGGTGCCCGGCTGGTCCGCGAACACCGGTTTTTGCAAAGGCTTGTCTTGCTGCCCGTAAAGCGACGCCGAACTCAGCACCCCACCCGGCTGCGACTGTGCCGGCCCCAGTCCTGAAGCCAGTTGCGGAGAATGAAAAGCAAACGCCTTGGCGTTGCGTTCGCCCGATGCCTTGATGGCATCGTCCAGCGCCTGTGAGACCGCGACATTGATGGCATGGATACGGGGATTGACCTCATCGGCCACGCGCAGGAAGCCGGCTTCGGCATTGGCCTTGACCTGGACGATCTGGTTCTTGGCTTGGGCAATGTAGAGCCGGATGCAGGCGTCATGGCCCTGCCGCTGGGCTTCATACGTGTCGAGGCTGGCAAGGCTGGCCGCCTTCTTTCCGCGTGGCGGCTTCAACAAGCCCTCGTCGGGCTTTGCGCATTCCGGCGCGGGAAAAGACGCCAGGCCCTCCGCCGGCGGCGGCAGCTCGGAAGGCTGCGATACGCCATTGACGATGCCCGCCGTGATGATGGCGGTGTTGATGGCGCGCTCGATGTCGCGGATCTGGGTGGTGGCGCTGGCTATGATCGCATCGAACTGGCCGGAGGCGTCCGACCTCAGGCGCGCGATCTTGTTGTTCTCACGTTCGACATAGACACGCAGGCAGTCGTTAAAGCCCTTGGCCTGGGCATTGTAGGTGTCAACCGTGCCCGGCTTGATCAGGGCGCTGTCGGGCTTGTTGCATTTGTTCGCCACCATCGTGTCGAACACCCGTCCGGTCTGCGCCCGGCCGGCACCGGGCAGGCCGAGCGCAGCGAAAAGAATAAAGGGCAGAATGCGCAAGGGCTGCCTCATCAATTTGTCTCCCGGCCTTTTTGCATTCGGTCGGCGATCTCGGCCTTTTGATGCACAAGCGAAGCGCGGGGGTCGATGCTGTAAAGCCCTTGCAGATAAGCGAGATCGCTGGCGGACAACGCATCGGTCTTCACCGCCGCGTCGCAGCCCGGGGAGACCAGATTGGTGATGGTGGCCATGGGCGCGCAGCTTTCAAAGCTTTGGGTCTGGGCCAATTCCAGCATGGCGGCGTAATCGGTCAACGCGCCCACGGTCAGACCGTTCACCTTCGTCACATTGATGACGATAACGACGTGATAAAGTTCACTACTGAGACCGTCTGCAATGCGGCTGCCGCTGGCCTGTACGACGCGGGCATCGGGCACAAATACGCTGCCATATTTTGGTCCGTCGGAACCAACGATATAAAAACCGCCGTGATTGCGCAGCTTGTCGTCAACATATCTATTGAAATTCAGATCGACTGTCTGCGTGGTGTACCAGGCCTGCACCGGATGGGTGACGGTTGCCAGACGCTCCTGCTGTGCGACATCGTGAAAACCCAGCAGTACGGGAGTCTTTTTGCGAACCTCATCCAAAAGGACCTGGGGATTAAGCGTAAACACGATATCGATATTGGGCTTGCAGGATTGCGCGCCGACCGGCGCCCCCACCTGCCCCGCGACCTGCCGCACGCGCTCGCGCACCAGCGTGAGGCCCGACGGCGGCAGCCCGGTGACGACCGGGCAAACCCCCATCCGCCAGCGCGCGATCTTCCCGCTGGCCGGCGACACGCCGGTGAAGGATTTGACGAAGTCATGCGCCGCCTGTTCGGGAACAGCGCGGGGCGCGGTGACGATGATGTTTTCCGTGGGCGTTCCCTGCGACGGCTGGGCGAAGGCGACCGGCGGCAGGAGGCATGTCAGTGCGAAAAGAATCCTGCTTTTCATGCACGCCCCCAATCAGTGCGCCTTGGGGCCCGGCCAGAGGCGGACGTCCGGGATGCCGCCGTTATCGAACGCCAGGGTGGCCACCACTTGCCGCCCGTCCGGCGCTATGTCCTGGTTCCGGCTGCGCAGTTGCGCCCACTGGCTTTGCAGCAGGCAGGTGCGCGGCCCGGACAGGCGCGATCCCGGTAGCTGCTGCGGCAAGCGGCAAATCACCGGATCGCTGTCCATAGCGGGCGGATTGTTGACCGTTATCAGCCGCAACGGCGCAGCGTCGTCGTGAACGAGCGGCGCCGGGAGAGCTGCTTCGATCACAGGCGCCGATGAAGGCGGCGTATCTTCCGGCACCGGTTGCGCCGCCGGCTGCGGCCGATAACGCGCGCGTCTTGTTGACGCTCGGGTGACGTGCCGGACAGGCGCTGAAACAATCACCGGTTCCGCCTGCGGCAGCGCCGCGATCATTGGCGCCGGCGCCCGCGGCGCTATGCTTCGCTGCTCCGGAACAGGAGACGGCATCCGGAATAGCGCCATGCCCAGCGCCAGCGCCGCCAGGAACAGGCCGGCCGTCACTCCGGGCAGGCGCGGCGTGGCCGTCTGCCGGCCCAGCACGCAGAATATCCGTTCGGACAGAAGCCCGTGATTGGCCGCCAGCACCAGGTCGGGGGCGCGCTTCCAGTCCTCCATCAGCGTAAGAGCGCGGGCATAGCCGATGCGGTCGCCGCACAGCGACACCGCAATCTCGTCGCAGCAGATTTCGCGCGCCGCCCGGATGCGCCGGTTCAGCCACCACACTGCGGGATGATAGAACAGCAAGGTCTCCGCCAGAATCTGGAACAGGTTCACCAACGCATCGTGACGGCGGATATGCGCCAGCTCATGGGCGATGACGGCGGCGAGCTGCTCCGGCGTAAAGCCGGTCAGGGCGGTGACGGGAAGCAGCAGGACGGGACGAAGCCAGCCGATCACCGCGGGCGCCTGCAGCCAGTCGCATTCCAGGGTGCGGATGGTGCGGCGCAGGCCGAGCCGGCGCTGCAGCGTGCCACAGAGCGCCACCACCTTTGCACTCGCCGGCACCGATTGCCTGCGCCGACGCCGTTCCAGCACCACCAGGCCGCCGCGCAGGCTGAAGAACAGCACGCCGCAAAACCAGGCTTGCGTCAGCCAGGGCAGGATATCGAGATGAGACGCCAGCGGACCTTGCAGCACCAAGCCCGTCAACGGTGACGACGCTTGGCGAAAAATCACCGTCAGGCCGAGCGGGCCGGACATGCCGTTGACGGCCAGGAAGGTCGCGACGGGTGCGGCCAGCATCAGCGCCATGCCAGCGACACCGGCGGCATAGCGCGCGGCGGGCTGGCGGCACTGGCCCATGGCAATGGCGGCAAGCATCGCGATCAGCGTGCCCTGCCACAGGAAATGCGCCAGGGTCCATCCCAGCGCCTGCAACAGATGCGGCATGCTAGCGGGAGCCATCTTCGCCCCGCTCATGCTCATCGAGGATGCGCCGCAATTCGTCGATTTCCTCGCGCGACGCCGGCTGTCCCGCCAGGGCATGCAGCATCAGCTGGCTGGCGGAGCCTTCGAACACCTGTTCCAGCATGTCGCCGGCCAGTTGCCGCTTGGTCTGCTCGGCGGGGCGGCGGGCTTCATAGACATGCGCCCTTGCGCTTTCGTCGCGCCGCACCGTGCCCTTGGCCGCCATGATCTGCAGCAGCTTCAAGACGCCGGTATAGCCCATCTCCTTTTTCTCGGTGAGCGCGTCCAGCACCTGGCGGACCGTGGAGGGACCGCGGCTCCACAACACCCGCAGAATCTCGAGTTCGGAAGCGGTGGGTTTGCGGGGCGACTGCTTCATGGCGCCACGCTATTACGAAGCCCTTCGTAGAGTCAACGAAGGTCTTCGTAGATGCCTTTGGCTGGACCCGGCAGCGAAGACGCCTCCGTTGACAATTTGTCCGCCAAACCCGAGCCTCCCCGCCAATAAGCCGCCCAAACGCGGCGGGGTTGGAAAACGGGTGTCCTCATGAAATTCGCGACGTCTTTTGCCGTTATCGCCACGGCTTCGCTGCTGTGCGCGGGCGCCAGCCTGGCCCAAGCCCCGGCCGGACTGACCGAAGGCAACCCGCCCATGAGCCAGAACCTGCGCAACGCCCTGGCGCCGCCGCCGCCCCTGCCGCAGCTGGTCATCCCGCCCGCCACCAACGAATGGCTGACCTGGGGCTATGACCAGGAACGCACCGGCTGGAACCGCGCCGAGACCACGCTGTCGCCGAAGACTGTCGGCAAGATGAAGCAACTCTGGTCCACCCAGCTCGCCGTGCCGGTGGACAAGTATGTCCTGTCCACCATGACCGCGCCGATCGTGGTGGCGGGTGTGGCGACGCCGTCCGGCCCCGCCGACCTTGTCTTCATCCTGGGCGCCAACGACACGCTGTTCGCCATCGACGCGGGCAGCGGCAAGCAGATCTGGAGCAAGAGCTTCCCCAATCCGCACAAATCCACCGCGCCCATTCGCGACTGGCTGTGCCCCAAGACCGTCAACTCCACGCCCACCGTCGACAAGGCGCGCGGCATCGTCTTCTTCATGACCGGTGACGGCATGCTGCGCGGCTTGAACCTGGCCGACGGCGCCGAGCGCCTGACACCTGCGCCCATGACCGCGCCCTTCGCGCGCGCCTGGAGCCTGAACCTGATCGACAATGTGCTCTATTCCCCGAGCGGCCGGGCCTGCGGCGAGGTCACCGACAAGTCGAGCCTGGAATATTCCGCCGCCATGTCGGGTCTGCGCCGCGCCGGCACGGGTCCCTTGCTGGACGCCAGCGCGCTCAACGCTGCCGACGTCAGCGATCTCTCCCATCCGGTGGTCACCCATTTCTTCACCAGCGGCGCGCGTCCGGCGGCGCCCTGGGGCCGCGCCGGCGTGGCACGCGCACCCGGCGGCGTGATGCTGGAAACCAGCGACGGCCGCTATGATCCGGCGTCCGGCGATTTCAGCGAAAGCATCCTGAAGATCGCGCCCAAGGCGTCGCGCTTGATGGACAGCTACACACCGTCGAATTGGATGGACAATCTGATGCACGACATGTCGGGCTCGGCCTCGCCGGTGGTGTTCAACTTCGCCGGCAAGACGCTGGCCGCAGTGTCGCAGAAGGAAGCGGTGCTGCGCATCCTGGACACCAACGCGCTGGGCGGCGCCAACCACCAGACGCCGCTGTACCAGTCGTCCAAGCTGGGCAATGACGAAAAGACCGGCACCGATCCGGGACGCGGCGTGTGGGGCGCCATCTCTTCCGCCGAAGTCAACGGCAAGCGCTTTGTCTATCTGCCGATGTCCGGCCATCCCTCCAAGGACGCGCCCACCTTCCCGGGCACCAACGGTCCCATTCCCAACGGCACCGTCATGGCGTTCCAGATCGTGAGCGACGCCGGCAAGATCTCCGCCGTGCCGGCCTGGACCGGCAACGACATGATCATGCCAGATCCGCCGGTGGTGGCGAACGGCGTGGTCTATGCGCTGTCGACCGGCGGCCAGGCGTTGCAAAACGGCGCCAAGCCGGGCGATCCGCGCATGCCCTATGACGTCAGCGCGGTGCTGCGCTCCACCCCGGTCGGCAACATGACGCTCTATGCCTACGATGCGGAGAGCGGCAAGCAGCTCTGGAGCAGCGGCAAGACGCTGACCGATTGGGTGCACTTCAGCGAACCGGTTGTGGCGCTTGGCAAAATCTTTGTTGCGACGCACGACGGACATGTCGTGGCGTTTGGGCTCAAAAAATAAGCACGCACAGCGAATAAGCAAATAAATTAATATTTTCAAAGGCTTGCGCGGGACCTCGCGCAGGTCTAACTCTCCTGCACGTCTTGCACAGAACAGAGACGAACACAGGAGAACGCCATGAAGAAATTGATCCTCGCCGCGAGCATCGTCCTGTTCGCCGCTCCCGCTTTCGCCGCCGACACCGCCCCGGCCACGCAGCAGACCGCGATGACCACCGATGCGCAGCAGAAGCACACTTACAGCTACAGCACGGACGAAGGCGCCCGCGGCGCCATCGCCACGCGCAACGCCCGCATGCAGCGCGTCGAGATGGAGCGCAGCCACAACGCCAAGGCCTCCTGGGCCGGTTCGGCGCACTACTACTAGGATCATCTGATCACCGGCAAAGGCCCGCGAGGCGACTCGCGGGCCTTTTTCGTTGCCTGTGCCAAAAGGCTCGTCTGCACCGGTTTGGGCCAGGGCGCCGAAGGCTGTCAGGAAGAATTGTTTCGCCGGACCTTGGCACCGTGGCCACCGGCGACATTCCGTTACAATTTAGAAAGCCTCCAACTCTTCACCTGCCGCCCCGGCGGGAGGAAGGTTGGCGCTGGCCTCGTATCCGTTCGGCGCTCCACCTTAAGGATGCAAGCCACACGGACGACCGGACCGGTTCAGGTGCCCCCCACGTTGAGCCACAAGTCCGGTCGTCCATTTTC
>JACCXK010000231.1 GCA_013697055.1 Alphaproteobacteria bacterium
GGTGAAGGTGTCGCCGCCTGGGGCGGCACAACCACCGGCGTCGGCGGCTTGGCCGCCACCGGCCTGGGCGGATTGATGATCGGCGCCGGCGGCACGGCCTGGTTTGTGTCGTTGCCTGAGGACATCAGGTGCCACACCCCATAGCCCAGCAGCAGAACCACTACGCCGGCGATGATGCGCCAGCCCTGCGGCAGGCGGCGGCCTTCTTCCTGGTGGATGGGTGCGGGCTCGCGGATCTGGTCGTCGGCGCGGCCGGAAATGTCCTGCTTGTAGCGTTCGACAAATTGCGCCGAATCCAGACCCAGATGCCGGGCATAGGAGCGCACAAAGCCGATGGCGTAGGTCTTGCCCGGCAGGTCTTCCAGCCGGTCATTCTCCAGCGCCTCCAGATGATCCTTGCGGATCTTCAAGGCGCGCGACACCGCGGCAATCTCATCGCCCCGGCGCAGCCGCGCCGCCCGCAGATCCTGGCCAACGCTTTCCAGCGGGCTTTCGCCGTCGCCGGAGATTTCACGCAGATGGATACGGCGGCGGGCGCCGTCCTTGTCTCCAACTCCGTCATTTTCCAGGGTCATATCGGTCAGCTTGGGTCTGAGTTGTCGCCAGCGCGCCTTGCCCGGAAACGGGCCCGGCGCAGCTAAATATCTGTGGTTCCTACCATATCCGATCAAGGGGAGCCGGGACAACCGCTGCACCGCAAAAAGTACGGTTGGGGGTGGAACTTGCCAAAAAACCGTCAGTAACCCCCCTATTTCAGGACGATTCCGCGCTCCGCCGCGAAGGCCGCCAGCCGGGTTCGCAGGCTATGGTCGGTCCGATTGCACAGCCTGTCCACAAAAGCCGCCACTTCGCCCAGATGCAGGCTGCGAATCATCATCTTGATGGGGCCGATCTGGCCCGGCTGCATGGACAGGGTGCGAAGTCCAAGACCCAGCAGCGCCATGGCGTCCAGCGGGCGGCCCGCCATCTCGCCGCACAGGCTGAGATCGCCGGAATTTTCCGCCGCGCTCTGCACGATCAGACGGATCAGGGTGAGCGAAGCGGGATTGAGATTGTCATAGCGCTTGGACACGCGCGGGTTGGTGCGGTCCACGGCAAAGGCCAGGCTCAACAGATCGTTGGAGCCGATGGAGACGAAATCGGCCGAGCGCATCAGCTGCGGCAGCATGAAGGCCAGCGCCGGCACTTCCAGCATGGCGCCCACCAGCACCTGGGTCGGGCGTCCCAGGTTGAGCAGCCGCGCCCGTTCCAGCTCGCGGTCCACCAGGGCGCGGGCGCGGTTGAATTCGTCCACGTCGGAAACCATCGGCAGCAAAATGCGCAAAGTGCGGCCCATGCTGGCGCGCAGCAAGGCGCGGACCTGGTAGCGCAGCAAGGCGGGACGATCGAGCGCGATGCGGATGGCGCGCCAGCCGAGCGCGGGATTTTCCTCCCGCTCCCAGCGCGCATAAGGCAGCACCTTGTCGCCGCCCAGATCGAGGGTGCGGAACACCACCGGCTTGTCGCCCGCCGCATCCAGGATCTTTTTGTAGAAGGCTTCCTGGTCCGCCAGGCGCGGCATGGTCTCGCCGATCATGAATTGCAGCTCGGTGCGGAACAGGCCGATGCCGTCGGCGCCCGACTGGCCAAGCTGCGGCATGTCGAACTCAAGCCCCGCATTCATCATCAGCCGGATGCCAACGCCGTCGCGAGTCACCGCCGGCAGATCGCGCACGGCGGCGAAGCGCGCCTGGGCCTGGACGCGCAGCTCGCGCTTGTCTTCAAAGGCTTTGACGATTTCGCCAGCCGGGCGCAGATGCACCTCGCCCATCTCGCCGTCCACCGCGATGGAATCCCCGGCGCGGGCATTGTCGGCGATGCCATCCAGCGACGAGACCATGGGCAGGCCCATGGAACGGGCGACGATGGCGACGTGGCTGGTGGACGCGGCCTCCTCCAGCACCAGCGCCACCAGCTTGTCGCGGCCATAGTCCAGGAGTTCCGCCGGGCCCATGCCTCGCGCCACCAGCACGGCATTGGCCGGCAGGCTGCGGTCAGCCACTTCCTCGCCGGTCAGGTGGCGCAGGAGCCGCCGCGCCAGATCGTCGAAATCATGCGCCCGCTCGCGCAGGATGGGATCGCCCATGCGCTGCACCCGAAGGCGGGTTTCGTCCTGGACGCGTTCCACCGCCGCTTCCGCGGTCAGGCCGGTGCGCACCGCATCGCGCATACGCTGGCGCCAGCCCTGGTCGTAAGCGAACAGCCGGTAGGCCTCGATTACCTCGCGCCCCTCGCCTGTCAGGTCGAGCTCGCTGGAGGCCAGCATCTGGTCCACGGATTCGCGCAAGGAGCCGATGGCGGCTTCCAATCGCTTGAGCTCGTCCAGCGGATTGTCGGCGATCATGCGCTCGACCTTGACGCGCGGTTCGTGCAGCGCCACCCGGCCCACCGCCACCCCGTCGGACAATCCGTCGCCCACGAACTTGCGCGGCCGGTCGATACGCAGTTCCGGCTCGTCCAGTTCGGCAACGTTGAAGAATCCGCCTTGCGCCACCACCTCGGCCAGCACCATGGCCACGGTCTGCAGCGCCTCGACCTCTTCCTCGGCATAGATGCGCTCGGCCTTGTTCTGCACCGTCAAGACGCCGAACACCTGGCCGCCGCGCACGATGGGCACGCCCAGGAAGGACTTGAACGGGTCTTCGCCGGTTTCCGGCCGATAGGAGAAGTGCGGGTCCGACGGCGCGTCCGACAGGTTCACGGCTTCCGCGGTCTCACCGACCATGCCGACCAGACCCTCGCCTTCCCTCAGGCGGGTGTTGTGGACGGCTTCGGGGCGTAGGCCTTCGGTGGCGAACAGTTCCAGCACCTTGCCGGCGCGGCGCAGATAGATGGAACAGACCTCCGCCACCATGTTGGAGGCGATGGTGGTGACCAGCTTGTCCAGCCGCATCTGGGCGGAGGTCTGTTCCGCCATGATCTCGCGCAGGCGGCGAAGCAAAAGGCGTGGGCCGCCGGCGGCTGGCATTAAATCAGTCCCGTGGATTCGCGCTCATTATGCCGATAAGCCCCGCCTTGTCATGGCGAGATGGTGCTTATCCCGCCAATCGCGCCAGAACGGTGGCAATGGCCTGCCAGGCCGGGGTGGTGCTTACAGGTATGCGCAGCAGCATGACGGCTAGAAAAGCGCCACCGCCCCAGAGATAGACGGCATGCGGGCGGCCGCGGCTGCGCCAGTCATGCAGCATCGCTGTCATGAGCAGCAGGCTGGCAACCACGACCGGACCGGTGGCGACAGACACCGGTGGCACGGTTGGGGCGCCCGGCGGCGCCAGGAAGGTGAGGAACCATCGAGCGACCGGCGCGGGCATCAGCACGATCATGGCCAGCAGCATGAACCGCTTGTGCCATTCGGCGCGGCGCAGATAGACCATGGCAAGAACAACGAAGGCGGCGAACAGCGCGATATCCGTCAGCGGCACGATCATGAAGGTTCTCGCCGCCTCGCCTATGCCCGCCATGGTATCGCGCCGGACCGAAAGAATGCTGATCAGGATTCCGAAAAAGGTCATCGCCGTGGCGAGAGAGATGCCGATCAGGCCGACGCTGCGGTGCCGGATGGTCTGACCCGACGCCACCAGCCAGGTCTGGAAGACGAAATAAAGCGTCCAGGAGAAGAAGACCAGCCCATGCAGGTGATAGACCGGCGCCGCCCGGAAGGTGCCTTTGGCCATCGGCGCCCAATAGGTGGGTGCGAAGCCGATGAAGGCGACGGCCATGCAGGCCAGCGCCATGCGGAAATAGAAATATCGCGAGTCCGCGCGCGCTCCCGCGCCCAGGACAGTATCGGTCATAAATGCCCCCAACAAATTGGTAACGCCGCGAAAATGGCGGCAGGCTGACGACGCAACTGTTCAAAATCGCACGTAACATGCCGCAAGCGGCTGGCGCGATCAACCGGGCCTATGCCGCATCCAGCTCATAAGCGGAATGCAGGGCGCGCACCGCCAGCTCGACATATTCCTCGGCGATCAGGACGCTGACCTTGATCTCGGAAGTCGAGATCACCTCGATGTTGATGCCCTTGTCGGCCAGGGTGCGGAACATCAGCTGGGCGACGCCGGGATGGGCGCGCATGCCGATGCCGATGATCGAGACCTTGGCCACATCGGCGGTGTGGGTGACGGCGCGATAGCGGATTTCCTTGGCATGGGTTTCGATCGCCGCCAGGGCACGGGTCAGCTCCCCGCGGGTGCAGGTGAAGGTCAGGTCGGTGGTCTCGCCGTCTTCGGAGACGTTCTGGACGATCATGTCCACATTGACGCCGGCATCGGCCAAGGGCCCGAAAATGGCGGCGGAGACGCCGGGCTTGTCCGGCACCTTGTGCAGGGTGATCTTGGCTTCATCGCGGCTGTAGGCGATGCCGGTGACTGGCTTCTTTTCCACGATGTCTTCCTCGTCGCATAACAGGGTGCCGCCCACATCGGGCGTGAAGGTCGAAAGCACGCGGGTCGGCACCCGGTGCAGCATGGCGATTTCCACCGAACGCGTCTGCAGGACCTTGGCGCCCAGCGACGCCATTTCCAGCATTTCTTCGTAAGCGATCTTTTCCAGCCGTCGCGCCTTGGGAACGATGCGCGGATCGGTGGTGTAGACGCCATCGACGTCGGTATAGATGTCGCAGCGCACCGCGCCGATGCCGGCCGCCACAGCCACCGCCGATGTGTCCGAGCCGCCGCGTCCCAGGGTCGAGATGCGCGTGCCGGGCGCGACGCCCTGGAACCCCGCCACCACCGCCACTTCACCATTCTCAATGGCGCGCTTCATGTCAGAGGCCGGCACGCCTTCGATGCGAGCCGAGCCATGCACGGCGGATGTGTTGATCGGCACCTGCCAGCCCAGCCAGGAGCGCGCCTTCACGCCCATGGCGTTCAGGGTGATGGCGAGCAGGCCCGAGGTAATCTGCTCGCCCGCCGCAACCACGACGTCATATTCGCGCTGGTCGGGCATGGCCAGATTGTGGGTGCCATGCGCCGCCTCGTTGGTCCAGGCCACCAGCTTGTTGGTTTCCCCCGCCATGGCGGAGACCACCACGGCGACCTTGTTGCCGCGCTCGACTTCGCGCTTCACCAGGGTGGCGACATGGCGGATGCGCTCGATGTCGGCCACCGAGGTGCCGCCGAATTTCATCGCAATCGTCGCCACGTCAAATCCCTCTAAGGGCCTGATTTGCCCTGCTGTTTGCGGCGGCCTATGTAGACGGGGTTACTCCGTGGCTCAACCCTTCAAAAAAAGGTCCACCGGAATCGGAAAATCGGCATGAAATTCAAGATGTTCAGCGGTGGAGATTCGGACGCGATCGTGGCGGCCGTCAACGAGTGGCTGTCCGCCGAACCCGGCCGCGTCGCCATACGGCACACCGAGACCAAGCTGACTCCCACGGACACTCACACCGGAGCGGCCGTGATCCTGTTCTCGGTCTGGTATGAGGACGAGGCATGACGTCCACCATCGATCCCGCCGAAGTCGCCAAATTTTCCGCCATCGCCGCCGAATGGTGGGACCCGACGGGCAAGTTCGCGCCCCTGCACAAGTTCAATCCGGTGCGGCTGGGCTTCATCCGAAGCGAAGCCGCGGCGCATTTCGGACGCGATGCGCGGTCCTTGCGCCCGTTCGAAGGCTTGTCGCTGCTGGATATCGGCTGCGGCGGCGGGCTGTTGTCAGAGCCGATGGCGCGGTTGGGCTTCGCCGTCACCGGCGCTGATGCCTCGGAGCGCAATATCGGCACCGCCAAGGCCCATGCCGCCCAATCGGGACTCGACATCGATTACCGCGCCACCACCGCCGAGGCTTTGGTGGAGGAAGCCGCCCGATTCGACGTGGTGCTGAACATGGAGGTGGTGGAGCATGTGGCGGACGTGCCCGCGTACCTCGCCGCCTGCACTGCCCTGGTGAAACCGGGCGGGCTGACCCTGGTCGCTACCCTGAACAAGACCCTCAAAAGCCTGGCCCTGGCCAAGATCGGGGCCGAATATGTGCTGGGCTGGCTGCCACGCGGCACCCATGACTGGAACCGCTTTATTCCGCCCGCTGGGCTTAAGACATCGCTGGAAGAAAGTGGCCTAACCATCCTGAAAACACAGGGTGTTTCTTTCGATCCGCTGGGTTGGGACTGGAAATTGTCGTCTGATGTAGACGTGAACTACATGATTGTGGCGAAGCGCTAGTTGGCGCCTTCCAGGTCCGGAGGCAACGGCGCGACATCGACGCCTTCCTCCACCAGCTCCTGCGCGTCCTTGGGCGTTGCTTCGCCATAGATGTGGCGGTCCGGGGTTTCGCCATAATGGATCTTGCGGGCTTCCTCGGCGAAGTTGGGGCCGACATAGTCGGCATTCTCCTGGACATATTTGCGCAGGCCCGTCGCGAACTGGCGCATCTGCTTGGCCTCGGCCTTAGAGCGCATGCTCTTCTTGGTGCCGCTGACCGCCGGCGCCATGATGGCTTTTTCGACGCGCACGGAATTGCAGGCAGGACAACTCACATGCCCGCTGCCCGATTGTTCATCGAACGCAGTGCTGTCCCGAAACCAGCCTTCGAATTCGTGCCCCCGATGGCACCGAAGCGAATACGCGATCACTTCTGAATGCTCCAGACCAGCCTGCCCCCAGGCTGAGCGCCAAGGATGATCCGGCCCCGGATGATTCGCAAGACTTTTGCTACGGTCCTGTGAAGTCCCGGTCATGCTGAAGATTGGGAACTTTTGCCCGGGCCGCCACCGACAAATGCGGATCAATCTCAGCCACGATAACCCCGGGTTCAGTTCCCGCTTCCGCCAGCACCTCGCACCTCGCCCCACGGCCCCACGATCAGGCTGTGGCCATAGGTCTTGCGGCCATTGGCGTGCAATCCGCCCTGGGCCGGGGCAATCACGAAAGCCCCGTTCTCGATGGCGCGCGCGCGCATCAGCACATGCCAATGGGCTTCGCCGGTGGGCACCGTGAAGGACGACGGGATGGTGAAGGCAAAAGCGCCCGCATGCGTCAGGCGTCGGTAAAGCTGCGGAAAGCGCAGGTCATAACAGACCGTCATGCCCACCGGCCCGAATTCGGTGTCGGCCAGCACCGCCTCACGGCCGGCTTCCACCGTGCTGGATTCCCGATAGCTCTCGCCAGACGCCAGCGTGGAGTCGAACAAATGGATCTTGGTGTAGCGCGCCCGGATACCGCCATCGGGCGCGAACAGATAGGAGCGGTTGGCGGTCCTGGTATCGCTGACCTTGATGTGCAGAGAACCAATCAGCAGCCAAACATTCAACGCTTTCGCCAGGTCCGAGAAGGCCGGCAACGACGGATCATCGGCTTCGACGAAGGTCGCGGCCATCTTGGCACGCCCATCCTGCGCCATGATGTTGGTATTTTCCGGGGTGGCGATGAAACGCGCGCCCTGGCCGGCCGCCTCGCGCACCAAGGCCGAGGTGTCGCGGATATTCTGCGCCACATCGCCGGACGCGCGAAGCTGGACGCAGGCAGCCTTAAAAGAAACGGGACCGGTCATGCCTTGAGCATAACCGATCCCGCTTCGAAAACGCGAAGGCTCTTAATACTTGCCGGCGATCTTGGCGAGCCCTGCGCTGGTGCAGACCTCGTCCTTGTCGCCGCCCGGCGCGCCGGACACGGCAAAGAAGCCGATGGTCTCGGAGCCTTTCATGATCGCCAGCGCGCCCTGGCGGGCAGTCTCGATCATCGGGTTGGCGGCGACCTCGGCCTTGAACGCCGGATCGGCGGCGGCCTTCTTGGCGACGTCACCGCTGCTCATCTTGTACTTCAGCACCGCCTGGATCTTGCTCATGGCGATGCGCTGGGTGACGGCGGCGGCGCCGTCATTGGAGATCACCACGATCGGCACGCCGGCGCTGTCGGCGATCATGGCGGTGGTCTTGTAGGTGTTGCCGAGGCAGACGCGGTTGGCTTCCAGCGCGGCTTCCACGGCCACGGCGGTGGGAATGCCGGCGGCGCGGGGCGGGCGCGGCATCTTCATTTCATCGGCGGTGGGCGCCGGGGCGATGGTGGGCGCGGGATTCATCTGGGCGAACGCGGCGGGCGCGGCCAGCATCAGGGCAACGGAGGCAAGCAGCAGTTTTCTCATGGCGTTCTTCCCCTTTTGAATGAATTGGCGTCCATCTTCCGGGCGTCCGCCGGCTTTGTCCAGTGTGCAGCGCACACAGGCCCGCCTCCCCTGCGCGCGCGTTAGCGCGCAGGCGGGGGAGGTGGCTGTAGCTGACCGAGGGCGTGAGGCCGAATTTCGCAAAAGCTTCAACGAGCTTCCGTCTTGCCGAGCGCCCGACAGGCAGCGAAAGCCGGAGGGGGAAATAAAACGTCAGGCCAGAAGCGGGTCCAGCTTGCCGTCCCGCTCCAGGGCGTAAAGCTCGTCGCAGCCGCCGACATGGGTGTCGCCGACAAAGATCTGCGGCACGCTGCGGGCGCCGCCGGTCTTGGCTTCCATTTCCTCGCGCGCCTCGACATCCATCAGGACATCCACTTCCTCGACTTCGACGCCCTTTTTCCTGAATAGCGACTTGGCCCGCACGCAATAGGGGCAGATCGGGGTGGTATACATCCGGACGGTTTTCATGGCTCAGACTCGCGGCTTCCGGCTCTATATAAGCACGTCCTGCGCCTTCACAACGCGCGCCAGGGTTAGGACGTGAACGTGTGCCGCGTCCGCCCGTTTCAAGGCCCGGGCGCAGGCCTGGACCGTCGCCCCGGTGGTCATCACATCGTCCAGCAGCAGCAAGGTTTTTCCCGCGACCTGCGCCGGCGCGGGAACCTGGAACGCGCGCTGGACATTGCGGCGGCGCGCCTTGGCGCTGGCCATGGCGCCCTGGCTGGGAGTGGCGCGGCTGCGGACCAATGAATTCCCGAAACCGAGATTCCAATCCCGCGCCAGCCGCCGCGCCATTTCGGCCGACTGGTTGTAGCGCCGCTGCCAGAGCCGCGCACGATGCAGCGGCACCGGCACCACCAGGTCGCACTCTGCCAGGATGGTGCGACCGGCGCGGCCCAGCCAGCGGGAAAAGCCCGGCACCAGGTCCAGCCGGTCGGCATGTTTCAGCGCCAGGATGGCGCCGCGGCTGTTGTCGTCATAGGCCATGATGGCGCGGGCGCTGTCGAAGGCCGGCGGATTGGCCAGGCAGGCGGCGCAAGTATTTTCGCCTTCCAGCGCCACGGGAAACGGGATGCCGCAACAGGCGCAGCCGGGACCATCGAGAAAAGTGATGCCGCTCCAGCACGCAGCGCAAAAGCCCGCCTCGCCCACCGCCGCGCGGCAGCCGATGCATAGCGGCGGAAACAACAGGTCCAGAACCGGCTTGGCGATAGTCCCCAGCATGGCGGCCCCTCCTTCCTGTGATAAGTCTAGCGCCGATGACGCAAACGCGCCCGCCCCTTTTTGACTTTGCCGCCAGCCAGAACGCGCGCGCCCGGGCGGCGCGGCTGGCGGGTGACCGGTTTCTGGACCAGGCAGCGGCGGAGGGATTGGCCGACCGGCTGGCGGCGGTGACGCGCAAATTCGAACGGGGTTTGTGGGTTGGCGATGCGCCCGCGCCGGAGATTGTGCCCTTTGCAACGCATTGGACCAGCATGCCGTTCGACAGCCGCGAAATCCTGGCAGTGGAAGGTTCGTTCGACCTCGCCGTCAGTCTCTATTCCCTGCAGGCGGTCAACGACCTGCCCGGCGCGCTGGTGCAGATCCGCCGCGCCTTGAAGCCGGACGGACTGTTCGTCGGTGCACTGCTGGGCGGGGCCACCTTAAGCGAATTGCGCGACGCCTTCGCTCATGCCGAGACCGCCACGCGCGGCGGCATCAGCCCGCGCGTCTCGCCCCTCGCCGATGTACGCGATGTGGGGGCGTTGCTGCAGCGGGCCGGCTTTGCACTGCCCGTCAGCGATGTCGAGCGGCTGACAGTGCGTTACAAGGATTTTTCCGGCCTGGCGCGCGACCTACGCGCCCATGGCCTGACCAATGTTCTGGCCGAGCGCAGCCGCAAACCGTTGCGCCGCGACACCTTGGCGGCGCTGCTTGGGCATTACGCCGAACATCATGCGGAAGACGGCAAGCTCTTGGCGCGGTTCGAGACGATCTATCTCACCGGCTGGACGCCGCATGACAGCCAGCAGCAACCGCTCAAGCCCGGCAGCGCAAAATCGCGGCTGGCTGAAGCGCTGGGCACCGACGAACAGCCGCTCAAGGACCGCTGATTAAGGCGCGGTCGCGATGTTGGCGTAAAAGGTGGAGGAAATCGTGGTGCCCAGCGCCGACACCGCGGTGATGATCACCAGGGCGATCAGGCCGGCGACCAGGGCATATTCTATCGCCGTGGTGCCGCCTACATCCGCGGCGGCTTCTCTCACAAAAGATCGCGCAGCATGGGAATAAGCGGCAAGTCGGCCGCGGGCATGGGAAAATCCTTCATGTCGCGCGGGCGGACCCATTTCAGGGCCGCATGATGCCGCGGCTGGGGCGTACCGTCCCAGCGGCGGCAGATGTAAAGCGGCATCAAAAGGTGAAACGCGTCGTAGGTATGCGAAGCAAAGGTGAATGGCGCGAGACAGGCGTGCCTCACCGCGATGCCAAGCTCTTCCGCCAGTTCGCGGATCAGCGCCTGTTCCGGCCGTTCTGCGGCCTCGACCTTCCCACCGGGAAATTCCCATAGCCCCGCCATGTTTTTGCCTTCGGGACGCTGTGCGATGAGCACGCGGCCGTCCGGATCCACCAACGCCACCGCAACGACAAGGACGACAGGTTGCGGCGTGGTCATTCTGGTGTCACGTGGCTAAGCTGAAGTTAAACAGGATGGTTAGCACGGGTTAACCCTTGTACGAAATTGTCCCGAATATTCCAATTCAAGGAGAAAGCATGACAACATTTGGCACGGCAAAATGGCAGGGCGGCCTGAAGGACGGCAAGGGCGCCATCACCACCAAAAGCGGGGCGCTCAGCGAATATCCCTACGGCTTCGCCAGCCGCTTTGAGGGCAAGCCCGGCACCAATCCCGAAGAACTGATCGGAGCGGCCCATGCCGGCTGCTTCACCATGGCGCTTTCTTTGATCCTTGGCGAAGCCGGCTTCACCGCCGAGGAAATGAACACCAAGGCCGAGATCACCCTGGAAAAACAGGGCGACGGTTTTGCCATCACCAAGTCGCATCTCACCTTGCGGGCGAAGATTCCCGGCATCGATGCCGACAAGTTCAAGGAGCTTACGGCCAAGGCGGAAAAAGGCTGCCCGGTGTCCAAGGTGCTGAAGGCGGACATCAGCCTCGACGCGGAATTGGTCTAGGCGAAGCGGTCGGCGATGACTTTGCCGACCGACGCCACCACCGCGTCATTGGCCTTGGCGGTATAGACAACCGCCAGGACCGGTTTGCGGTTTGGCGGGGTGATAATGGCGAGGTCCGCGACGAAGCCCGGTGCGGGATTGCGCCCGGTCTTGTCGCCGACTCTCCAGTCCGCCGGCAGGCCGGCCTTGAGCGTGGTCGCGCCGGTGGTGTTGGCATGCATCCAGCCCAGCAGGCGCGTATGTGCCTCCGGCGATAGGGCCTGGCCCAGCAGCATTTTTTTCAGGTTGCCCAGCATCGCGGCCGGGGTGGCGGTGTTGCGCACGGGATCGGGCGCATTCAGCGCCGGCTCATTGTCGTCCAGCCGCGAAACGGAATCGCCCAGGCTGCGCCAGAATTGCGTTACCGCTGCGGGCCCGCCTACCGCGTCCAGCAAAAGATTGGCGGCGGTGTTGTCGCTGTAGATCACCGCGGCCTCGCACAGATCGATGACCGTCGTGCCGCTGGCCTGGTTTTTGGTGGTGGCGGGCGATACGCCCAAAGTCGGCGGCGGATAATGAATCACCCGCGAAAGTTTTTACTGTCCGGCATCCGCGCGTGACAGCACCAGCGCCGCCAGCGACAGTTTGAAACTGCTGCAGCCGATGAAGCGTTCGTCCGACCGGTGCAGCAAGGTCTTCCCGCTGCCGCTGTCCCACGCCGCCACGCCAATGCGCGCGCCGCTGTTTTTCTCCAGCGCCGCGATGGGGTCGTCGGCGGCCAATGCCAGACCCGGCACCAACAGGGCGGCAGCGCTCAGAACGTCACGTCGCGCAATCATTTCAGGAACGATAACTGCCATTGATGTCGATATAGGCGTGGGTGAGATCGCAAGTCCAAACCCGCGCCTTGCCCTGGCCAAGGCCGATATCCACCGCGATCACCACCTCGCGGCCCGACACCGCCTTGGTCGCGGCCGCCTCGCTGTATTTGGCGGCGCGCATGCCCTTTTCGGCCACGACATGGTTGCCGAAGGAAATCTTCAGCTTGTCGCGGTCGGCGGCTTCGCCGGCCTTGCCCACCGCCATGACCACCCGGCCCCAATTGGCGTCACCGGCGGCGATGGCGGTCTTGACCAGCGGCGAATTGGCAATGGACATCCCGATGCGCTTGGCGGCGGCATCTGTCTCCGCGCCCGACACTTCGATCCGCACCAGTTTGTGCGCGCCCTCGCCGTCCTTAACCACCTGCAGCGCCAGATCCAGCAGCACACCATCCAGCGCGCGGCGGAATTCGGTGAGCTTCTTGTCGCTGGCCTTGGCGATGGCGGTGTGCTTGCCGCCCTTGGCCGTCGCGAACAGCATGAGCGTGTCGCTGGTGGACGTATCAGAATCCACCGTGATGGAATTGAACGACGGCCCCACGCCGGCGCTCAGGCATTCCTGCAGTACGGACGCCGGCAGGTTGGCGTCGGTGAAGACAAAGCTCAGCATGGTCGCCATGTCGGGCGCGATCATGCCCGAGCCCTTGGCGATGCCGTTGATAGTCACCTTCACGCCGTCGATCATCGCGGTGGCAGTGGCGCCCTTCGCGTAGGTATCCGTGGTCATGATGGCGTCGGCGGCGGCGCGCCAGTTGCCGGCGGCGCCCTCGCCCACCAACCGCGACAGTACCTTGACGATCTTCTGCTCGGGCAGTGGCTCGCCGATCACCCCGGTCGAGGCCATGAACACTTCCGAAGCCCGGCAGCGCGCCACAGCGGCGGCTTCCTCGGCAATGGCGCGCACGCCCTCCTGCCCGATCCTGCCCGTGAAGGCGTTGGCGTTGCCGCTGTTCACCACCAGCACCCTTGCTTGCCGGTTATTGGCTTCGCCGCCCTTGAGGTTGGCCTGGCACCACAAGACCGGCGCCGAGGCCGTCCTGGAGGTGGTAAAGACCCCCGCGACCTGGGTGCCCGGCGCCAGAAGCGCCAAAAGCACGTCGGTACGCTGGGCATAGCGGACCCCGGCGGCCGTTGTGGACAGCCGGACCCCGGCTAGGGGCGGCAGCTTGGGGAAGGCCTTGGGGGCCAGCGGGGAGACCGCCGAACCGCCTTTTTGAGTCGCTTTGCTGCTTTTGGCCATTTCCCCAGAAAATCCCCTTTGGATGGGGGCGGATATTGTTAAAAACCCCCAGTTTGACAAGAGAGTAGCGCGTTCTTATGTCTCCCGCGCGGCCGCCATGCGGAAAAGGCGGTTTTGCGCCCTCAATACCGGCCCGATGTAGAGGATTTCATGCTGGGTTCGCTCGCCAGAACGTTTTTCGGCTCGGCCAATGACCGCAAGGTCAAGCCTTTGTGGGGGCCCGTCGCCAAGATCAACGCCCTGGAGCCCCGCTTTCAGGCCATGTCCGACGCCGAACTGGCCGCCATGACCCCTGCCTTCCGCGAGCGGCTGGCCGCCGGCGAGGATCTGGACGATCTGCTCCCCGAAGCCTTTGCCGTGGTCCGCGAGGCCGCCAAGCGCACTCTGGGCCAGCGCCATTTCGACGTGCAGCTGGTCGGCGGCATGGTCCTGCACAAGGGCAACATTTCCGAGATGAAGACCGGCGAAGGCAAGACCCTCGTCGCCACCCTGCCCACCTATCTCAACGCCCTGGCCGGCGAAGGCGTGCATGTCGTCACGGTCAACGACTATCTCGCCAAGCGCGACAGCGAATGGATGGGCCAGATCTACCGCTTCCTGGGGATGAGCGTGGGCGTCATCGTCCATGGCCTGGACGATGCGGAACGCAAGACCGCCTATGCCGCCGACATCACCTACGGCACCAACAATGAGTTCGGCTTCGATTACCTGCGCGACAACATGAAATACTCGCTGGACGCCATGGCCCAGCGCGGACACAGCTTCGCCATCGTGGACGAGGTCGACTCCATCCTGATCGACGAAGCCCGCACCCCGCTGATCATCTCCGGTCCCACCGAAGACCAGAGCGAGACCTATCGCGCCGTCGACGCGGTGATGTCCTCGCTGGTCAAGGAAGATTTCGACCTGGACGAAAAGTCCCGCCAGGTGTCGCTGACCGAAGCCGGCAACGAGCACATGTCCCAGCTGCTCAAGGCGGCGGGCATCCTGGAAAGCGGCGATCTCTACGATACCGAGAACATCACCACCGTCCATCACGTGAACCAGGCGCTGAAGGCGCACAAGCTGTTCCACAAGGACAAGGATTACATCGTCAAGAACGACCAGGTCATCATCATCGACGAGTTCACCGGCCGCATGATGGAAGGCCGCCGCTTTTCCGAAGGGTTGCACCAGGCGCTGGAAGCCAAGGAACAGGTCCAGGTCCAGCCGGAAAACGTCACCCTCGCCTCGATCACCTTCCAGAATTACTTCCGCCTCTATGACAAGCTGGCGGGCATGACCGGCACGGCCCTGACCGAAGCCGCCGAATTCATGGACATCTACAAGCTGGACGTGCTGGAAATTCCCACCAATGTGGTGGTGGCGCGCAAGGATGCTGACGACGAGGTCTATCGCTCAGAGGCCGAGAAGAACGACGCCATCATCAAGCTGATCATCGAATGCCGCGAACGCGGCCAGCCGGTGCTGGTCGGCACCACCTCGATCGAGAAGTCCGAAAATCTCTCCGCGCTGCTGAAGAAGCGCAACATCCAGCACAATGTGCTGAACGCGCGCTATCACGAGCAGGAAGCCTTCATCGTCTCCCAGGCCGGCGTGCCCGGGGCGGTGACCATCGCCACCAACATGGCCGGCCGCGGCACCGACATCCAGCTGGGCGGCAATGCCGACATGCGGATCAAGGCCGAGCTGGTCGGCATCACCGACGAATATGAACTGACCACCAAGACCGATGCGATCCGCGCCGAAGTCGCCGTCAACAAGCAGAAGGCGCTGGCCGCCGGCGGCCTCTACATGATCGGCACCGAGCGGCATGAAAGCCGCCGCATCGACAACCAGCTGCGCGGCCGGTCCGGTCGCCAGGGCGATCCGGGCGCCTCCAAATTCTTCCTGTCCCTCCAGGACGATTTGATGCGCATCTTCGGCTCGGAGCGGATGGACGCCATCCTCACCAAGCTGGGGCTGGAAGCCGGCGAAGCCATCACCCATCCCTGGGTGAACAAGGCGCTGGAAAAGGCGCAGCAGAAGGTCGAGGCGCGCAACTTCGAGATCCGCAAGAACATCTTGAAATATGACGATGTGCTGAACGACCAGCGCCGGGTGATCTTCGACCAGCGCAAGGAGATCATGTCCTCCGAAGACGTGTCCGACCAGATCGCCGACTTCCGCGAAGACGTGGTGGAGCGGCTGGTGACGCGCCACATTCCCGAAAAGGCCTATGCCGAGCAGTGGGACGCCGTGGGGCTGCAGGACGAGGTGCGCGCCATCTTCGGCATCGAATTGCCGGTGGTGGAATGGACCAAGGAAGAAGGCATCGCCGACGAGGAAGTCCGCGAGCGCATCCAAAAGGCGGTGGAAACCCGCGCCGCCGCCCGCACCGCCGAATATGGCGTCGAAGTGATGCGCTATGTCGAAAAGGCCATCCTGCTCCAGACCCTGGACCATGACTGGCGCGAGCATATCGTGGACCTGGATCACCTGCGCCAGTATGTGGGCTTGCGCGGCTACGGTCAGCGCGACCCCCTGAACGAATACAAGGGCGACTCCTTCGAGCTGTTCCAGACCCTGTTGTCCAAGCTGCGCACCGAAGTGGTGCGCCAGCTGATGAATGTCCAGATCCAGACCAACCCGCAGCCGCTGGAACAGACGCCCCTGCCCGCCATGCATGCGTCCCACATCAATCCGCTGACCGGCGAGAATGAAGTGGAAGTGGCCGGCGCCTATGCGGAAGAGGCGGCGGTGGATCCCAACAATCCCAAGACCTGGGAGCGGGTCCAGCGCAACGCGCCTTGCCCGTGCGGTTCAGGACGGAAATACAAACATTGTCATGGCGCGCTGGCATAGTTCCCTCTCCCCTTGTGGGAGAGGGCGCAAAATCTTGCACTTAGCAAAGCGTAGCGGCGCTAAGTGCTTAGATTTTGCGGGTGAAGGGTGCGTTCACCGCCCAACTCACCCCTCACCTGAAAAATCAGTGGGTTGAGCGTCGCTACGGCTCCGCCAACACAATGATTTTTCTTCCTCTCCCACAAGGGGAGAGGAAACGAGGTGTCTTTGCGATCCAATCCAGAACAAATTGCATTATCGGTGTAACGGGAGGCTTCACACGTGCTGACAGAGCATCAATCCGGCGGCAAGACGGTCTGGGTGGACCTGTACAATCCCACCAATGAAGAGATCGGCGAGGCCTGCACCACCTATGGCCTGGACATTCCGCCGCGCGACCAGCTGGAGGAAATCGAATTCTCCAGCCGGCTTCAGTATGAAGACGACGCTTTCACCATCTCGGTGCCGGTGACGCCGCACAAGAAGCCCGGCGAAGGCGAGGACGAAACCACGCCGCTGGGTTTTGTGTTGACCAAAGACCTTCTCGTCACCATTCGCTTCACCCACCTCCATACGATGGATGCCATCGTCAAGCGGGTGGAACGGCGCGCCCGCACCGCGCCGGACATCTTCATGGTCATTATCGAGGCGGTGGTGGACTATGGCGCCGACCGGCTGGAGGAACTGCGTTCCGAGGCGCTGAGGATTTCCCAGCGCATCTTCCACAAGGACATGCAGGACTGGCAGAAGAACAAGGTGGCGCGGGTCAACCGCATGCTGCGCGACACGCTGGTGGAGATCGGCGACATGGGCGAGCGGCTGTCACACATCCGCGACACCTTGCTGGTGCTGCAGCGGGCCATGCCGTTCGTGATCGAACATGGCGATGGCTGGCTGGATACACAGGTCAAGGCGCGGCTGAAGGTGGCGGCCGCGGATGTCCAGTCGCTGAACGAATACGAAGTCCATCTCACCGACAAGATCCAGTTCCTGCTGGACGCCGACCTGGGCTTCATTTCCACCGAGCAGAACGACCTGTTCAAGGTCATGACCATCTGGTCCACGGTGGGCATCCCGCCGGTCCTCGTGGCGGGGATTTACGGCATGAATTTCCATTTCATGCCCGAACTGGCCCTGCCCTATGGCTACCCCCTGGCGCTGGTCCTGATCGCCGTCAGCGCCCTGATTCCGCTTATGTGGTTCAAACATAAGGGCTGGTGGGAGTGAATTGCGGCCCCCGCAGGGGGTGAGCAGGTCCGGTGGACCTGCGAAAGCAGCGAACGCCGCGAGCTTGGGCGAGCGGCTCGGCGCGCATGTCAGTTCCTTGATATTGCAGAAATTTCACCTTGGGCTAATCTGCCGGCCGCGCGGGGGCGTATAACCATGCGCACGGATTTTGAAGGGGTTCATCATGCGTCTGGCAAAGTTTCTGGCGACCGCGGCGTCCGCCGGCCTCGTTGTTTCCACCACCGTTCCGATGGTGCCGGCGTCCGCCGCCTCCGTCGACAGCAAGACGGCCCAGAAGACGGCCGAGATTCCCACCTGCGGCCGCAAGATCGGCGCCCTGGCCATCCGCGAGCCGGACACCAGGTGGTGGGAAGGCCTGGGCCTGGAATCGCCCGAGGCGCTGCTGAAGGTCTTTGTGATGAAGTCCGGCTGCTTCACCCTGGTGGACCGCGGCAAGGGTTTTGAAATGGCGCAGCAGGAACGCGCTTTGGCGTCCGGCGGCACCTTGCAGGGCGGCGCCAATATCGGTTCCGGCCAGGTTCGCGCCGCGGACTACATCCTGGTCCCTGACATCGCCTCCAAGAACGGCAATTCCGGCGGCACCAATATCGGCGGCTTGCTGGGCGGCTTCATGGGCGGCTATGCCGGCGCCATCGTTTCCAACATCAGCATCTCTTCCAAGACGGCGGACGTGGTCCTGACCGTCACCAATGTGCGCACCAGCGAGCAGCAGGCGATCGCGCAGGGCCATGGCTCCAAGACCGATGTCGGCTTCGGCGCGGGCGGCGGCGGCTTCGGGCTGGGCGGCTTTGGCGCGGCCGGAATCAGCAACTACCAGAACACCGCCATCGGCCAGGTCGTGATCCTGGCTTACATCGAAGCCTATACCAAGCTGGTGGGCGACATGGGTGGCCTGTCGACCAATGCCAAGGCCGATGCCCCGGCCCAGGCCGTGACCCTGGCCCGGCCCGGCATGATGCGCGCCAGCGCCAACGAAAAGAGCAAGGTGCTCAAGCCACTGGAAGCCGGCACCATCCTCTATCCCACCGGCACCAAGGACGGCATGTGGGTGGAAGTGTCCGACGAAGTCGGCAACAAGGGCTGGGTGTCGCAACTTTCGATCGCAAACTACAAGTAAGAGCGGTTTGCGAATGAAATGACCCGCCGCTTGTGCCCAATTCCGCCGAGTTCCATTTAACAATGAGAACGATTGCGGTTTAGTGGCGTTAGCCAAGGATGGGACGCCAAAAAAAACAGCTTTTAGCCAAGGCCAACGATGCCGCTTTTCAGGCGAAGATGGCCGACTGGTCTGTGCGCGAGGCCTGGCTCAAGATCGCCGAAAGCTACCGGGATCTGGCCCGGCGACAGCCCTATTAACGCGTTCCGCGTCGCGGAAATGCCTCCCTCCGCCTAAGTTACGGCAGCAGCGTGGAATTTTCGCAAGTAGCATCGCGAATCAACAAATGTTAAAAAGGAACACGGTGGGTGCGGGTTATGTACGTCCGCACTTTAACCGCGATGACACAGGTCTGCGGAGAGCTGGGGTCAAGGCGATGGACAATGCGCTGGTCAGGAAGCTTGAGGGCTACACCCCTCTGGATGCCGAGGATAGGCGCCTGCTCAATTCCGTCATCAAGAACATAAGATGCGTCCCTGCCCAGACCGACCTGGCGACGGAGGGCGACAAGCCCAACTCCGTTCACCTGGTGCTGGAAGGCTTTGCCTGCCGCTACAAATTCACCGCCGAGGGCAACCGCCAGATCATGGCCTATCTCGTGCCGGGCGATTTCTGCGACATGCATGTGGTGGTGCTCAAGCAGATGGACCACAGCATCGCCACGCTTTCTCCCTGCACGGTGGTCGATATTCCCCGCGATAGCATCCTGGAGCTTTTGCAGAAACCGACACTGTCATTGGCCTGTGGTGCTGCGCTCTGGTGGACGCGGCGGTGTTGCGCGAATGGCTGGTCAATGTCGGGCAACGCAAAGCGGTGCAGCGCCTCGCCCATGTTCTCTGCGAACTGCTGCTGCGGCTTCGCATCGTCGGCCTTGCGGAAAATAGCTATAACTTGCCGCTGACCCAGGTGGACCTGGCGGACACCATCGGCGTGTCCAATGTGCATTTGAACAGGGTGTTGCAGGAGCTTCGGCGCGAAGAGCTGATTACCTGGCAGGACGATCTGCTTGCCATTCCGGACATTGACCGGCTGATGACCTATAGCGGCTTCAATCCCAACTACCTGCACATCGGTCGGCAGGGCGCGGACCCGGCGGCGAAGCCTGGTGAATCCTAGTTGGACGCGGCGTGTTCTTCCGCTGAAAATGTCAGGGTGAACAGAAGCCGCTGATCCTGGTCGGTGACTTTCAACTGCCAGAGCGGCGTTTTCCAAAAGGTGCCGTCGATTTCCTGGATCATCTCCCCGCACAGGCGCACCGCGGCGGCCTGGGCCGCCTGAAGATCGGCAAACTCGGTACCGTCACTGTCCGGCTGGGATGAGTGATGGGAAACATGGAAAAAATATCGTGCCATGGGCGCTCCTTGCGGGGGGAGCGCGAGGTCCGCGGCCTGTTTCCGATGGTTCACTATCGCATTGCCTGTCCCCCGCCACAAGGCGGCCGGCAGAGCGCGTATTACAGGGAGATACGGTCCTCGGAATTCAGCGGCGCGTTGTCTTTTTTGACCCGGGCGACACGTCGCGCGCCCTGCCATATCTCGATGGCATGCGCTTCGCACAGCCTTTCCGCTTTCTTGAGAGCGTCCAGATCGTCGCGAGCGACCAGGTCCGTTGCGGAGACGATTAGCTGCGTGACGGCATCCAGACAGTATAATCGGTATTGCATCAGCAAAGCGTAAGGCACCGCGGGCTGGAGCGCCCTTAACATTGCATAAGAGCATATGTTATTTTTGGTTACGTTCTTGCGCGGATCGCGGCGCCGGGCGTTTGGACAGCGCCACCGCTGATAGCCCTAACGCGCGCCCAGCGCCTTTTTCATCTGGAAGGTGATCTGTTCCTTCTGTCCGGCCAGCAAGCGGTCGGTGTTCATCTTGTAGAGGCCGGTGAGATAGGCGATGTCGGTGGCGCTGAGTTCACCGGACTCGGTTGCGCAGGCGGGCGCTGTTGAGAATGCTGGGCAGCTCCACGCAATCGTCCAGCGAAGCCGGCTGGGCCAGAACCAGGAAGGCGACGTAATCGGCCATCGCCCCCATCTCCATTTTCACCAGCCGGTCGCGGTCCCCCAGCACGATCACATTCCGGAAGCCGGTGCGCATGCCGTCGCTGACCCTGGTGCCGGTTGAGTAGACAACCGGGGCCGAAACCATGACGCGGCAGAGCGGCGGGTCGAAACACTTGGGCGCGCCGGTTGGCGGTGTGTCGGTCTGGCTGACGCCATTGGCGTCGATGGTGACCGCGGCGTACCATGCCTGGATGGGCCGGGTCATCCGGGCCATCGCGTCGGCTTCGCCCGCATTCTTGGTAAGGCCGAGATAGTTGATGTGCTTGTCGCGGACGTAATCCATCACCGATTGCGGGTTGGAGGCAAAGCCGATCTCCACATTTTCCCGGCACGCGGGGTCGGGATTCACCGGCGCGCCGACCTCGGCGGCGACCGCCTTGACCCTGCGGACCACGAATTCCAGCAGCTCGGGCTTGAGGCCTTCGGCTTTTATGCAGATGGGGGTTTCCCAGCGCCCGATCTTGCCGGCGACGCGCGACGCCACGGCATGACTTTCCACAAATTGCTGGATCTGTTTCTCACGCAGCGCCCGGACGGTGACGCTTTCGACCTGCGCCAGGGCCGGCAAAGCGCTCAAGCCGACGGCGAAGAGCGGAAAACCCAAGCGCAGTCGTGACATTACTACGGACATAGTAACTACACTACTACTTGCCGTAATGGTGTCAATCCAGGCCGGCCCACCTGCCGTTACGGCAAGGCGAACACATAGACCATGTTCGAGCCGCTGGGCTGGTCGATCTGCGGGAAAAGCCGTGGGGAGTTGCCGCCGCCGAAGCCTCCGCCCGCCGCCACGGCGATATATTGCTTGCCGTCCTTGCTGAACGATACGGGGGCTCCGCTCACATGCGAACCCAGGCGGACCTGCCACAACACCTTGCCGTCCGTCTGGTCGAAGGCGCGGAAATAACGGTCGAGGGCGCCGTTGAATACCAGCCCGCCCGCCGTCGCCAGGATGGGGGCATAATTGGTCGCCTTGGTTTCCCAGCTCCAGAGGGTCCTGCCGGTTTCCACCGAGATGGCATCGATGCGGCCGATGCCCGAATGGCCTTCCGAAAGCTTCGCAACGCCCAGGACATTGTACCCGTCCGGCAGCTTGCTGGGAATATTGTCGGCCCGCACCTTGATGTCGGTGCAGAGATTCTGCATCTGCACATACATCACGTTGGTCTGCGGACTATAGGCGGAGAACGGCCAGTCGCGGCCGCCGGCATGGGTCGGGCATATGGAATAGGTTTTGTGGATGTCCGTCATCACCATGTCGGGATTGATGGTCACCTTGCCCTTGTCGTCGATCTTGTTGACCAGATTCTGCACCGCCGTGGACTTGGCCCACAGGAAGTCGCCCTTGGCGGCATCGAAGCTCCACATGATGGAGGTCTTGCAGGGCACACCAGTCAGGGTGCGGCGGGTTGCGGATTTGGCGCGGCGGCCGACCGCCATCATGCCCTCCGCCTTGGGATCGGGGTTGACGGCCGTGGTGATCGGCATCATCTCGAACGTGCATTCCTGGTCCCAATTGTCCTCCGGCAGGACCTGGTGCCGCCAGACGATCTCGCCGGTCCTGGGCTTCACCGCAAAGCGCGTGTTGGTCCCCGCCATGGTGGCGCCGAAATTGCCGCGCTGGCCTTCCGCCGCCAGCCCGACGCCGCTGGAGCCGTAATAAATCAGGTCCAGTTCGGGATCGTAGGTGATCGGTCCCCAAACGCCGGTCATCTGGCGCTTGGCGAAGGGCTGGTTGCCCCAGGTTTCATTGCCCGGCTCGCCCGGCTTGGGGATCACATAGTTGCGCCACAGCTCCTTGCCGGTCTGCGCGTCATTGCCGGTGACGAAACAGCCGAACGGCGCATATTGGCACGTGGCGCCCGCCACCACCACGCCCTTCACCACAATCGGACCGGTGGTGTTGGTGGCATAAAGATCGCCGCCCCGGTTCACCTGCCACAGTTGCTTGCCGGTCCTGGCGTCCAGCGCGACCAGGAAATTGTCACGCGTGACCGTGTAGAGCTTGTCGCCATAGAGGAACACGCTGCGCTTGCGCTGGCCCCAGTGGCCGCTGAAGATTTTGCTCACGTCGGGCAGGTTGCGCCGGTACTGCCACAACAATTCGCCCGAGACTGCGTCGATCGCCTGGATGACATCGTTGGGATTGCCCAGGAACATCACGCCATCGTGGACGATCGGGGTGGGCTGGTTGATGCCTGTCTCCATGCCCCGCGACCACACCAGTTGCAGGCCCTTGATATTGGTCTTGTCGATCTGCTTGAGCGGGCTGAAGCCATAGCCTTCGTAATTGCCGCGCATCATGATCCAGTCGTTGGGATCCGGCTTGCGCAGCTGCTCGTCGGTCACCGGGGCGTAGGTCGGAAGCGGATTGGGCGCGATGGTGATATGGCCACTGGCGCCCATCACAGGCTCGCCGCTCCTGGCGCGCGGATCGGGCGTGTTCTGGGCGATGGCGATGCTGGACAACACCGCTGCAACGGACGCAAGCGCCCAAATCCTGACTGTGTTTTTCACAATTTCCCCTTGAGACCGTGTTGCTGCCTCGCGCCTACTGCGTCCGGCTGGACGCCGCGCTGACGTAAAGCATGTGCTCGCCGAAGGCGAAATACAGATGCAGCTTGCTGAGCACATTCATGCCGATGGTGATGTCAGGCAATTTGGGATCGCCGGCCTTGCGAACCCCCATGTCAACCGGCCTCACCACAAACAGCGGATTGACCACGGTGACACCGCCAAAGGCCAGGTTGTGGAAACGGTGCTGCTGGCGCAATCCGGTGACGGTGACAGTCTCGACCCCGGCCGGCACGGGCTGGTCCGGCTGGGCTGCGGACGTATCCGGTTTGCGATCTTCCAGCGCCACGCCGAAAGTGTCCCGCGCCGCCTTGCTGTTGATGGTGGATGTGTCCAGCCCGGTGTCGATATTGGCGGTAAACTCATGGCCATCCAGCATGACCTTGGTACGGATATCGGTGCCCAGGATGGACGCCCCGGCCCTGGCAATCATGCCTTGCAGAATGTCCTGCGGCATATTGAGGGCAGCCCCGGGAAGCATCGCCGGCGGGTAATCCTTGACGCGTTCCCGGATGCTGATCGGCACCTGGGTTACCGCATCGCTGGACCAATGCAGGATATGCGCCGGGCAATGATCCTGTGAGAAATAGATCAGCTTCTGTCCCGCGAAATCCATTTCCACATCATAGCGCACCATCAGGTCCGGGCCGATGGCGCCGGCGATTTGCGTGGCCTCGCTGTTGATGTCCTGCAGGAAAGGCTGGTCCCTGCCGGTCAGTTTTCCGACCTGGAAATTGTCCGCGACGTAATAGCCGCTCACCCTGGCGCCATCCTTGTCCACCAGGTGAACCGCCGCGCTGTTGCGCTTCTTGACGTCCAGCATGGCCGCGGCGGGCTTGGTCAGACTGCTCATGCCCGTGCCGGTATCCACCAGCATCTCCACCCGCCTGCCATTGATGGTAAGCGGCACGCTGACCCGCGAACCGTCAGGCAATATGGTCATTTTGAGGGATGCGATTTCCTGCAGCGGGCGGCAGGGACCGGATCGCGCCTGCGCCCCGGTCAGGCCCGACGCGGCCATCAGGCTCAGGGCAACCACGGCAATGCGCATCCTGCCCCCTTCCCGGTCCGATCAGAGATTGCGGCCCATGCCCAAAAATTTGGCGCGGCGCTGGCGCAGCAACTCCTCGCCGGAAACGCCGTCCATCTCTTTCAGGCCCGCCGCGATCTGGTCGGCCACGGCCTCGATTGTCTCAGTGGGCGCGCGATGCGCCCCACCCACCGGTTCGGGCACGATGCCGTCGATGATCTTCAACTGCAGCAGGTCCTGGGCGGTGATCTTCAGCGCCGTCGCGGCTTCCTGCGCCTTGTCGGCGCTGCGCCACAGGATGGAGGCGCAGCCCTCCGGCGAGATCACCGAATAGATCGCATGTTCCAGCATATAGACGCGGGAGGCCGCAGCGATGGCGATGGCGCCGCCCGACATGCCTTCGCCGATGATGGTGGCGATGAAGGGCGTCTTCACCGACAGCCCCGCCGAAATCGAGCGGGCAATGGCTTCGGCCTGGCCGCGCTCTTCCGCCGACACGCCGGGATAGGCACCCGAGGTATCGCAGAAACTCAGCACCGGCAGGCCGAAACGGTCGGCCAGTTCGAAGATGCGCACCGCCTTGCGATAGCCTTCCGGCATGGCGGAGCCGAAATTGTGCTTGATGCGGCTTTGGGTATCGTTGCCCTTCTCCTGGCCGATAAAGGCGATGGGACGGCCGCGGAAACGCGCCAGCCCCGCCACCACGGCTTCATCTTCGCCAAAGCTGCGGTCGCCGGCGAGCGGCGTGACGTCTTCCAGAATGTGGCGGGCGTAATCCAGGAAATGCGGACGGCCGGGATGACGCGCCACCTGCACCTTCTGCCAGGGCGTCAGGCGCGCATAGGTATCGGCCACCAGCGACCCGGCGCGGCTCTGCAAGCTGGCGACCTCGCCGTCAATGTCCATGCTGGGGTCTTCCTCGGCAAGCTTGCGCAGCTCGACGATTTTTCCTTCCAGCTCGGCAATGGGCCGCTCAAATTCCAGGTAATGCATGGCTCAAATCACCCAATAAGACGGGAAAATGACACAGGCATCCACGAAAGGAAACGTCTAAAGAACTCCGCTATTCCAATAGGTTAACGGGCCTTTTTGACGGCTTTGGCCAGGGGGTGCGCCCCTCGCATCACCTTTGTCAGGTGATCGCGCGCCACATGGGTATAGATCTGGGTGGTGGCGATGTCGGCATGGCCGAGCAAGGTCTGCACACTGCGCAGGTCCGCGCCGCCTTCCACCAGATGGGTGGCAAAGGCGTGGCGCAGCACATGCGGCGACACTTTGGCGGGATCGACACCGGATTTCTGCGCCAGTGCCTTGAGCAACTGATGAAAGCGCCGCCGGGTGAGAAAACCATCCTCGCCGCGCGAGGCGAACAGGTAGCGGTTGTTCTTGTCGCCGGGCGGCACGAAGGCGGCGCGGACATCCAAATAGGCATCCAGCGCTTCGCGCGCGGCCGGGCTCATGGGTGACAGCCGCTCCTTGTTGCCCTTGCCGGTGATGCGGATGAAGTTTTCGCGTGTCCGCACCGCCGCCAGGGTCAGTCCCGCCAGTTCGGATACTCGCAGGCCGCCGCCATAGAGCATCTCCACGATCAAGGTCAGGCGCAGGCCTTGCGGCGTGCTGTCCTCGGCGGCCGCCGCCAGCATCGCGTCCAGGTCGGTGCCGGACAGGATCTTGGGCAAGGGGCGGCGCGCCTGGGGCGCGGCGATGGTCTGGGTCGGGTCATCTTCGCGAATCCCCTCGCCATAGAGAAAGCCGTAGAACTGGCGCAGCGCCGACAGCTTGCGCGCCTGGGTCGAGGCCGCCATGCCCGACGCGGACAGGCCGGTGAGAAAGCCCCGCACCTGGTCGCGGCCGGCCTTGGCGGGATCCGCCCCCTTCCCACTTAAATGACCGGCGAAATCCAGCAGGTCGCGGCGATAGGCGGCCAGGGTGTTGGCGCCGGCGCCGCGCTCGGCGCTCATCATGTCGAGAAAGGCTTCGACCAGATGGGCGGAATCGGCTTTTGGCCGGGCGGGGCTCCGAGTCATGGACAGGAATCTATCATGGCTGTATCGGGGATGGCATGACACTGACCAAGACCGTGGCGCTGGTGGGCATGATGGGGTCGGGCAAGACCTCCATCGGCAAGCGGCTGGCCACGCGGCTGGAGGCGCCTTTCGCCGATGCCGACCATGAGATCGAGACCGCCGCCGACATGACGGTGGCGGAGATTTTCGCCAAGTATGGCGAGCCGGAATTCCGCCGCCTGGAGCGCAGCGTCATCGCGCGCCTGTTGGGTGAGAAGCCGCATGTCCTGGCCACAGGCGGCGGCGCCTATATGGACGAAACCACGCGCGCCGCCATGAAAAGCGCCGCTTTCACCATCTGGCTGAAGGCGCCGATCGACATCCTGCTGGGACGGGTCAGGAAGCGCCAGGATGCCGACCAGACACGTCCCCTTCTGGCCAATGACGACATGCGGGGCACCCTGGAACGGCTACTGGCGCAGCGCGAGCCGACCTATGCCTTGGCCGACATGGTGCTGGAATCGGGCGATGAGCCCCATGCCCTGCTGCTGGACAAGGTCGTTGCCGCCCTCACCTCCCATGGGCTATGCGAAGGCGCATGAGCGAAACGATTACAGTCGGGCTTGGTGAACGCGCCTATGACATCCATGTCGGCGCGGGTGCCTTGGCGCGCGCGGGCGATCTTCTGAAGCCTTTGGCAAGGGGCGTTGTGCCGGTGGTGACCGATGCCAATGTTGCCGGTATCCATCTTCAGCCCCTGCTGGACGTGCTGGACCAAGCCAGCATCGCCGCGCGCCCGGTTGTGATGGCGCCGGGTGAGGTGAGCAAAAGTTTTGCGGGTCTTGAGAAGCTTTCCGGCGCATTGCTGGACTTGGGAGTAGACCGCAAGGGCCTGGTGATCGCGCTGGGCGGCGGGGTGATCGGCGATCTCACCGGTTTTGCGGCGGGCGTGCTCAAGCGCGGCGTCGCTTTCGCGCAAATTCCCACCACCCTGCTGGCGCAAGTAGACTCTTCGGTGGGCGGCAAGACCGCGATCAACGCGTCGCAAGGCAAGAACCTGATCGGGCTGTTCCACCAGCCGCGCATCGTCATCGCCGATACCGCGCTGCTCTCCACCCTGCCCCGGCGCGAGTTGCTGGCCGGCTATGCCGAAGTCGCCAAGTATGGTGCACTGGGCGATGCCAAATTCTTCGAATGGCTGGAAGCGAGTGGCGCCAAGGCGCTCGGCGGCGACAGCGCCGCCATGGTCAAGGCGGTGGCGCATTCCTGCCGGATGAAGGCCGATATCGTGGCACGCGACGAGCGCGAAACCGGCGAGCGCGCCCTGCTGAACCTCGGCCACACGTTCGGCCATGCGCTGGAAGCCGCCACCGGATTTTCCGATCGCCTGATCCATGGCGAAGGCGTCGCCATCGGCATGGCGCTGGCCTTCCGCCTGTCGGTGAAGCTGGGCCTTTGTCCCAGCCAGGATGCCGAGCGCTTCAACCGCCACCTCAAGGCCGTGGGCCTGCCGTTCGCCATCGCCGACATTCCCGGGAACCGACCCGCCGTGGACGAACTGGTCGCCGCCATGGCCCATGACAAGAAAGTGTCAGACGGCAAGCTGACCTTCATCCTGCTCAAGGGATTGGGACAGGCCTTCGTCACCTGCGATGTTCCGCTGGAAGCGGTAAAAGAGGTCCTGGCGGCGTAAAAATCGGCTATCCTGCGGCGCTTCCTTCCAAAGAGCGTTCCAGATGCTGGTTACCACTCTCATCGCCGTTGCCCTCCTGCTGGCGGTTTCGGCCTTTTTCGCGGGTTCCGAAACGGCGCTGACCGCGGTCTCCCGCGGCCGCATGCATCAGCTCGAGAAGGACGGTTCCCGCGCCGCCGGCGCCGTCAACCGCCTGGTGGAAGATCGCGAGCGGCTGATCGGCGCCCTGCTGCTGGGCAATACCTTCATCAACATCCTGGCTTCATCCCTGATGACGTCCGCGTTGGAAGGCCGTTTCGGCCACCGCACCGTCGCCATCACCACCGGCATCATGACGGCCGTGATCCTGGTGTTTGCCGAAGTCATGCCCAAGACCCTGGCGATCGCCCGCACCGACCGCTTCGCCTTGTTTGTCGCCGTGCCGCTGCGCCTGATCGTGAGCATCCTGGCGCCGATCGTGGCCTCGGTGCAGTGGCTGGTGTGGCGGGTGCTGGCGCTGTTCGGCGTTGGCAGCGACGAGGAAACCGGCACCGAGGAAGGCGCCCATGAGGAAATCCGCGGCTCGCTGGAACTGCATCACCGCGAAGGCAATGTTGAGCGCGAGCATCGCGACATGATCGGCGGCATCCTGGATTTGCGCGAGCTGCAGGTGGGCGATGTCATGCTCCACCGCACCACCATGGACAGTTATGACGTGGAGTTGCCCAAGCGCGCTTTGCTGGATTCCATCATCGCCTCGCCGCACAGCCGGGTGCCGCTGTGGAAGGACCAGCCGGAAAACATTGTCGGCATCCTCTCCACCAAGCACCTGGCCCAAGCGCTGGTGGAGCAGAGAGGCAACCTGGACGCCATCGATATTGCCGCCTTGGCCTCGCCGCCCTGGTATGTGCCCGACACCACCTCGCTGGAGGAACAGCTGGCGTCCTTCCGCGAGCGCAAAAGCCATTTCGCGCTGGTGGTGGATGAGTATGGCGCCTTGCAGGGCCTCGTCACCCTGGAAGACATATTGGAGGAGATTTTCGGCAACATTCCCGACGAGCACACACCGCAGGCCCGTCCCGATGTGCGCCGCCGTCCCGACGGCTCCTATCTGGTGGACGGCACGGTGCCGGTGCGCGACCTCAACCGCGAGCTGGATTGGAACCTGCCGGAAGAGGACGCCACCACCATTGCGGGCCTGGTGATTTCCCAGTCCGGCACCATTCCGGAAGTCGGCCAGCGCTTCGCCTTCTTCGGCCACACGTTCGAGATCATGCGCCGCCAGCGCAACCAGATCACCGCGTTGCGGGTAATACCGCCCCGGAGCGACAGCCAAGCGAGCGCAAGCGACACCACCGGCGCCGTAGGCGCCAAAAAATAAACGGGCGCGTTGGCGCCCGGCTGCGCGACCATAAATTAAGTTGGTCGAGAAGCCTCAGACGGCGTAAGGGCGCGGAGCGTCCGGCGACCCGAAGCGGTTGCGAAGCAGCCGCGCAGGGC
>JACCXK010000236.1 GCA_013697055.1 Alphaproteobacteria bacterium
CCGCGCTACCGCGCGGTCCTCGCCGGGGATGACATCAGAGTTTTGTCATCCACGCTGCGATCACATCCTTCGGCACGATATGGTAGCCGTTGTTGGGCTTGTTGGCGGAGGTCTCGCCGGTTTTGGTCAGTGTCACGCGCAAGCCGTTCACGCTTTCCAGTGCAATGCAATCATCGATGTCGTGCAGGTCGTCCTTGTGCGGCAGCTCGCAGCCGCTGGTGAAATACTGTTTTAGAGCACGCTTCTTGGCTTCCAGCGCGTCGGCGGCAACGTAAAAGCCATTGGCGTGGAGCTCAGTGAAGTTGTCGTCATAGGCGCCCAGATTCACGAAGAAGAGTTTTTCAGGCTGGGACGAGGGCGCGTCCGACAGCGACACGCGATAGCCGTCCACCACATCCAGCTCCAGCCAGCTGTCCAGGTGCAGGCCGACCGGATTGCCGAACCATTTCTCCAGCAATTGGGGGTAGGTGTCCTCGATCCGTGCGCCTGTGGCGAACACCACGTCGTGCAGTTCGGTATTGGCGTTGGGCGCGCGGCCGCCCAGGTAAACCGCGAAAAGTTTGCGCATACCGCTTTATAGCCGTTAACAGGTCCTTAACTGCAACCCCCCGAATGCTAGGGAATAAGTAAGACCGCCCACCTAGGATCGGTGCATGGGCCCCTCTTTGCCGCTTTTCCTGACACGCGCCGCCGCCATTTTGGTGTCCGGCTTGCTGCTGCTCGCCGTCACCGGTCATGCCCATGCCGCGGGCGACGGCAATTATGGCCTGAAGCGGTTTCCGGGCGACAATTACGACAACGTGCCCGCGCCCGCCAATTCTCTTGCGCCGCCGACCTTCGCGCCGGTGCCCGGTTCGAGCGTTTCGCCCAACGGCTATTACAGCACTTTGAACAGCGGCCCGGCCCCGGCCGTGACCGTGTCGCCGCCGCCGGCCGCTTCGGCCCAGCCCGCCCAGGCGCCACAGGCCTATGCGCCCGCGCCCAGCTATCAGCCCGCGCCAGTCTCCGGCGGGCCTTACGGTTACAAATCCATGCCCGGCGATGCGGCGGCTCAGCCTGCTGCTGCCGGTTACGGTTACAGGCCGGAGCCGGGCGCCGCGCCCGCGCCGCTGGCGCAAGGCTATGGCTACCGGCCCGAGCCCGGTGCCGCTGCGGCGCAGCCCATGCCGGCGCCGGAGGCCTATGGCTACAAGCCGGTGATGCCGCAGGCGCCGGCCTATCCGTCGCCGCGCCTGGCGTCGGTCTCGCCGATGCGCGGCGATCCTTACGCCTATTACCAGCAGGAAACCGTCGGCCGCACCGACACCGCCGATTATGTGCTGGGCGCGGGCGACAAGATGCGCCTGATCGTGTTCGGCGAAACCGACCTGTCGGGCGAGTTCACCATCGATGGTTCCGGCTTTGTGCGCCTGCCGCTGATCGGGCAGGTGCGCGCTGCCGGCTATACGTCGCAACAGCTGGAAGCCGCTATCGGCGGTTCGCTGGCGCAAGGCTATCTGAAATCGCCGCGCGTCTCGGTGGAGGTTTCCACCTACCGGCCCTTCTACATCATCGGCGCGGTCAACCGGCCGGGACAATATCCTTATGTCGATCACATGAATGCGATGAATGCCATCGCGCTGGCCGGCGGCTTCACGCCGACAGCGGTGGAGAGCGTGGTGTTCATCCGCCGCGAAGGCAGCAACGTCGAACAGGAAGTGCCGGTGGACCGCACCACCACCATCCGCCCCGGTGACGTGCTCAAGGTGCACAACACTTTCTTCTCGGACGTGGTAACGTTCCTGTCACCGCTGTCGGGCGCCGCCACGGTCGCCGCTGCCGCCGTGGTTCACTAGGGCATTTGCCTTTTGCCCCTCCAGCCTTCGCTGGCCCGAGGGCCGTCCCTACGCTGTTGCTAGGGACCGGCCACCTCCCCATGCAAGCGCGCTGACGCGCGCGCCGGGGAGGACATTTGCCCCAACCATTTGTGTCAAGTAAAAGGGCGGCATGAACCCCAATCCCGTCGTTACCCTGGCCCCGGAATCGAACAGACCGGTCGAAATCGGCAACGCCAAGAAGCTCACCATCATCGCCGGGCCGTGCCAGCTCGAGAGCCGTGCCCACGCCTTCGACATCGCGGGCGCGTTGAAAGAGGCGTGCGGCAAGCTGGGGGTGGGGCTGATCTACAAGACCAGCTTCGACAAGGCCAATCGCACCAGTGCCGGGACGGCGCGGGGTATCGGGCTGGAAAATGCGCTGCCGATCTTTGTCGATATCCGCAAACAGTTCGGCCTGCCGGTGCTGACCGATGTGCATGAGCGCGACCAGTGCGCTGCGGTGGCGCAGGCCGTGGACGTGCTGCAGATCCCCGCCTTTCTGTCGCGCCAGACCGACCTGCTGGTGGCGGCGGCGCATACCGGCAAGTGTGTCAACGTCAAGAAGGGTCAGTTCCTGTCGCCCTGGGACATGAAGAATGTCATCGCCAAGATCACCGGCGCCGGCAATGCCAATGTGCTGGTGACCGAGCGCGGCGTGTCGTTCGGTTACAACACATTGGTCAGCGACATGCGCAGCCTGCCGATCATGGCGGGGTTCGGCGCGCCGGTGGTGTTCGACGCCACCCATTCGGTACAGCAGCCGGGCGGGCAGGGCGACAGTAGCGGCGGCGACCGCACCATGGTGCCCTACCTGGCGCGCGCCGCGGTGGCGGCCGGCGTGGCCTGCGTCTTCATGGAAGTGCACGAGGATCCCGACCACGCGCCCAGCGATGGACCCAACATGGTCAAGCTGAAAGACTTTCCCGCACTGCTGGAACAACTGGTCGAGATTGACGCTGTCGTGAAGCGCTAGCGCGCCGGCGGACGCATCGCGAAGTTCACCACATCATTGTTGGGAACGCTCTTGGGTCCGGGCTTGGCCCAGCGCACGGTGCCCTTGAGGTCGGCCGAATTGGCCGGCGCTTGTGACAGGGTGACGGTGAAAGCCTTGGCATCCTTGGGTGCGATGCGCGGGACCTGCCATTCGGCGACGTTGCCCTTTGCCTTCTCGTCCATGTGCACGCCCTTGTAGCCATCGCCGGTGGTGGCGGTGACGGTGGCGCCGGCGGGTACCACGACATCGATGATCACGCCTTGCGCGGTCAGGCCTTTGCCCGGCTCGCCATTATTGGTGACGTTGAGCGCATAGGTGGTGCCGGCGCTCGGCGCCAGTTCGGCCCGCAGCTCGGGGCGGAAGCCCAGGTCGTTTTTCGCCCAGTCATAGATTTCCTTCAACTGCGCTTCGGTCAGGCGCAGCACATTGAAATTGCCCATGCGCAGGCGCGAGCCCGGCCGCTGCTCCTCGAACTTGGGCATGGCGGTGGTGTGATTGTAGACAAGGTCCTTCATGGTCGCGAAGTCGGTGTTGCGGCCGCCGAAGGTGGCGCGCGGCATGTCGAAGGTGGCGCCATGGCACTGGGCGCAGCCTTGGCTGACATAGGCCTGCTGGCCGGGCGGCATTTCGGGCGCCAGCGGCACGCGCCAGGCGGCTGGTTCGGCCACCTTGGGCAGGCTGGCGAAATAGGCGGTAAGGCCGGCGATCTCGGCGTCGCTGATCTGTTCAGTGGTGAAAGCAGGCATCACGCCCCAAGGCTTGCGCACTTCCTGCTGGAACTGCGAGGCGGAAAGTCCGCGCCCGGCGAGATCCGGACCCATGGCGCCTTCGCCAGTCTTGCCGTGGCAATTCTTGCAGAAGAGGTTGTTGCCTTCCCACAGCGACTTGGATGCGGCGATGTCCGGTGTTTGGGCCAGTGCGGGCGAAGCCAAAGCCAAAGCGATCACGACGGCGAATGTCTTCATGAGAAGTCCCTCCGAAAGTTTTTGAAATCAGGCAGACGCGACCATCCAGGCTTTGACGATGCCGATGACGGCGAGGATGACCAGAATGAGCGTGGGAAAGACGGTGAGCGCGAAGCCGGCAAAGCGTTGGCCGGGATTGGCGGGCTTGTAAGTCGCCGCGTAGATGATGCGGCCCACGCACCAGACCAGGCCAACGATGCCGGGAATCCAACCCTGGAAATAAAGCGCCGCCAGCCACAGGGCCGGTAGAAAGAGCACGATCTGCTCGACCGTGTTTGCCTGGACGCGCACCGCGCATTCCAGCTCTGGCGAACCGGTCATGGCAGGCGGCTGGATTCCGACCTTGCGGCGGGTGCGGGCGACGCGGATGGCCGTCCATAATGCGGTCAGGATGGCCAGTACCGTGGCGATAGCGGTCAAAAGGGTCGCCGGTGCGAAAAGCGTCATGATTCCCCCTGAAATGCCGGTCCAGCTTGAAGCAGCCGGGCGGCACCTCTAGAACCCAAATCCAGCATACGGAGTTCCCGCCATGACCGCCATCCTCGATATCGCCGGCCGCGAAATTCTCGACTCCCGGGGCAATCCCACGGTGGAAGTGGATGTGCGGCTGGAAGACGGCAGCATCGGCCGGGCGGCGGTGCCCTCGGGCGCCTCCACCGGCGCGCATGAGGCGGTCGAGTTGCGCGATGGCGGCAAGCGCTATGGCGGCAAGGGCGTCCTCAAGGCGGTCGCCGCGGTGAATGGTGAAATCTTCGACACCTTGGCGGGCCTCGACGCCGAGGACCAAATCAAGATCGACCGCGCCATGATCCAATTGGACGGCACCCCCAACAAGGCGCGGCTGGGCGCCAACGCCATCCTGGGCGTGTCGCTGGCGGTGGCCAAGGCGGCGGCCAATGCCGCCAACTTGCCGCTGTACCGTTATATCGGCGGCGCCAAGGCCAACACCTTGCCGGTGCCGATGATGAACATCATCAATGGCGGCGTGCATGCCGACAATCCCATCGACTTCCAGGAATTCATGATCATGCCGGTGGGCGCGCCGACCTTCCGCGAGGCGCTGCGCATGGGAGCGGAGATTTTCCACACCCTGAAGAAGTCGCTGCACGATGCCGGCCACAACACCAATGTCGGCGACGAGGGCGGCTTTGCTCCCAACCTGAAATCCCCGGACGAGGCGCTGACCTATATTTCCAAGGCCGTCGAGAAGGCCGGCTACAAGCTGGGCGATGAAGTGTTCTTCGCGCTGGACCCGGCCTCCACCGAATTCTTCAAGGACGGCAAGTATGTGCTGGAAGGCGAAGGCAAGACTGTCTCGCCGGACGAGATGGTCAAGATCTATGCCGATCTCTGCAAGCGTTATCCGATCGTCTCCATCGAGGACGGCATGGCCGAGGATGACTGGGCCGGCTGGAAGGGCCTGACCGAAGCGGTGGGCAAGACCGTCAACCTGGTGGGCGACGATCTGTTCGTCACCAATGTGAAGCGGTTGAAGCAGGGCATCGACACCCAGACCGCCAACGCCATCCTGATCAAGGTCAACCAGATCGGCTCTCTGACCGAGACGTTGGAGACGGTCGATATGGCGCATCGCGCCGCCTACAAGGCGGTGATGAGCCATCGTTCGGGCGAGACCGAGGACTCGACCATCGCGGATCTCGCGGTGGCGACGAACTGCGGACAGATCAAGACGGGATCGCTGGCGCGTTCGGATCGCTTGGCCAAGTACAACCAGCTTCTGCGCATCGAAGAGCAACTCGGCGACACGGCGTTTTACGCCGGACGCTCCATCCTGCGGGCCTAAGCTCTATCCAGATCGGACGGCAGGGCGGGTATCGGACGCTGATCCGGCGCGGCCGGCTTGCCGCAAGCGCCGGCCTGGCGGCAGCGCTCCATTAAGCCATGGCCTTTGAGCTGCATCACCAGCGCCTGAACCACAGGATTGGGTCGGCTGATAGCGTACAGAGACGCGCCGGCCACGAAGGCTGTCAGGAACCAGAGGATCGTCACCATCACCCGCATGGCGGAACCATACGCCATTTGCCGGCAAGTCTTAAGGGCACCCAATCTAAGTTCCTTGAATCCTTAACTGAATTCCTCTTGACGGGGCGAATCAGTGTGTGATTCGTTGGGGGAATGCGAATCAAGCGTTCGGTCAGCCGATTTTTTGTTGCCCTCATCGTTCCGGCGGTGTCGCTGGCCGTGGTCAGCTACTTCGGGGCCTATGCCATCTGGGGCAATCGCGGCATCCTTTCGCTGGAAGACACCCAGGCCCAGCTGGGCATCCAGCAGCAGCAACTCTCCGAGCTTCAGGCCAATCGCGCCCGGCTGGAGCATCGCATCGCCCTGATGGAAAAAGATGACCCCGATCTGGTCGAAGAGCTGGCCCGCACCCAGTTGATGGATGGCGGCCCCAACCAGGTCGCGCTGCCCCGCGCCGGGCATTAAACCCGGCCCAAGCTCGCTCTCTTATTTCCTTTCACACCCCCGTTGCCGCAACAAGATTGCCCGGTGCGCGAACTGTTCGGAAGTGCAGCGCAATAAAATAACAATGTTCTTGCCAAGTCGCTTGGGGCTTGCAACAACCATTTTCCAGCTTCCGAAAACCGAAAAAACGGCACCCAACACCATGCCAGAAGCCGCCAAAAGCAACTCTGAATCCCTCAAAAAACTCTATCACGACATGCTCTTGATCCGCCGCTTCGAAGAGCGGGCGGGACAGTTGTACGGCATGGGTTTGATCGGCGGTTTCTGCCATCTCTATATCGGCCAGGAAGCGGTGGTGGTGGGTCTTATGGGCGCCGCCAAGCAGGGCGACCAGCAAGTCACCTCCTATCGCGACCATGGCCACATGCTGGCGCAAGGGCTCGATCCCAAGGCGGTGATGGCGGAACTCACCGGGCGCTCCACCGGCCTGTCGCGCGGCAAGGGCGGCTCGATGCACATGTTCTCCAACGAGAAGAAATTCTATGGCGGCCACGGCATCGTCGGCGCCCAGGTGCCGATCGGCACGGGCCTCGCCTTCGCCAACCAGTACCGCGGCAGCAAGGCGGTGAGCCTGACCTATTTCGGCGACGGCGCCGCCAACCAGGGCCAGGTCTATGAAAGCTTCAACATGGCCGAGCTGTGGAAGCTGCCGGTCATCTATGTGATCGAGAACAACCATTACGCCATGGGCACTTCGGTGAAGCGCTCCAGCGCGGTGTCGGACTTCTCCAAGCGCGGGTCCTCCTTCGGCATTCCCGGCATCAATGTGGACGGGATGGATGTGGAAGCGGTGCAGAGCGCCGGCGCCGAAGCGATGGACTATTGCCGCTCGGGCAAGGGCCCCATCATCCTGTCGATGAATACCTACCGCTATCGCGGCCATTCCATGTCCGACCCCGCCAAGTATCGCAGCAAGGAAGAGCTGACGGAGTATCGCGAGAAGCGCGATCCCATCGAGAATTTCGGCAAGAAGCTGATCGAGCGCGGCATGGTCAATGAACAGGACCTCAAACAGATGGATGCCGAGGTGAAGAAGGTGGTGGTGGAAGCCGCCGAATTCGCCACCGAGAGCCCGGAGCCGGGCGTGGAAGAACTCTACACGGATATTTACGCCTGATGAGCACCGAGATCCTGATGCCCGCGCTGTCGCCCACCATGGAGGAGGGCAAGCTCTCCAAGTGGCTCGTGAAGGAGGGCGACACCGTCAAGTCCGGCACCATCCTGGCCGAAATCGAAACCGACAAGGCCACGATGGAATTCGAGGCCGTGGACGAAGGCAAGATCGGCCAGATCCTGGTGGCCGAAGGCACCGAAGGCGTGAAGGTCAATTCGCCCATCGCCACTCTGTTGGCCGATGGCGAGGCACCCGGCGCCGCGCCGGCCAAGAAGGCCGCCCAAAAAGCCGATAAGGCCGATGCGCCCAAGGAAGCCAAGAGCGGCGCGCCGAAGGAAGAGAAATCCGACAGCGCGTCGAGCGCTCCCAAATTCCAGGCGCCCAGCGATCCCGAAGTTCCCGAAGGCACCGAGATGGTGATGACCACGGTGCGCGACGCCTTGCGCGACGCCATGGCCGAGGAATTGCGTCGCGACGAGCTGGTGTTCCTGATGGGCGAGGAGGTCGCCGAATACCAGGGCGCCTACAAGATCAGCCAGGGCCTGCTGGACGAATTTGGCGCCCGCCGCGTCATCGACACGCCCATCACCGAGCACGGCTTTACCGGCCTGGCCGTGGGCGCTGCTTTTGATGGCCTCAAACCCATTGTCGAATTCATGACCTGGAATTTCGCCATGCAGGCGATGGACCAGATCATCAACAGTGCCGCCAAGACCCGCTATATGTCGGGCGGCCAGATGAGCTGCCCCATCACCTTCCGCGGTCCCAACGGTGCCGCCTCGCGCGTCGCCGCCCAGCACAGCCAGGATTACGCAGCCTGGTATGCGTCGGTACCCGGCATGAAGGTGATCGCGCCTTACTCTGCCGCCGACGCCAAGGGCCTGCTCAAGGCCGCAATCCGCGATCCCAATCCGGTCTGCTTCCTGGAAAACGAAATGCTGTACGGCAAGTCGTTCCCGGTGCCCAAGCTGGAGGATTACGTGCTGCCGATCGGCAAGGCGCGCATCTGCCGTACCGGTAGCGACGTCACCATCGTCAGCTACTCGATCACGGTGGGCCAGGCGCTGGAAGCGGCCGAGAAGCTGGCCGAGGAAGGCATCGAAGCGGAAGTGATCGACCTGCGCACCCTGCGTCCGCTGGACATGGACACGGTGCTGGAGAGCGTGAAGAAAACCAATCGCATCGTCACCTTCGAACAGGCTTGGCCGGTTTGCTCCATCGGTTCGGAAGTCTGCAGTCGCGTCGCGCTGGAGGCGTTCGATTACCTGGACGCGCCGCCGACCAAGGTCTCGGGCAAGGATGTGCCGATGCCTTATGCCCTTAACCTGGAAAAGCTTGCGCTGCCGACGGTCGATGATTTGATCGAGGCTGTAAAGGAAGTTTGCTATCGGTCATGACCGGAGAAGGTGAGACGACCTTTTTTGACGCCTCAGAGGCTGGCGCGCTTCGTCCGGCGATATCGCACAACGTTCAAACACTGATGAATGGCGATGGAAGCTACGAGCAGGTTTATAACTTCTACGATTATGAGTTTTCCGAGCTGCCGGATGCTAGGGGTGCCAAGGCGAGAGCCTATTTTGGCGAGCGAACTGTGTACCTTTCGGGGTTTAGTCCTGCGGAGAGTCCAGAAGGTGCAAAGTTAATCGTGGAATATTTTCGGCATCGCATGTTCAACGAGGTCCAATCGCTAGGTGGTTCGAGCGATGGTTATCATGCGATCTGGAGCGAAGGGTAAGTAATGGCTACGAATATTCTCATGCCCGCGCTTTCTCCAACGATGGAGAAAGGAAAACTCGCCAAATGGCTAGTCAAGGAAGGCGATACCGTCAAGTCCGGCACCATCCTGGCCGAAATCGAAACCGACAAGGCCACGATGGAATTCGAGGCCGTGGACGAAGGCAAGATCGGCAAGATCCTGGTGCCCGAAGGCAGCGAAGGCGTGAAGGTCAACGCGCCCATCGCCGTGCTGCTGGAAGAGGGCGAGAGCGCTGATACGGCGCCTGCGCCCGCGAAAGACATTCCCGCCGCCATGAAGGACATTGGCGATGCGGTAAAGAAGGAAGCTTCGTCGAAGGGTGAAGCGCCGAAGGCAGCACCCGCTGCGGCGCCAGCCACTAGGAATGACGGCGCGCGCGTGTTCGCGTCACCGTTGGCCAAGCGCATCGCCGCCGACAAGGGCATCAATATTTCGGGCATCGCCGGTAGCGGTCCGCGTGGACGCATCGTGAAATCCGACGTCGAGAACGCCAAGCCCGGTGCGGCCAAGCCGGCTGCTGGTGCCGCCGCGCCTGCCGCTGGTGGTGGTGGCATCCCCGGCGTGGCGCCGTTGCCGGATGCGCGGCTGCTCTATCCGGCAGGCTCCTATGAAGAGACGCCGCACGACAATATGCGCAAGGCCATCGCCAAGCGCCTGACTTCGGCCAAGACGCTGATCCCGCATTACTACCTGACGGTGGATTGCAACCTGGATGCGTTGATGGCGGTGCGCGAGAAGATGAACGCCGCCGCGCCGAAGGGGAAGGACAAGGTCCCCGCCTACAAACTGTCGGTCAACGACTTCATCATGAAGGCGTCGGCCATGGCGCTGATGAAGCATCCGGACGTGAACGCCTCCTGGACCGACACTGCGATCCTGCGCCACAAGGATGCCGATGTCGGCGTCGCCGTGGCGCTGGACTTCGGCCTGATCACGCCGATCATCTTCAAGGCCCAGACCAAGGGGCTGGTGGAGATCAGCAACGAAGTGAAGACGCTCGCCGGCCTGGCCAAGGAAAAGAAGCTCAAGCCCAACCAGTATGAAGGCGGCGGCTTCTCGGTTTCCAACCTGGGCATGTACGGCATCAAGGACTTCACCTCCATCATCAACCCGCCGCAGAGCTGCATCATCGCGGTCGGCGCGGGCGAGGAGCGTCCTGTCGTGAAGAACGGCAAGATCGAGATCTCTACCGTGATGACCGTGACCATGTCGGCCGATCACCGGGTGGTGGACGGCGGCACCGGCGCCAAGTTCCTGCAGACCCTGAAGCAGTTCATCGAGGAACCGGCCTCGATGCTGCTCTAGCCCCGGCATGGCGGGGGACCTTAACGGAGCGCTGGCCATCGGAGCGGGTTGCGCCAACTGTCACGCACCCCTGTCAGGTCCCTTTTGCGCCGCCTGCGGCCAGGCCATCGACACCCACCGCCGCTCGCTCTATCGCCTGACGCGCGGCTTCATCGCCGACCTGCTCAGCCTGGAAAGCCGGACCTTGCGCACCATCGGGGTGCTGCTGGTGTATCCCGGGGAATTGTCGCGCGCCTTTCATCAGGGGCGCATCCAGCGCTATGTGCCGCCGGTGCGGCTGTATTTCTTCTTGTCGCTGCTATTTTTCGTGGCGCTGTCCTTCACCCACCTGGCGCTGGTTCAGTTCAGCCTGGCGGTCAAGACCGTTCCGGCCAGGGTCGCGGGCGGGGCGCCCCGCCAGGCTGTGACCACGGACATGGTCTTCTTCCAGCCCGCCGGCAGCATCCAGAACGGCGACGTGTCGAAGGATGCGATCGAGACGGTCCGGGGCCAGCGGGAGCCGGGTGCGCGCGAAAGCGCGTTCGAGCGTGCGGTGTACCAGACCCTGTACCGGCTGCAGGCCGATCCTGCCGCGTTGAACGGTCCGTTGACCGAATGGCTGCCCCGCATCCTGTTCGTGATCCTGCCGCTGTTCGCCGCGGTAACGGCGCTGTTCTATATCGGGAGCCGCCAGTTCCTGTTCGTGGATCATCTGGTGTTCTCGCTCAACCTCCACAGTTTCGGCTTCATGGCGCTCCTGATGGCCGGCGTGCTGGCCCAGACCCTGCTGCCGGGCGCGGCGGTGGCATGGCTGTTTTTCGGCTTGGTTTGCGCCTATCTGTTGCTAGCCATGAAGCGTTTCTACGCCCAGGGCTGGGTGCCGACCGGGCTGAAATTCGCCGGTATCGGCCTTGTCTATTCGGTTTTCGTCCTGCTGCCGGCATTCGGCGGCCTTATCGCAGCGAGTGTGCTCTATGGCTGATACCAATTCCTTTGACGTGATCGTGGTGGGCGGCGGACCAGGCGGCTATGTCTGCGCCATTCGCTGCGCCCAGCTGGGGCTGAAGACCGCGGTGGTCGAGCGCGACCGCATGGGCGGCATCTGTCTGAACTGGGGCTGCATCCCGACCAAGGCGCTGCTGCGCTCCTCCGAGATCTGGCACCTGATGCACCGGCTGGACGAGTACGGCTTCAGCGCCGACAATTTCAAGTTCGACATCGAGAAGATCGTCAAGCGCAGCCGCGCCGTGTCCAAGCAGCTGTCGGACGGCGTCAGTTTCCTGATGAAGAAACACAAGATCACCGTTATCCCGGGCGAGGCCAAGCTGGCCGGCAAGGGCAAGCTGTCGGTGACCAAGGACGGCAAGGCCGCCGACTACACCGCCAAGAACATCGTGCTGGCGACGGGCGCGCGGGCGCGGACCATGCCGGGGCTGGAGCCGGACGGAAAGCTGATCTGGACCTATCGCGAGGCGATGGTGCCGCCGTCTTTCCCCAAGTCTCTGCTGGTCGTCGGTTCCGGCGCCATCGGCATCGAGTTCGCCAGCTTCTATCGTACCCTGGGCGCAGACGTGACGGTGGTGGAAATCCTGGACCGTGTCATGCCGGTGGAAGACGAGGAAATCTCCGCCATGGCCGCCAAGGCTTTCACCAAGCAGGGCATGAAGCTCAAGCTGGGCACCCAGGTCACCGCGCTGAAGAAGGGCGCGGACAATGTCACCTGCAGCCTGAAGGACAAGGCCGGCAAGACCGAAGACGTCACGGTGGAGCGGGTGATCCTGGCCATGGGCATTGTCGGCAATGTCGAGAATATCGGGCTGGAAGCGGCGGGCATCAAGGTGGACCGCACCCACATCGTCGCCGGCAAGTATGGCGAGACCGGTGTGGACGGCGTGTGGGCGATCGGCGACCTGGTCGGCGGCCCCTGGCTGGCGCACAAGGCCATGCATGAAGGCGTGATCGTGGCGGAGAAGATCGCCGGGGTGAAGGGCGTGCATCCGCTCGACACATCGAACGTGGCGGGCTGCACCTATTGCTGGCCGCAGGTGGCGAGCGTGGGCATGACCGAAGCCAAGGCCAAGGAGTCGGGGCGCAAGGTCAAGGTGGGCAAGTTCCCCTTCATCGGCAACGGCAAGGCCATCGCGCTGGGCGAAGCGGAGGGCATGATAAAGACCGTGTTCGACGCCGCCACCGGCGAGCTTTTGGGCGCGCACATGATCGGCGCCGAAGTCACCGAGCTGATCCAGGGCTATGTCATCGCCAAGACCGGCGAGCTGACCGACGCCGAGCTGTCGCACACCATCTTCCCGCATCCAACCCTGTCGGAGATGATGCATGAAGCGGTGCTGGCGGCGGATGGCGCGGCGCTGCATATCTAATGGTGAAGACGCTCGCGGAAAAATACGCGGCGTCACTCAATCGCGAATTAAGCAATCTTCCCTGTGGCAGCTTGCGCTTCTGGGGCGTCTCGTTTGGACGTCCATATGACAACCGGCACGAAATTGTAGGGGCGGAAGGCGAATCCAACCTGCTTCGCATCCGATTCAACGAAGGTGAACTGCTCAGCGTGTGGTCGCCGAGCGGCCTGAAAGCTTCGGCATCGGTCTTCCAGATAGCAGACGCCGAGCGCGTATGCTGGGAATGGTATTATTACGGTCGCCCTCAAGCCCCGGAAAATTTGTGTTTCGAGAATTATGTGAAAGGACAACCAGGAACTTTCACCGATGCGTTGGCGGTTGAAATGCTTTCGTTAAACCTGTCAAAATCGAAGGGTTTTGCATTGCTTCTGCAAATCGTGGCGTTTTTTCGTGCCTACTTGGCGCAAAAGCGTTCTTAGGTCGTTGTTGCTGCCGCTTCCATTCCTGTCATTCCCGGCGAGCCGCGCGATGCGCGTGGCGAGGGAAGGGAACCCAGGTATCAGATACCTATAGGTGTTTACCGCCTGGGTCC
>JACCXK010000241.1 GCA_013697055.1 Alphaproteobacteria bacterium
CCCCAGGGCGTGCCCTATGCCGGCTCGCCGGAATGGGCCAAGGAAAAGAAGGGTGTGGCGCTGCCGTCCACCTACCGTGCCTTTGCCGAGCCGCTGAACATTGTCGGCGCCATCGAGCTGGAGGCCAGTCCCTGGATCGAGGACAATCTGTGGGTGCTGGAGCAGATGCACACCGACACCATGTTCGTCGGCACGGTGGGCGACCTGGAGCCGGAAAAGCCGGACTTTGCCGAACAGTTCAATCGCTTCCGCAAGGACCCGCTGTTCCTGGGCATCCGCTGCGGCAACATCTGGAACCGCGATGTCGGCAAGCAGATCAGTGATCCCAAGTTCATCGATGGCCTCCGCCGCGTCGCCGATGCCGATCTGGTGATGGACAGCGCCAATCCCACCGTCGAGCTGATGCAGGCGATGGTGAAGATCAACGACAAGATACCATCCTTGCGCATCATGATCGACCATCTGCCGTCCTTCGATCCGACACAAGCGCAGCAGGCCGGCTATGATGCAGTGCTGAAGGAAATCCATGGCCGGCCCAAGATCTACGCCAAGCTGTCGGAGATCGACCATCGCACCATGCCGGCGCGCGGGCTTGCCGCCCACAAGGCGCGGCTGGACCAATTGATGGCCACTTTCGGGGCCGACCGGGTGGTGTTCGGCACCGACTGGCCCAACAGCTGGGGCACGGCGACGCCGGCCCAGATCGTGGACATCGCGCGCGCCTACTTCGCTACCCGCAGCAGAGAAGAGGCGGAGAAGTATTTCTGGAAGAACTCGCTGGCGTTCTACAAGTGGAAGAAACGGGCGAAAAATCAGCCGGGTCCCGGCTGATTTTTCTTTTTGTTGCCCCATCCGACCTTCGCAGCGCAAGCGCTGCTACGGCCACCTTCCCCGCTTGTGCTTCGCACGCGGGGAAGGAAACCAGCCCGGCTAGATCACCACTGGTAGGACATGCGGACCAGCGCGCCGTCGGGCGCCGCGTCCAGCGATGTGTCGATATTGTATTTCTTCTTGAAGGGCGTGGTCAGCACATAGCTGTAGCCCGCCGCGATCGCCGAGCTGGCCAAGGTGTCGTACCAGCGATGCTGGTGCGCCTGGACGCGGCTATAGGACACGAACTGGGTCATCGCGGCGGCGGGCAGGCCATATTCCCAGCCATAGCGTCCCCACAGGAAAGACGAACCTGACGCCGCCAGCGCCGTGGTCTCGGACGGGAAGGATTTGTAGTCGCTGCCGTTGGGGCGGCGTTCCTTCACGATGTTCTTGAGGGCATAGGCGGTGCCCACGGTCAGGGCGCTTTCCACCACCAGTTGGAGCGAGCCGACCCGGTCATGCTTGAGAAGGGTGATGCCACCGGCCACCAGGGGCAGGGCGATGGCGACGCCGGTGCCGATGGTTTCGATGTTCTTCTCGGACTTGCTGAGCGGCGTGGTGTTGGGCGTAAAGGCAACCGCCGGCGTCGCGACGGTCAGCGCGGCCAGGACAGCGATTGCACGAGACATGGTCATGGTGGCGGCCCAGAATTGCCCGACTGTCTTACTTCGGGCGGACGGGCCAGCGCAAACCCGCAGCGGATCATATTTTGCCAATACTTGCGGCCATTTAGCAGCGATGGGCTGTGACCGAGCTTGACGGGGTGGGTTCTGAGGGGTCATAAGCCGCGCAGGTGCAAGGTCTAGGGAACGCGGGAGAACCGCGGCTGCCCCCGCAACTGTCGCCGGTGAGTTTTCTCTCAAGAGGCGTAAGGCGTGAGCCGGACCGCTCTCTTTAAAGTCACTGAGGTCGCAAGACCTTGGGAAGACGAGGGGAAGCGCTGATCCGGCTAGCCAGGAAACCTGCCATGCGCCGTCGTCTTGTAGCCTGCCGGGGTGTGCGGGGTGCAGCGGGGTAAACCGCAGCGGCGACAAAGTTGGAGTCGCATGCTGTGGGGGCCAGTCCCTCTCAAAATACCGCCGTGCGCGCCTCCTGAGCCCGGAGACGTTTTATGAAGTCCGTTCTGTTTTCTTCCGCCGCCTTGATCGTCCATACGCTGCCGCTATGGACGGCCGCGCCGGCTTTCGCGCAGTCGCAGCTGACCTATCCCCATCTCGACGATGAAGATGTGGTGGTCAGCGCCACCCGCCTGCCGACCCCGCTGGCAAACGTGGCCAGCAGTGTCACGGTGATCACCGCTGCCGATATCGAAAAGCGCCAGGACCGTTCCTTGCCCGACGTGCTGCGCGAAGTGCCGGGCCTGGACCTCGTGCAGACCGGCGGCCCCGGCGGCCAGACCGCGATCTTCATGCGCGGCAGCAATTCCAATCACACCAAGGTGATGGTCGATGGCATCGACATCGGCGATCCTTCCACCCCCACGGGCGCGATCGACATTTCCAAATTCCTAACCGGCGACATCGCCCGGGTGGAAGTGCTGCGCGGGCCGCAGGGCGCACTGTACGGTTCGGACGCTATCGGCGGGGTGATCAATATCACCACCCAGAGCGGCAATGGCCCGCTTTCCTTCCGCGGCAGCGTGGAAGGTGGCTCGTTCGAGACCTCCAACCAGTTCGCAACCCTGTCCGGGCAAGAGGGCGATTTCCACTATCGCGCCACGGCGCAGTATTTCCATTCCGGCGGCACGCCGGTGACGCCGCTGAACCTGCTGCCCGCCGGTGTCGCCCGCAACGATGATGCCTATGACAATGTCACCGCCAGCACCAAGCTCGGTTATGACATCGCCGACAATTTCGACATCGGCCTGACGGCGCGTTACTACAACAGCATAGGCCGCATCACCGGCGACAGCTTCAATCCCGTCACCTTCGCCTCGACGCCGTCGGCCAAGCAGACCCGCGTCACCAACCTGAACTATGAGACGCGGGGCACGGCGCATCTGGTGCTGTGGGACGGCCGCTTCGACCAGACTCTGGGTTTTGCCTATGGCAGCAACATCCTGGCCACCCAGGATCCCAACAACGGCGCCGGCCGCACCAGCGGCGACCGCGTCAAGCTGGACTGGCAGGGCAATGTGAAGCTGGCGGAAGGCGAGACGCTGGTCCTGGGCGCCGAGACCGCTCGCGATGCCCTGCATCGCGGCTTTTCGTTCGGCTTCCCCACCACCCTGGCGCAGGGCATCACCACCAATGCCGGCTATGCCGAAGTGCTGACCGACCTGCCGATCGGTTTCCACAACAGCTTCAGCGTGCGCGACGACGACAACAGCCGCTTCGGCAACCGGGTGACCTGGCGTATGGCCCCCTCTTGGGTGATCGAAAGCACTGGCACGACCTTGCGCGCCAGCGCGGGCAGCGGCTTCAAGGCGCCCGCCTTGCAGCAGCTGTTCGGCCCGTTCGGCGGCAACGCCGCCCTGAAGCCGGAAAGCAGCGTGGGCTATGAGGCCGGCATCGACCAGAAGATCCTGGGCGACGATTTGGTCGGCGGCGTGACCTGGTTCCACAACGACATCAGGAACCTGATCACCTCCGGCCCCGCGCCGACGTTCCAGAACATCAATATCGGCAAGGCGCGCACGCAAGGCGTCGAAGCCTATGTCGCCTGGAAGGCGCTGGAGAGTCTGACGTTCCGCGCCGATTATACCTATACCGACAGCCTGGACGGAACGACGCGGGCAGCGTTGCTGCGGCGGCCGCGCCACAAGGCCAGCCTGGGTGCGGACTGGCAGGCGCTGGATGACCTGCAATTGAATGCGACCGTGCTGTATGTGGGGCCGCAGATCGACGGCAACCGGGACTTTTCCGTGCCCAGACTGAAGACGGCCGACACTGTCACCCTGGACCTGGCGGCCAGCTACAAGCTGACCGATACCTGGAGCCTGTTCGGCCGGATTGAGAACGCCACCGATACCGACTATCAGAGCCCGGTTGGCTTCCTGCGTCCGCGCGCAGGCGCCTATGGCGGGATCAAGGTGAATCTATAAAGCATGAGGTGGATCGCGGTCGCTGTTCTGATGTCGATATCCGGACAAGCGGCCGCGGCTCCGCAATCCTTTCATGGCGCGCCTCCGCGCGCGGGGCGCATCATGTCGTTGAAGGTCTGTACCGACGAGCTGCTGCTCGATCTGGTTCCGGCTTCGCGCATTGCATCCGTCACCTTCCTGTCGCGCGAAGCCGCCTCGCTGCGGGCCTGGCCGCAAGGAGCGGACGTGCCGGTCAATCACGGCACCGCCGAGGAAATCCTGGCGACCCATCCCGACCTGATCCTCACCGATCCTTTCATGGCGCCAAGTTTGCGGCCGTTGCTCGCCAAGAGCGGTGCCAGGATTTTGGAAGTGCCGCCGGCCGAAACCTTCGAGCAGATCCGCGCTGTCACCCGGCTGGTGGCCAGGGCAGTGGGCGAGGAGGCGCGCGGCGAGGCGCTGATCGCCCGGATGGATGCGGAGCTGGCCGATGTGGCAGCGCATCGCCCGAAGAGGGCGCTGACCGTGGCGGGTTGGGGCGGCGGCGGTTATGTGCCGGGCACCGGCGGACTGTTCGATGCCATGCTGACCGCGGCGGGGGCGCGCAATGTGGTGCGCGGCAGCTTTGGCTATTACGACGTGGAAGCCCTCATGGCCGCCAATCCCGATGCCCTGGTCTATGGGGATACCTATGGCGGCACCACAAGCTTGCGGGCCGACCAGGACCTGCACCCGGCGCTGCTCAAGCGCTATGCCGGACGGCGCATCAGTTATGCCTCGCTTTATGGCTGCGGCGTGCCGGAAAGCGGGCGCGTGACGCGGTCGTTGCAGGATGCGCTGCTGAAGGTGCAGCGATGAAACTCAATCTTTCGCTGCTGGTGCTGATCGCGATGGCCTTTGCTGCGTCCTTGCTGGCGGGGCGGATATGGCTGCCGCCGCCGGCGCTATTGTCGTCGCATGATAGTCTGGCGGGGTTGATCATCTATGATGTCCGCCTGCCGCGCACCGTGCTGGCGCTGATCGTGGGCGCCGTGCTGGGCCTGTCGGGCGCGGTGCTGCAGGGTTTCACCCGCAATCCACTGGCGGAGCCAGGGCTGCTGGGCGTGTCGAGCGGCGCGGCGCTGGGCGCCATTATCGCCATCTATTTCGGCTTTGCGGCGCTGTCGCCTGTGACGGGACCGCTGATGGGCATGGTCGGCGCGCTGGCGGCCTGCGCACTGACCTTTGCCTTGGGGCGCAGCGGCACCGTGGCATTGGTGCTGGCGGGCGCGGCGGTTTCGAGCCTGGCGGCGGCGGGGATCGCGCTGGCGCTGAACTTCGCGCCCAGTCCTTACGCCGCTTATGAGATCATGACCTGGCTGCTGGGCTCGCTGGCGGACAAGAGCTGGACGCAGGTTCTGCTGGTGGTGCCGTTCGCGGCAATCGGCGCAATCTTGCTCTTCATGACGGGCCGGGCGCTGGATGCCTTGAGCCTGGGCGAGGCGCAGGCGCAGAGCCTGGGTGTGAACCTGACACGGTTGGCGGCGCTGGTGGTGGCGGGCATTGCGGTCAGCGTGGGCGCGATCACCTCTATCACCGGCGCCATCGGTTTCATCGGCCTGGTAGCGCCGCATCTGGTACGCCCGTTCGTGGGCTATGCGCCGCGCCGTGTGCTGTTGCCGGCCACCTTGGCCGGGGCGTTGCTGCTGCTGTGCGCCGATATCGCGGCAAGGCTGGTGCATACCAATCCCGAACTGCGGCTGGGCGTCTTCACCAGCCTGCTCGGCACGCCCTTCTTCTTCTGGCTGGTGGTGCGTATCCGGAAAGTTGCGCCATGACCGTGCTGGCGGCGGAACACATCACGGTGACACGCGGCAGCAAAACCATCCTGCGCGATGTCTCGGTCCAGGCCCATGCCGGCGAGTTCATCGCCGTGATTGGCCCCAACGGCGCGGGCAAATCGACCCTACTGAAAGTCATGGCGGGATTGCTCAAGCCTGATACGGGCAGGGTGATGCTGGATGCCGATCCGCTGTCTTCCCTGTCGACGAGACAGCTCGCCGCGCGCCGGGCCTATCTGCCGCAGAACCAGCATCTGGAATGGCCGATCTCGGTCGAGCGGCTGGTGGCGCTAGGCCTGACGCCAAAGCTTCCCGCCACCGGTGGATTGCCGGAAATTTACGCACCCGTCATCACCCGCGCCCTGGAACAGTGCGATCTCACCGACAAACGTGATCAGCCGGCCACCACCTTGTCCGGCGGCGAGTTTGCCCGCGCCATGCTGGCCCGCGCCATCGTCGCCGAGCCGCAAATCCTGATCGTGGATGAGCCCATTACCGGTCTTGATCCGCGTCATGCCATGCAGTCGATGACATTGCTGCAATGTTTTGCGCGAAACGGCGCTCTGGTGATCGCCTCGCTGCATGATCTCACCTTGGCGGCGCGCTATCCCTCCCGCGTCGTTGTTGTTGTGGATGGAGCGGTGGTGGGCGACGTGGATTCGCTCACAGAGGAACTTGTCCACAGGGCGTTCGGTGTCACGGCCCATTTGACCGGGCAGGGGGATTCGCGGGCATTCACACTTTTGTCCCCAAGCGAAAAATGACGTCTGTGTGAAAGTTTTCCGGCTTGACGGATTCCGCGAATAGGCCCCTAGATGTAGTCGTTCATGGTTACTCGAATGCTCTAGATAGGGGATTCAAGGGAACTTCGGAACAGTCTGGTGGGACTGAAACCGAGGCTGCCCCCGCAACTGTAAACGGCTGATTTTCCGGCCAAATGCCACTGGGGCGGTGCTCTGGGAAGGCGGTCGGAGAGAGAGCCGCGAGCCAGGAGACCTGCCGTGAACAGGTTTTGACTTATGGGGCGGGGCGTCCCAGGGGGCTGTAAGGCGCGACTGACGTTGCGCCAATGGTCTTCTGTCCCCTGCCGGCAACAGGGAATAGAAGCGATGTCCGCACTCGGCAAGATCCTCGACGGCGATTTCGACAGCGACGGCCAGATCGTGACCGCGCCTGCGGCCGAACGGGTGATCGAGCGATCGGTGGTGGTGACCCGCACGGTTACGCCTGCCAAGCCTGTGCCCGCCGCCACGACCGCTCCGACCCATGACCTGTTCGGGCCCGCGCCCCAGCCGCCGTTGCCCTATCCCCTGGGCCCCAAACCCAAGCCTTCCGACCTCCGCCTGGACCGCAGCCGCGATGACCTGCTGACGCCGTTCGGCAAGGCGACGCTGACCGACCGTTACCTGATGCCGGGCGAGAGCTTCCAGGACATGTTCGCCCGCGTCTCCTGCGCCTATGCCGATGACGTGGCCCATGCCCAGCGGCTGTATGATTACATGAGCCGGCTGTGGTTCATGCCGGCGACCCCGATCCTGTCCAATGGCGGCACCAAGCGCGGCTTGCCGATTTCCTGTTTCCTCAATGACGTTTCGGACTCGCTGGACGGCATCGTCGGCACCTGGAACGAGAATGTGGCGCTGGCCAGCAATGGCGGCGGCATCGGCACCTATTGGGGCAAGGTCCGTTCGATCGGCGAAAAGGTGAAGACCGGCAAGACCAGCGGCATCATTCCCTTCATCCATGTCATGGACGGCCTGACCCTTGCGATCAGCCAGGGCTCGCTGCGCCGCGGTTCGGCGGCGGTCTATCTGGACATCACCCATCCGGAGATCGAAGAATTCCTGGAAATCCGCAAGGCCTCGGGCGACTTCAACCGCAAGGGCCTGAACCTGCATCACGGCATCAACATCACCGACGAATTCATGGACTGCGTGAAGGAGGGCAAGATGTTCGGCCTGCGCAGCCCCAAGGACCGCGCCGTGCTGCGCGAGGTCAATGCCCGCGAACTGTGGCAGCGCATCCTGGAAACCCGCCTTCAGACCGGCGAGCCCTATATTCTGAACATCGATGCGGTGAACCGGGCCCTGCCCAAGCACCAGCGCGAGCTGGGGCTGAAGGTGAACACCTCCAACCTGTGCAGCGAGATAACCCTGCCGACCGGCATGGACCATGACGGCAAGGAGCGCACCGCTGTTTGCTGCCTCTCGTCCCTCAACATCGAGACCTGGGACCAGTGGGCCGACGCCGAGGGCTTTGTCGAGGACGTGCTGCGCATGCTCGACAATGTTCTCACCAGCTTCATCGAGGAAGCGCCTGATTCCATGCACCGCGCCAAGTACAGCGCCCTGCGCGAACGCTCGGTGGGCCTGGGCGTGATGGGTTTCCATTCCTTCCTGCAGCTCAAGAATATCCCGCTGGAAAGCGCGATGGCCAAGTCGTGGAATCTGCGCATCTTCAAGAAGATACGCCGCGAAGCGGATGCTGCGTCTTATCATCTGGCCGAAGAGCGCGGCGCCTGTCTGGATGCGCAGGAGAAGGGCATGAAGGCCCGCTTCAGCCACAAGATCGCCATCGCCCCCACCGCCAGCATTTCCATCATCTGCGGCGGTACCAGCGCGTGCGTCGAGCCGATCCCGGCCAATGTTTACACCCACAAGACCCTGTCGGGCGCCTTCTCGGTCCGCAATCCCTATCTCCAGGACCTGCTGGAGAAGAAGGGCCTGAACACCGACGTCACCTGGCAGTCCATTGTCGAGCAGGAAGGTTCGGTCCAGCACCTGGACTGCCTGAGCGACGAGGAAAAGGCGGTCTATCGCACCGCGTTCGAGATCGACCAGCGCTGGGTGATCGAACTGGCGGCCGACCGCACGCCCTATATCTGCCAGAGCCAGTCGCTGAACCTGTTCCTGCCGGCCGACATCGACAAGTGGGACCTGCACATGCTGCACTGGACGGCGTGGGAGCGCGGCATCAAGAGCCTTTATTACTGCCGCTCCAAGTCCATCAGCCGCGCCGGCTTTGCCGGCCAGCTGGAAAAGAAAGACAAGGGCAGTGTCGCTCCTCCTCCTCGCACTGATTATGAAGAGTGCCTCGCATGCCAATGAAATCGCTTGGTTCTGTCGATCCGCGCACCCTGATCGGCAAAGGCACGGTCGGGCTGCTGAACGCCACCGGCACCTATGACATTACCCGCTATCCCTGGGCCTATGACTGCTGGAAGCGCCAGCAGCAGACCCATTGGATGGGCGAGGAAGTGCCGCTGGGTTCCGACATCCGCGACTGGCAGTCCGGCCACCTGTCGGATGCCGAGAAGGGCCTGCTGACCCAGATTTTCCGCTTCTTCACCCAAAGCGATGTGGAAGTGGGCGACAATTACCTCAAGCGCTACATCCCCATCTTCCAGCCGCTGGAAGTGCAGATGATGATGGCCGCCTTCACCAACATGGAGACGGTGCATATCGACGCCTATGCGCTGCTGCTCAAGACCCTGGGGATGCCGCAGACCGAGTTCGAGGCCTTCCGCGACTATGCCGCGATGAAGGCCAAGGCCGATTACATGCACACCTTCGGGGTGGGCACCTGCGCCGACGTGGCGCGCACCCTGGCGATGTTCGGCGCCTTCACCGAAGGCATGTCGCTGTTCGCCAGCTTTGCCATGCTGATGAACTTCCCCCGCTTCAACAAGATGAACGGCATGGGCCAGATCGTGTCCTGGTCGGTGCGCGACGAAAGCCTGCATTGCGAGGGCATCACCAGGCTCTATCACGCCTGGGCGGATGAAACCCAATGCATCACCAAGGCGGTGCGCGACGATATCCGCGAAGTCGCCCATACCATGGTCGGGCTGGAAGAGGGTTTCGTGGACCTGGCCTTCAACCTGGGCGAAGTCCAGGGCATGACCGCCAAGGAAATCAAATCCTATGTCCGCTATATCGCCGACTGGCGGCTGACCCAGCTCAAGCTGGATCCGGTGTTTGGCAATTTCGAGGCGACCCAGAGCGGCTACAAGCAGCTCAAGGCCCATCCGCTGCCCTGGCTGGTGGAGATCCTGAACGGCGTGGAGCACGCCAACTTCTTCGAGCAACGCGCCACCGAATATTCCAAGGGCGCCTCGCGCGGCAGTTGGGATGGCGAACAAGGCGTGTGGTCTCAGTTCGACAAGCGCAACCAGATCGCGGCCGAATAGGCGTTCCTGCGCGCCAACCGATGTCCGCTTTTGACCCAAAGCGGACATTCGCCTGCTAGGAAGCTTCAAGCCTGAAACGCCGAGCGCAAACTGGCTTAGAACGGGTTGACCGCGAAGATGGCGGCGAGCCACTACGCCTGCAGCAGGGGCGGCAGCCGCCGGGCGGTCCATTGGCTGGCCTGTTCATATGCAAAGGCAAGCTTCAGGCAGTCCATCTCCCAGCGCACCGGCGCGATGATCTGCAGCCCCATGGGCAGGCCTTGCGGTCCGAAGCCCGCCGGCACCGCCAGCGACGGACAGCCCGCCAAGGTGATCAGGCACACCGCCTTCATCCATTCATGATAGGTTTGCATCTGCACGCCGGCGATGGCACGCGGCCAATGTTCCTCGATGGCGAAAGGAAACAACTGCGCCGTCGGCATCAGCAGATAATCGTAGCGACCCAGCAGCCCAGCCACCGCATTCGACCAGACAGTGCGGGCGGCGGAGGCATTCGACAGGTCGAAGGCGGAAAGTTTCAGCGCTCCTTCGACCTCCCAGATTGCTTCTGGCTTCAGTAGAGCGCGCCTTGCGGGGTCGGCGTAATAGGCGCGCACGCCGCCACCCTGCTGCCATTGCCGCAGGCGGATGAAGGCCTGCCAGGCGGCTTCCGGAGCGGCGTCGGGCACGGCCTCTTCGACGACACAGCCCAAGGTTTCGAACGTCCTGAAGGCGGCGCGGCAAACCGCCAACACACCCGGTTCATACGGTGCCCAGCCTTTAAGGTCGCCCAGCCACGCGATGCGCTTGCCCTTGAAGCCGGCTTCCAGTGGCGCCAGGAAGCGGCTGCCATCGCCGTCCATCGACAGCGGTGCGCGCGGGTCAGAGCCCGCCTGTACCGACAGCAGCAGCGCCAGGTCGGCGACGCTGCGCGCCATCGGACCGGCGACTCCCATGGACGGCAGCCAAACATCTTCGCCCGCTGCGGGCACAATGCCCTCGCTGGGGCGAAAGCCGAAGACATTGTTCCAGCCGGCGGGATTGCGCAGGCTGCCGCCATAGTCGCTCCCGTCGGCCAAGGGCAGCATTCGCAGGGCGAGCGAAACCGCGGCGCCGCCGCTGCTGCCGCCGGCGGATTTGCTTTGTTCATAGGCATTATGAGTGGCGCCATAGACGGGATTGTAGGTATGAGAGCCGAAGCCGAATTCTGGCGTGTTGGTCTTGCCGATAAAAATGGCGCCGGCGGCGCGCAGCCGCGCCACCATCAGGGCATCCTGGCTGGGCACGAAATCCTTCAGGATCGGAGATCCCGATGTAGAACGGATGCCCTTGACCGCCTGCAGATCTTTCACCGCATGCGGCAGGCCATGCAGCGGCCCCAACCTTTGCCCCCGCGCTAGCTGGGAGTCGCGCTCCCGCGCCTGGGCCAGCAGGACGTCGCGTTCCTGCAACGCCACGATGGCGTTCACCTTGGGATTGAGCCTGGCGATGTGGTCCAGATAGGCGCCCATCACCTCGACGCAGGACAGTTTGCGCGCCGCAATTGCTGCGACCAGCCCCCGCGCATCCATCATCACTATATCGGAGGGCGCGGCGGCGGCGGCAGGAGAGGCCGTCAGCAGGGCGGCAGCAGCGCCCATTTCCAGCACCGAGCGGCGGTCCATGCCGCGTGTGTTATCCCGCATCCAGGCCCCCGCCATTCCTCGGAAGGCTAACGGCCTTTCCGGATCGCGGCAAGACGCAGAATGCGGACGCTCCGGCCTTACCTCGGCCTGCGTTGCGCCAGCGGGCGACGAGGCGTCTAGGCCGTTGCGGTCCAAGTTCGGCGGTGACCGCTATTGGCGCGAAGCGGCCATTGGGCCGGCGTGGCTGACTGGCCGCTCCTGACCCAAAGCGGACATTCAAAAGGTCCGCGGACCGTGACGATTTCGGCAGCCAGACCGGGCCAAGTTTCCCTTAGTCCATTGGAGACTTGATGAATGGTGCGCGGAAGGAGGCGGTACAAAACCATTGACTGCCGCGCTAGGTGGCCGGAAAGACCTTCTCCCATCCGGTAGCCGTCCTCCTTGAGGCTAGCTTACGCGTGGTCACTACCTAGTCAGGTCTAAGATTACACCACCCCGGTACTGCGCTAACGTCCGCGTAAGGAAATTCTTGTTCGATCTGATTCGTGGATACAGAGGCACCCAATGTTGCCAGACCCGAAAAAGAAGAAGCCTGCACCTACCCAGCACGAACTGAGTAGCATCATACTTCAGCACGAACGATACCTCGCATATACAGGTGGCGTGCGTGCTCAACTGGCTCACACCATCCTCGATGGCCTCAACCTGGCAAGTCGAACTCTCACCGAAATAGATTTGAGCGGAGCATCCTTGGTGGGCGCCTCCCTTTATGCATCAAATTTAGATCGAGCCAGCTTTTATTGCGCTGACCTTCGCGACGCTGACCTTCGATATACCAAGCTCAATAGGGCCGACATGCGAGGAGCGTCGTTTAAAGGAGCAACGCTGAATTTCGCCGTGCTTGATCAGGCCGACATGCGATTTGGTAGGATGATGTATGTTGGAACGGACAAAAGTCCTATTGGGCGGGATGAGCCGGGCCCCATTCAACCCTATGGATCGACAAACCCCAACGGTGTCGATTTTTCGAACTGCTCAATGAAAGGCGTTTCTTTCGGTAACGCAAAGCTGGAGGGCGCGAATTTCACTGGCGCACTCCTGCAGGGTGCGACCTTTAAAAATGCTCAGCTAACGAACGCTAACTTTTCAGGGGCAGTTCTGACGAATGTAAATCTCGCCGATCTGAATGTGCCACCGGAGTCATTGGTTGGTTGTGTTCGAGATATAACCCCAGAAACATCCGCCAAGTTCGAAGAACTCAAGATTAGGCTTGAACACCACCAACAGTGGCTAATAACAGGCGGCTCGGAAGGCCGTCCTGCGGTAATGGATGGCGAAGATATGCGGCCTTTGGCACAGTTGCTTGTCGGTCGGCGCATGACTGGTCTGTCCGCGCGCAATGTCGTTGGAATTGAGCTGAATTTTGCCGGTAGCGAACTGCAGGCAGCGAAATTTGAATGCGCCGACTTGCGCGGTGCCAATTTTTCAAAAGCAGATCTTCGCGGAGCTTCCTTTAGGGGCGCAAAGCTATTACATGCGATTTTCGAAGGCGCTAACATGGCAGCCTTGCCTCTTCGGGGCGGCACGATGCTTGCCGTAGACCTTACCGGTGCGGAAGTCTCCAAGGAGCAATTGGACAAGGCGGCTCCCGTTTAAGCCGTTGTGACCGTCGACACGGTGATGAAGCGCCCGACCCAGCCGGAATAAATCGCGCCCGCCTACATCTTTTTCGCCAGCCCGCGATGCTCCAGCTACATCACCGGCGAGATTGTGCCCATTATTGGTGGCTATAGCGGAGGTTAGCTTCCGCGTGGCACATATGGCGATGGATTCCACTTCGGGCCGGATGTCTGGGAAGCTGACAAGGCGCCGGCCACGGCCAAATGGCATCTATCGTGCAGGTGTCCACGCGAATGAACGCTATTGGCGCAAAGCGGACATTGGCCGGTCCTTTCCCGGAGCCCACCGCTCTCGGCCCGCTCAGCGGCCTCTGCGGCCGAAGCCGGCCGGTTTGGCTGGTCCGCTGCTCATGGATACGGGCGACGGAGCGGGAGCCGGGCGGGCAGGGACGGTCTCCATGGATTGCCGCGCCTTATAGCGGGCAATCACTGCATCGGCGTCG
>JACCXK010000014.1 GCA_013697055.1 Alphaproteobacteria bacterium
GGCGCCAGCGCCGCCTATGGGCGCTTGCCTGCACCATTCCATCGTCCGCAACGCGGACGAAGGAAATGGTGCACCCGAAGAGATTCGAACTCCTGACCCCCAGATTCGTAGTCTGGTGCTCTATCCAGCTGAGCTACGGGTGCGTTTTGAGGGCGCGAACCTATTCATGACCCTCTCCAAAGGCAAGGACAACTACTGCCGCCGTGCGGTATCTGCGGCACACCCCCCGGATTCCGTGCAAGTACCGGTGAAACTGACAGTTTTCCACCCCAAGCGGCATTGTGCTCCCTTGTCCCCCCCCGCCCCTCTGGTTAAGACTGACGGCCAAGGTCCGCCTGCCGCAAAGGCGCGGACGGGGTTGGGTTTTGGCGCCATTCTCCAAGGTCGGCCGGTGGGGGCCGACAGTGGCGCCGGGCAGCGGAGAGCATAATGAGGGGAATTTCAGCACAGCACGGGCTCAAAAAGGGCCTGCTTCTGGCTTTTGCGCTGACAGCCGGTCTCAGCTTGGCCGCCTGTTCGAGCGTCGACAGCCTGTTCGGCGATGAGGAGCCTGCCGCCGACGCCTTCCCGCCCAGCGCCGCCGATGCCGCGCCGCCATCCGCCGCTTCCAATTTCGCCCAGCCTGTCGCCGCCGGCGCGGCCCCTGTCGCCACCATCACTCCGGTGACCATCGATGCCGGCTCCGACACCGGCACCGCCGTCAGCAAGACCGTCCAATCCATTCGCGCCCAGGTGGCCGGTCTGCAGCAGAAGCTGGCCGCCAATTCGGCCCGCCTGAGCGAACTGCGCAACCAGGGCGCCGGCGCCGCCGGTTCCTACCAGGACGCCAAGGCCCATATCACTACCCGCCTGCAGGTGGGCACCACCCGCGGCAACCCCGAGCTGGTGGCCCAGTGGAACGCCGCCCAGGGCCAGCTCGATGCGCTGTCGGCCAATGTGAATGCGCTGAACGCGCTGGGCACCGACGTCACCAATGACAGTTCCACCGCCCATTATGCGCTGGACCAGATCGGCGCCACCTTCAACGTGTCGGGCGCGGTCGATGAAGATCATCGCCAGCTGCAGTTGCTGGAAGACCAGACCAGCCAGACCATCGTGATGATCGACCGCCTGCTCAAGGAAGTGGCCGACGGCATCCAGCGCCAGACCGCCTACGTCGCCACCGAGCGCTCGAACCTCACCACCCTGGCCGCCGCGATCAAGAGCGGCGATTTTTATGGCGGCGGCGTGATCGGTTCGCTCGGCGCGGGCCCGCAATTGTCGACCGCCGGAACCCCGCTGGTGGTGGTCAAGTTCGACCATCCCGACGTGGACTATCAGCAGATCCTCTATGCCGCGCTGAACCAAGCGCTGCAGAACCGCCCCGGCGCCAATTTCCAGGTGGTGGCGGTATCCCCGACACGCGGCACCGCCGCCTCGGTCCAGATCGCCCAGTCCACCGCCCGCCGCCATGCCCAGGACGTCATGCGTTCCATGACCGACATGGGCGTTCCCGCCACCCGCCTGGCCGTGGCCTCGACCACCGACCCGGGCGCCACCGTCAGCGAAGTGCGCGTGTTCGTGCGCTGAATTTAGGCAAACACCGAAATTGAAAAGGCCCGCTGTCGCAGCGGGCCTTTTTCATTTGTGACGCAGGAAAGAAGGCGCATACCATCGCCCTAGCGGATTGATGCGGTGCCCTGATGACATTCCTGACCGATAGCCTGAAGACGTTGTGCGCCATCGCGATGATCGCCTCCGTGTTGCCCGCGCAAGCCCAGGTGACCGAGACGGTCGCCAAGCGTCACATGATCGCCGCCGCCAATCCGCATGCTGCCGAAGCCGGCCTGGCGATGATGCGCGCCGGCGGCAGCGCGGTGGACGCCGCGATCGCCAGCCAGATGGTGCTGGGGATGGTGGAGCCGGAATCGTCGGGCATCGGCGGCGGCGCCTTCATGCTGGTCTATGATCCCAAGACCAAGCGCACCACCAGCTTTGACGGCCGCGAAATGGCGCCGGCCTCGGCCACGCCCGCCATGTTCCTGGATGCGACCGGCGCACCCCGCACCAAGCCCGAGGCCATTCCCGGCGGCCTCTCGGTGGGCATTCCCGGCGTGGTCAAGATGCTCGCGCTGGCGCACAAGAAATACGGCAAGCTGGACTGGGCCAAATTGTTCGAACCCGCCATCAGCCTCGCCGACAACGGCTTTCCCGTCGGGCCCAAGCTGGCGCGCACCATCAAAAGCTTCACCCGCGGCGCCAACATGCCGGACATCAAGGCGCACTTCTATCACCCCGACGGCACGCCGCTCAGTGAAGGCGAAATCTACAAGAATGCCGAATATGCCGCGACCTTGCGCAAGATCGCCAAGGAAGGCCCCGACGGATTCTACAAGGGCGAAATCGCCCAGGCGATCGTGGACAAGGTGCAGCATGCGCCGCGCCAGACGGGCGGCATGACCTTGGCCGACCTCGAAAACTATCAGGCCAAGGAGCGCGCGCCTGTGTGCGGCAACTATCGCGAGTATCGCGTCTGCTCCATGGGGCCGCCCTCGTCCGGCGGCATCGCGGTGCTGCAGATCCTGGGCATGCTGCAACGCTTCACGCCTGGGCAATTGACGCCGGGCACCGTCAGCGGCGCGCATCTGTTCGCGCAGGCCAGCCGCCTCGCCTATGCCGACCGCGCCATGTATCTGGGCGATCCGGCTTTCGTGGATGTGCCGATCCGCGGCCTGATCGACAAGAGCTATGTTTCTGAACGCGCCGGGCTGATCGATCAGGCCCGCGACATGGGCACCGCCACCGCCGGCAACCCGCCGCAGAAACATGCCGCGCTGTCGCCGCAAGTCTCGCCTGTGCTGCACGGCACCAGCCACATGACCATCGTGGATGACAGTGGCGAAGTCATCGCCATGACCACGTCGGTGGAATCGGTGTTCGGCGCCGAGATCATGACCAGGGGCTTCATGCTCAACAACACGCTGACGGATTTCTCCTTCCAGCCGGTGCGCGACGGCAAGCCGGTGGCCAATGCGCCTGCGCCGGGCAAGCTGCCGCTGTCGGCCATGTCGCCCACCATCGTGTTCGACAAACAGGGCAACTTCCTGGTTTCGGTGGGATCGCCGGGGGGCCCTGCGATCATCGACTATGTCGCCCAGATCCTGATCGGCATCCTGGACGCCAAGATGAGCCCCAAGGACGCCATCTCCATGCCCCATGAGATCAACATGAACGGCAACACCCTTTTGGAGAAGTCACCCACCTCCGACCAACTAGCCGCCCAGCTCACCGCCATGGGTCACACCGTCCAGATCCCCCAGGTCGAGGGCAGCGGGTTGCATGGCATCCAGAAGGTCAAGGACGGCTATATCGGCGCCGCCGACCCCCGCCGGGACGGCATTGCCTTGGGAGATTAAGGTCGGGTCCGGGGCTTCCGGTTGAAATAATATTTCAATCCCGCACTTGGTCTATGGGGCGCGTTGACAGGGCGGGGGCTGCCCCCTAAAAACCCCGCTCTTTCCGGCCTCTTCCACTTCTGGGGGGCCTTTTCGGAGCCTGACGTCATGAAGCGCACCTATCAGCCCAGCAAACTGGTTCGCAAGCGCCGCCATGGCTTCCGTTCGCGCATGGCGACGCCCGGTGGCCGCAAGGTCCTGAACCGCCGTCGTTCCAGCGGCCGCAAGAAGCTGTCGGCCTAGGCCTGACTCAGCCGGGCGCCCCAGGGACGCCTCTGCAATTGGATCATTTGAAGAAACGTGCCGACTTTCTGCGAGCGGCGCGGGGAATCCGCCGCGTCGAAGGCGCCGTGACCCTGGAAACCTGCCCCACGCCGGAGGCCGAAGCCCTGCCCGGCCGGCTGCGCATCGGCTTCACCGCCAGCAAGAAGATCGGCAATGCCGTGGCCCGCAACCGCGCCAAGCGCCGCTTGCGCGCCGCTGCGTCGCAAGTCCTGCCCCTTTTGGGACGGGGGGGCCATGACTATGTTCTGGTCGCGCGCGGAACCTGTGTGGCGCGTCCGTTTCCGGCCCTGTTGAGCGACATCACCACGGCCCTGAAGGCGGCGCACAAGAAGCTGGACGCGAATGCGGGAGAGGGTCATGCGTAAACTCGCTGTCGCGCTTTTGTCCGCGCCGATCCGCGCCTATCGCACTGTGCTGTCGCCGATGCTGCCGCATGCCTGCCGCTTCACGCCCAGCTGCTCGGTCTATGCGCTGGAAGCCTTGCACAGTCACGGCCCCGTCCAAGGCCTGTGGCTGACCCTGAAGCGTCTGGCGCGCTGCCATCCCATCACCTGGCTCGGCGGTTCGTCGGGTTTTGATCCTGTCCCCCATTCCAAGCGTCACATTCAGCGGACCCCATGAACAACAACAAGAACGTCTTTCTGGCCATCTTTCTGGCGGCGGCGGTGCTGTTCGTCTGGCAGTATTTTGTCGCCACCCCGTCCATGAAGGCGGAACAGGCGCGCCAGGCCACATTGGCGCACCAGGAAAAGAACAAGCCGGCCACAGCGCCGGTGCTGCCCGGCATCGCGTCAGGCACCACCCACATGAGCCGCGAAGCCGCATTGAAGGTCGGCGGCAAGCGGGTGGTGATCGACACCCCGATGGTGGATGGCTCGCTGCTGTTGAAAGGCGCGCGCCTGGATGACCTGCGCCTCAAGAATTATCACGCGACGGTGAATCCCAAGTCGGCGGAGATCGTGCTGCTGGCGCCCAAGAGCACCGACTATCCCTATTCAGCCACCTTCGGCTGGGTCGGCACGGCCAATATGCCCAGCGACAATAGCGAATGGCAGCAGACCGGCGGCGGCACCCTGTCGCCCGGCCATCCGGTGACCCTGACCTGGGACAATGGCCATGGCCTGGTCTTCACCCGCACCATCGCCATCGACGACAAATACATGTTCACCGTCGCCGATTCTGTCGCCAACAAGGGCAGCGCGGCCGCGACGCTCTATCCCTATGGCGTGGTGGAACGCCAGGGCATTCAGGCGGACGAAGCCAGCATGTACCTGCATGTCGGTTTTGTCGGCGTCGCCAATGGCAGCGAAGTGGACGCCAAATACAGCGACTTCAAGGAAGCCGGCACCCCGGCCAAGACCTTTTCCTCCACCGGCGGCTGGGTGGGCATCACCGACAAATACTGGATGGCGGCGGTGGTGCCGCCCCAGGGCGAAAACTTCAATGGCGGCTATCTGGGCACCAAGACCGCGGCCGGGGTCGATGCCTATCAGGCCAATTACCGCCTGGGCGCGCGCAATGTGGCGCCGGGCGCATCCACCAGCGTCACCCATCGCCTGTTCGCCGGCGCCAAGGTGGTGGACATCCTGCGCGGTTACGAAGACAGCCAGAAGATCGTGCATTTCGACAATGCGGTGGACTGGGGCTGGTTCTGGTTCCTCACCCGGCCCTTCTTCTGGGTGCTGGACCAGTTCAACAAGATGTTCGGCAATTTCGGCCTCGCCATCCTGGGCCTGACCGTGATCGTCAAGCTGGTGATGTTCCCGCTGGCCAATGCCGGCTTCCGCTCCATGAGCCGGATGAAGAAGCTTCAGCCCCAGATGGAAGAGCTGAAGAAGACGCACAAGGACGACGCCCAGAAACTGCAGCTGGCCATGATGGAGATGTACAAGCGGGAGAAGGTGAACCCCATCTCGGGCTGCGTCCCGATCCTGCTCACCATCCCGGTGTTCATCGCGCTGTATAAGGTGCTGTTCGTCACCATCGAGATGCGGCACGCGCCCTTCTATGGCTGGATCCACGACCTGTCGGCGCCCGATCCCACCTCCATCCTCAACCTGTTCGGCCTGATCCCCTACAATCCGCATGCGGTGCTGCCGCATGTCCTTGCCGGCTATCTGTCGGTCGGCATCTGGCCGATCCTGATGGGCATCACCCAATGGGTGCAGACCAAGCTCAATCCGCCGCCGGCCGATCCGATCCAGGCCAAGATGTTCGCCTTCATGCCGGTGATCTTCACCTTCATGTTCGCCACCTTCCCGGCGGGCCTGGTGATCTATTACACCTGGAACAACCTGCTGACGGTTTTGCAGCAATACATCATCATGAAGCGCGAAGGCGTCGACATTCACCTGTTCGGTGACGGCAAGCCCAAAGTGAAGAAGCTGAAAGCCGCCAATGACTGACCCCTATGTCAGATAATAAGGACAGCGGCGCTGCTGAGGAAGCCGCGCGCAAGCTGTTCGCGGGTCCGTGCGATTTCATCTGGGGCGCCACCAGCGCCGACGCCCTGCCGCCGGAAAAGCTGGCCGAGGTCGCTTTCGTTGGCCGCTCCAATGCCGGCAAGTCCAGCCTGGTCAACGCCCTGACGGGACGCAAGAGTCTCGCGCGGGTGTCCCAGACCCCCGGCGCAACCCGCCAGATCAATTTCTTCAACCTGGGCGAAAAGCTGATCCTGGT
>JACCXK010000065.1 GCA_013697055.1 Alphaproteobacteria bacterium
CATGCGCGTCGATCAGGCCGAGCTCCGGCAGCAGCAGCACGCTGGCATCCATGTCCTCGGTGCCCTCGGCGGCAGTGAAGGCGCGGCGCTTTTCGCTCCAGACTTTCTTGAGCAAGGTCTCGCCGATGGAATCGGCCAGCCCGTGCCAGTGGGCGGCGCGATCGTTCAGTCCCAGTCGCGCCGCGATGGCGGCGGTGCGGCTGAGGCCGGCCCAGCACATGGCGCCGCTGTGGGTGTGCACCCGCTTGCGACCGCGGAATTCCCAGATGCCGGCATCCGGCTCTAGCGCCAGGTCGGCGCATTTCTGCGCCATCTTTTCCAAGAGGCGAAACAGGCTTTCATCGCCGGGATTGGGCAACCGCTTGTCGAAGAACATGGGTGTGGCGGCCAGGATGACGCTGCCGTAAGCGTCATGCTGCACCTGTTCCACCGCGGCATTGCCGATGCGCACGGGGCCATGACCTTCAAAACCCTTGAGGTCGGGCGCGATCCATTCGGTGAGATCGTCGGACGGCACGATGCCGTAACAGGGCGCCAGGGTATCGGTGTTGCCGGCGATGGACAGGATATAGGCGATATACTGTTCCATGGCGCGGGTGGCGCCGATGGCGTTCAGCGCCTTGACCACGAAATAGGCGTCCCGCAGCCAGCAATAGCGATAGTCCCAGTTGCGTCCCGAATGCGGCGCTTCCGGCAGCGACGTTGTCAGGGCCGCGACGATGCCGCCCGTCTCTTCGAACGTCGTCAGCTTCAGGGTGATGGCGGCGCGGATGCTGGCTTCCTGCCATTCATAGGCAATGGACAGCCGACGTACCCATTCGCGCCAATAGCCATTGGTGCGTTCCAGGAAGTCGCGCACGGTGGAACCGATATCGCCCATGAAAGGCTCATCCGGCCCGAACACCAGATGCAGCGGCCGCGTCAAAGCAAATGGCGTCTCCTGCTGGATATAGGACAGCGGTGCATCGGTGGTCAGCCGCACCAACGGCGGCTCGCCATAGGTGACATGGCTGGATCCCGCCACCTGCCGCTTCATGGGCGTGCCATAGAATTGGGTGGGCCGCACCCTTATGGCGATGCGCGGCAGCCCCGCGATCGGCTCGATGATCCGCATCAGCTGGGGCGGTCGCAGCAGCCGGTCGAAATGCGAGAGGCGCGGGGCGAAATCGGTGATGCGTACCTTTGCCCCGTCGTCCGCCGTCAGTACGGTCACCACGGTGGCGGTATTGCGCTCATAGTGCGAGGCGGCATCGACCTGCCGGCTCAGCACCACGTCGCATAAGCCCTTCTCTTCATCGCCCGCGATCAGCCGGCTGAACACCGGATCGGAATCGAAGCGTGGGAAACACCACCACACCAGCTGGCCCTGTGTGTTCACCAGGGCGGCGATGCGGCCATTGCCGATGACGGCAAGATCGGCCGCGCCGGTCATGACGCGCCCGCCTCGGCTGTCCGCGACAGCCAGGCCCGCACGGCGCGGGGGGATTCAAAGACATGCTCGGCGCCGGCAAAGTGCTTGCCGACCGAAAAGCCGCGCCCGCCCAGCCGGGGCAGAATGCGAAAGACATCGAGGTCGGTGGTGTCGTCGCCGCCGAACAGGATGGCGCGGCCGGCGAAGGGCTTCTGTTTGGCCAGCGCCGCGACCGCCGTGCCCTTGTCCACGCCGATGGGCCGCGCCTCGATCACCGCCTTGCCTTCCAGGATCTGAACCTTCTCGGCTTCAAACAGCCTGGCGTGCTTTTCCATGGCGGTGGCCAGCACCGGCTGGGCTTCCGGCGCCAGGCGATAATGCAGCGCCAAGGCACATTTCTTGTCTTCCAGCAAAAGGCCCGGGATGTTGGCGGCCAGGCCCACGAAAATATCGCGCACCGAATCCGGCAAGGGCTGGATGCGGGCGATGGCCCCGTCCAGCCCGCGAATCTCCCCGCCATGCGCGCCGATGGCGGCGGGGCGGAACGGCGCGAACAGGTGATCGATGCTCGCCAGCGAGCGGCCGCTGACAAAGGCCAGCGCGCCGGAAAGCTGTTGCGACAACCGCTCCAGGCTGCGCAGCAAATCGCGCGGCACCTTGACACGATCCGGCGTGCGCGCCAGATCGAGCAAGGTTCCGTCAATGTCCAAAAACAATGCGGTGTTTCCACTCACCGGCGGCATCATCAGGGCTTTCCGTTCGCTATGGCCCGCGCTTCACAAAAGGGCAATGAAATAGGCTTCGATCCAATGGGATCGAAACGCGCGAACAGGCCGTCAGGTTCCATAGCGCACAGCGAGGGTGTGCTCTTCGGTCACCTCGCCGCAGATTCCAATTAACTCGCTTCAGCTTTCCAGCCAGTTACGGCAGTAGCAAGGCCAAATGAGAAATTATTATCTTTTGGTGGGACGACGCCAAGCAAACGCTCCGCCCTCCATCCCGGCATCATTGGAGACGATGGTCACATTGCGCGGCAGCTTGAAGTTCACGTCGGACGAGTTGCCGCCGCCGAGATACAGATGGTCAAAATTGAATACAGTTTGCAAAACAGGGATCAGCTTCTTGACTCGCTTGTTCCAGCGCGCATTGCCGATCTGGCGGCGTGTCATGTCACCCACCACCACATCGAAATCATCCTTGCGGTGCATGACTAGGTGCGCCAGGTCCATGTGCGGCATCAATTCGCCGTCGCGGAACCAGGCGGTGCCGAAACCGGTGCCCAGGGTGCAGACCAGTTCCAGTCCCTTGCCCTTGATCACAGCCAGCCCCTGGACATCGGCATCGTTGAGCAACTTGACCGGCTTTTTCAGCCTCCGTTGCATCGCCGCCGCCAGGTTGAAGCCCTTCCAATCCTCGGTGCCGAAATTGGGGGCGCTAATCACCTTGCCGTCCTTGACCGCGCCGGGAAACCCGATCGTGACATGATCGTATTTCCCCAGCGGCGCCACCAGCTTTGCCAGCGCCGTCACGATCTTGCGCGGCGTGCGGTCCTTGGGCGTCTTGATCCGTACCCGCTTGGCGACATAGCGGCCGCGCGGCGTGATGATCGCGGCCTTGAGGCCGGAGCCGCCCACATCGATGCAAAGAATCTGTTTAGCGGCGGGCACGGGGACGGCTCCTGTTTTTCGTGGCCGAATGCATCATCAGGGCCAGCGCGGTGTTGACGAGGGCGACATGGGAAAATGCCTGGGGAAAGTTGCCCGGCATGCGCTTGTTATCGGGATCATACTCCTCGGCATACAGGCCCACATCATTGGCCAGGCGGCTCAACTTGTTGAACAATCGCGTCGCCTCGGTTCGTCTGCCCATCAGAGCATAATTGTCCGCCAGCCAGAAACTGCAGGCCAGGAAAGCGCCTTCGCCCGGCGGCAAGCCGTCCACCCCCGTCACCGTCTCATAGCGTTGCACCAGCCCCTTGTGGATCAGCCGCTTCTCGATCTCGCGCACCGTGGATTTGATGCGCTTGTCGGAAGCGGGGAGAAACCCCACGAGCGGCAACAGCAACAGGCTGGCATCCATCGCCCGCGAGCCATAGGCCTGCACGAAGCAGCCGCGCTTCTTGTCGATGCCCTGCTTGCAGATGTCGTTGTGGATCTTGCGCGCCATCTTCTTCCAGTGGGCCTTTTGCGGCGGCGTGGAATCCGCCGCCCGGGAGGCGCGGTCGAACGCCACCCAGGTCATCACCTTGGAATGGACGAAATGCTGGGGTGTGCCACGGATTTCCCAAATGCCTTCGTCCGGCAGGCTCCATTGCTTTTCCAGATGCCGCATGAAGACGCCGCGCAGTTCCTTGGCGCGCGGTCCCGACGGCAATCCGCCGGCGCGGGCTTGCGCCATCACGTCCGCCAGCTCGCCATAGATGTCGAGCTGCAGCTGGGTATGGGCGGCATTGCCGATGCGCACCGGACGCGAATTCTCATAACCGGGAAGGTGCGGCAGTTCCAGTTCGTCCTGCCGTTTTTCGCCCAGCACGCTGTACATGGTCTGGAGCTGTTCCGGCGCGCCGGCGATCACCCGCATCAGCCATTCCTGCCACACCGTCGCTTCGGCCTTGTAACCGGCATTGAGAAAGGCCAAGAGGGTGAAGGTGGCGTCGCGCAGCCAGCAATAGCGATAGTCCCAGTTGCGGGTGCCACCGATCTTTTCCGGCAGCGAGGTGGTGACGGCCGCCACGATGCCGCCGGTGGGTGCGTAACTCAGCCCCTTCAAGGTCAACAGCGAGCGCATCACCGCCTTGCGCCACTTGCCCTTCACGTTGCAGAGGTCCGTCCACTGCCGCCAATAATGCTCGGTTTCTTCCAGGGCGATGAAAGCGTCGATGGACAGCGGCACCGGTTGGAAGGATTCGCCATAGGCCAACACGAAAGGCATGGTCTCGCCCTTGTTGAGCTTGAACTCCGCCACGCTGTGCATGTTCTCGCCCCGCACATCGGCGGGCGTGCGCAAGGTCAGAAGATGCGGCCCCGCCACCGCAGCCAGGGTGCGGCTGTCGCGGCGCGACACCCAGGGAATGGTCACGCCATAGTCGAAGCGGATCGCCAGCTCGGTGCGCATCTCCACATGCCCTTCCAGGCATTCGACGATGCGTACGATGCAACTGCCCGGCGTGCCGGGCGGCATGAAGTCGATCACCCGCGCCTTGCCGGTGGCGGTGGTGAAGGTGGTTTCCAGGATCAGGCTGTCACCGCGATAGCGTCGCGCGGATTTGAATTTTTTCGCTGCCGGCTCGATCAGCCAGCGGCCATTGTCCTTGGTGCCCAATAATGCGGCGAAACAGGCCGCCGAATCGAAGCGCGGCACGCACAGCCAGTCGATCGAGCCATTGCGGCAGATGATCGCCGCCGTACGGCAATCCCCGATCATGGCATAATCTTCGATACGCGCACTCATGCGGCCATCAGAACCCGTAACCCTGGTCTTCCTCGCCGGCTGCCGCTTCATCTACCAACCACAACACTTCGCCCTCGGGTTTGATCCCGCCGGCAGGTCCGATGCCGCCCCGCGCCTGGGCCAGGGCATCGCGTTTGCCCGCCCCGGACACCATGAACAGGATCAATTCGCTGGAATTGAGGGCGGGATAGGTCAGGGTGATGCGCGGCTCGCCGCGGCCTTCCGGCACCGCCGCTGCCCAACGGTCCATTTCCTGCAACACCGGCTGGCCCGGCAGCAGCGAGGCGGTGTGGCCGTCATCGCCCAGCCCCAGCAGGGTGAGGTGAAACAGCGGCACGCCCACCTCGAGGGTACCGGCGCCATATTGCTGGCGCAGGATCTCGTCATAGCGGTCGGCGGCGCTTTGCGGCGTGCCATCGGTGGGAATGGCCAGCAGCTTGCGCGGATTGACCAACTCGCTGGAGAGCAAAGTCTCGCGCACCATGCGATAATTGGAATCCTTGTGGTCCGGCGGCACAAAACGTTCATCGCCGAAAAACAGCTCGGCGCAATCCCAGTTGATCTCCATGCGCGCCAGCAATTCGTAAGTGGCGCGCGGCGTCGATCCGCCCGACAGCACCAAGCGGAAGGGATAGCCCGCCCCCTTCAGTCGCCGGGCGATGATCTCGGCCGCCCGCGCCGCCAGCGCGGCACCGTCTTTCACCACTTCCATGGTGCCTGCAACTTTGTTTTCTGAAGGGGCGCTCATTTGCCGCCCAGAATGCGGATGGCGCGCCACGAGCGGCCGTCCTTGGCCAACAGGTCGTTGGCCGCGATGGGACCTTCGCTGCCCGCCGCGTAATTGGGGAAGTGACGCGGATTGGTGTTCTGCCAGCCTTGCAGCACCGGCTCCACCAGACCCCAGGCGGCTTCCACCTGGTCGGCGCGCTGGAACAAGGTCGCATCACCGATCAGGCAATCATAGATCAAGGTCTCGTAACCCACCGCCGGCGCCTGCTGGAAATAATCCTTGTAGTTGAAGCGCATCGAGACGCTTTCCAGCATCATGGCCGGGCCGGGCCGCTTGGCATTGAAGCGCAGACGGATGCCTTCGTCAGGCTGGATGCGCAGGATCAGCCAGTCGGCATCCAACTCGTCCACCGGCGTGTCGCGGAACAGGGCATAGGGCGCCTGCTTGAAGCGGATGGCGATCTCGCTGGAACGGATGTTCAGCCGCTTGCCGGTGCGCAGATAAAAAGGCACGCCCGCCCAGCGCCAATTGTCGATCTTCAGCCGCATGGCGGCATAGGTCTCGATATTGGAGTCGGGCGCGACATTGGGCTCGCGGCGATAGGCGGGGACCTGTTCGCCCTGCACCATGCCGGCGTCATACTGGCCGCGCACCACATCGGTCAGGGCGAGCGGCTGGATGGCGCGGAACATTTCCGCCTTCTTGGCGCGGATGTCCTCGGCCTGGAACGACACCGGCGGCTCCATCGCCACCATGGCGACCAGCTGGAACAGGTGATTGGGGATCATGTCGCGCAAGGCGCCGGTGGCCTCATAGAATTTGCCGCGCGTCTCCACCCCGATGCTTTCGGCCACAGTGATCTGGACATGGTCGATGCGGTCGCGATTCCAGATCGGCTCGAACAAGCCGTTGGCGAAACGCAGCGCCATGATGTTCTGCACTGTTTCCTTGCCCAGGAAATGATCGATGCGGTAGATCTGTTCTTCCTTGAGGTATTTCAGCAGGCAGGCATTGAGCGACTTGGCGGACGCCAGGTCGTGACCGAAAGGCTTTTCCACGATCAGGCGGCGGAAGCCCTTGTCATCCTTCATCAGCCCCGCTTCGCCCAGCTTGCCGGCAATAGTCGGAAAGAAGCGGTCGGCCACCGCCATGTAAAAGAGAACATTGCCGCCCAACCCTTGGCTTTGGTCGAGCTCGGCCAGCAGATCCTTGAGCTGGCTGTAGGTCTCCGGCTTTTCGAAATCGCCGCTGAGGAACGTCATGGAGCGGGAGACCTGCTCCCACAGCCCGTTATCGATTTCCTCGTTGTTCTTGGCCAGCACGGTCCCCAGGAAATCCTTGATCTGGCCGGCCCATTCCTCGCTGGTCTTCTTGTTGTGGTCGACACCGATCAATGCCAAGCGCCCAGGAAGGAGCCCGGTGCGCGCCAGGTTGTAGAGCGCCGGAATGATCAAGCGCTTGGTGAGGTCGCCATTGGCGCCGAAGATCACGATGGCGCAGGGCGGCGGCGGCTTGTGGGAGATCATGCTCACTTGTCGTCATCCTTTGCCTTGTGGACGGGGATGACGCTTTCGATGTGCCCGCCGAATTCCTTGCGCATGGCCGACAGCAGTTTCTCGCCGAAGGTGTTTTCGCTGCGGGAACGGAAGCGGGCATAAAGCGCCGCGGTCAGCACCGGCGCAGCCACCGCCTGATCCACCGCCGCCGCCACCGTCCAGCGGCCCTCGCCGCTGTCGTCCACCTTGCCGCTGAACTCTTCCAGCGTTCCCGAACGCGCCAAGGCAATCGCCGTCAGGTCTAACAACCAGGAGGCGACCACGCTGCCGCGCCGCCACACTTCGGCAACGTCGGAGACATTGATGTCGAAACGTTCGTCTTCGGGCAGCTTGTCGCTGTTCCTGCCGCTCATGATGTCGAAGCCTTCGGCATAGGCCTGCATCAGGCCGTACTCGATGCCGTTATGGACCATCTTGACGAAATGGCCCGCGCCGGCGGCGCCGGCATGCATGTAACCTTCGGTGACGCGCGGATCGGACTTTTCTCTATTGGGTGTTTTCGGGATAGATCCCGCGCCCGGCGCCAAACTCTTGAAGATGGGATCGAGGCGATCCACCGACGCCTTCTCGCCGCCGATCATCATGCAGAAGCCGCGCTCCAGACCCCAGACGCCGCCCGAGGTGCCGACATCCAGGTAATCGATGCCATTCTTTCGCAGTGCCTTGGCGCGGCGCACATCGTCTTTCCAGAAACTGTTGCCGCCATCGATCACCACATCGCCCTTGGACAGAAGCGCGCCCAGCTTGGCGATGGTCTCCTCGGTGATCTTGCCCGACGGCAGCATCACCCACACCGCGCGCGGCGCCGCCAGCTTGGCCACGACATCTTCCAGCGAGGTGGCGCCGGTGGCGCCTTCGAGCCCCTTCACGGCGGCGGGCGAAGCGTCATAGCCCACCACGTCATGGCCACGGCTCATCAACCGCCGGCCGATATTGGCGCCCATGCGGCCCAACCCAACAATTCCGATCTGCATGAAATCTCCTGATGTGCCCCCCAAGGTTTAAACCGGGGGGCCGTGAATGCGCGGCAATATCAGCCAAATCTATCCATCTGAACACGCCTTGAAACCGGCCCGAGCGGCGATGGTTGGGGAACGCCCGCCTAGGGAGCCCGGTTCCTGCAGATTCCGCGGAAAACCGGGAAAAACAGGGGCAAAGCTTGACCCTCCCCCCGCCAACCTGCCAATTACCGGCTCTCATCACAGGCCGGTTCATGGACGACGATTTTCGCAAAGCCGCGCTGGACTATCACCGCATCCCCCGGCCGGGGAAACTGTCGGTGGAAGCCACCAAGCGCATGGCGAATCAGCGCGACCTGGCGCTGGCCTATTCGCCCGGCGTCGCCGCCCCTTGCGAGGCCATCGCTGCCGATCCGGCCTCTGCCCGCGACTATACTGCCCGCGGCAATCTTGTCGCCGTCATCACCAACGGCACTGCCGTGCTGGGGCTGGGCAATATCGGGCCGCTGGCCTCCAAGCCGGTGATGGAAGGCAAGGCCGTCCTCTTCAAGAAATTCGCCGGCATCGACGTGTTCGACCTGGAAGTGGCCGAGACCGATATCGACCGTTTCGTCGATATCGTGGCGGCGCTGGAGCCGACCTTCGGCGGCATCAACCTGGAAGACATCAAGGCGCCGGAATGCTTCGTGATCGAGAAGAAGCTGCGCGAGCGCATGAAGATTCCGGTCTTCCATGACGACCAGCACGGCACCGCCATCGTCTGCGCCGCCGCCATCCGCAACGGGCTGGTGCTGCAGGGCAAGACCCTGGAAGACGTCAAGCTGGTGACCAGCGGCGCGGGCGCCGCGGCTCTGGCCTGCGTCGACCTGCTGGTGGCGATGGGCCTGCCGGTGGACAATATCACCCTGACCGATATCAAGGGCGTGGTGCACAAGGATCGCGGCGACGACATGGCGCCCAACATGGCGCGCTACGCCCGCAAGACCGATGCGCGCACCCTGGGCGATGTGCTGGTGGGCGCCGACGTGTTCCTGGGGCTGTCCGCGCCCAATGTGCTCAAGCCCGAATGGCTGCCGCAGATGGCGAGCAAGCCGCTGATCCTGGCGCTGGCCAATCCCGATCCGGAAATCCTGCCCGAAGTCGCCAAGGCGGCGCGGCCCGACGCCATCATCGCCACCGGCCGCTCCGATTACGTCAACCAGGTCAACAACGTACTGTGCTTCCCCTTTGTATTCCGGGGCGCGCTGGACGTGGACGCCACCACCATCAACGAACCGATGAAGGTGGCGGCCGTCGAAGCCATCGCCGCCCTGGCCCGGGCCGAGGCCAGCGATGTGGTCGCATCCGCCTATGGCGGGGCACAGACCGGCTTCGGGCCCGACTACATCATTCCCAAGCCGTTCGATCCGCGCCTGATCCTCTCCATTGCCCCGGCCGTGGCGCGCGCCGCCATGGAATCGGGCGTGGCCCGTCGCCCCATCACCGATTTCGACGCCTATGAGAACGAACTGGAAAAGTTCGTTTACCGCTCCGGCCAGTTGATGCGCCCGGTGTTCGACGTCGCCCGCCGCAATCCCAAGCGCGTGGCCTATGCCGAAGGCGAAGAAGACCGGGTGCTGCGCGCGGTACAGACG
>JACCXK010000090.1 GCA_013697055.1 Alphaproteobacteria bacterium
TCCTGGGTCACCTGGTAATTGCCGGCGGAAGCGGAATAGACCGCGGTGTCGATGCCGTTGCCGCCATTGATCTGGTCACCGCCGCCGCCACCGATCAGTGTGTCGTCGCCGTCGCCCCCGTTGAGACTATCGGCGCCCGTGTTGCCATACAGCGTGTCGTTGCCGTCCTCGCCATAGATGACCGAACCGCCGGCAACAGCATGACCGATGTCGTTGCCCGCGTTGAGATGCAGGGCCGTTCCCCACAAGGCGTAGGCGTCGTCGTCGCCGGTCGTGCCCGTGCGAATGGCGACACCGATATCCTGGAGAATGCCCAGGTCGATGGCGGAGATATGGACGTTGGTGCCGTTGGGGATCGCGGCTGACATCAGGTCGTCGGCATAGCTGCTGGCTTCACTGATATGAGACAGGCTGCCCTGCTGCAGGGGGATGCCGGCCAGATTGCTCGCCGCGGCTTCCGCATTCGGGCCGGTGAATTTCCCGTTTTGGACGAAGGTGTCGTAGACGCCGTAACCGGGGAAGCCGCCACCTTCGCTGGCGTCCAGGATGCCCAACCCATGCCCAATCTCATGCAGGAAGACAGACAGCGCATCGGAGCGGCCTGGGGTGGCGGATGTGCTGTCGTCGGTCTTGAAGCTCAGCAGGTTGCGGATGGCATTGGAGGTAAGTTCGATGCTGATATCGGGCGCGGAGCCGTTTATATCGGTGCCGGTGCGCAGTTTGATCGCGGTGTTGGTGTCGTAAACCGGCTTTCCGTTAAAGGTGGCGCCGGTCTGCTGATAAAGTTCAGGGCCGCCTTGGGCTAGGACGTTGCCGCTGAAATAGGCGTCGTTGACAGTGATGGCGATTTTGAGCGTGACGTTGGCAAGGGTGAGATATTGCGACCAGATGTTGGCTGCGGCCTGCATCGTCTGCGACACCGCAATCGCTTGTTCCCCCCGGTCAGGTTGCCGAAGCTTGGCGAATTGGCGACATCGAACGAAACATCAAACTGCACGGGTTGACCCAGCAGTTATGCGCAAGCTGTGGCGCGGCACGCGCCGCCGCCTTGAAGTATGATCGCCCGCAAACACCGCCCCAGCCCTGTAACTATCTGCTTTTACCCGGATATTGCCACATTGTCCCGATCTGGGAAAAGGTTTTCCGGACCAGGGGGCATCTTAGCTAATCCCGAAAAACCGGGAAAAACCCGGTGAATCCTGGGGGCAAGCCGGAAGTCACATGTAAACATTGGGCGTCCCGGGAGTATCAGTGCCGTGACAGCCGCCAAACAAGAAAACGCCGCCCACGCCGGTGGGCGGCATTTCCTTCGAAAGCAGACGATTTACTTGTCGGCGCCCGGCGGGGTGGTCTTGGGCGCCTTGCCGTCTTCGATCCGGCCTTCATTGCGCAGCGCGCGGCCTTCCGCGGCCTTCCGCTGGCCTTCGGCAGTCTTGCTGTGCTCGTTCATCTCTTCCTTGATGAAGCCAGCAGCTTCTTTGATGTTTCCCTTAACGCTCATGAAATCTCCTGTTTGAACCTGCCTGTGAAAACAGGGCGCAGCACCATTCGTTCCGATCATGCCGGCGCTTGCGCGCGGTCCCGTACCAGGGAACTTGTGTGGCCGCTTTGCATTCACCGTACGTCATAAAAGGTTGGCGTGATGCACGCGGTGGCCTATGGGGATTTTCTGCGGGGGCTGATCAGCAATCCGCGCGGCGTTTCCGCTCCGACGCCTTCCAGCCCGACCTTGTCGCGCAGGATCGCGGAGCAGGTCGATGCGGCGCGCGAAGGCCTGGTGGTCGAACTCGGACCCGGCACCGGCGTGGTGACCCAGGCGCTGCTGGCGCGCGGCATCGTCCCGCAAAGACTGATCGCCATCGAACAGACCGCCTCTTTTGCGAACCTTGTGCGCCGTCGGTTGCCGGCGGTCCGGGTCCACCAGGGCGATGCGCTGGCTTTTGAAAAATATCTCCCGCGGGACATAGCGGTGGCGGCGATCGTCTCGGGCCTGCCGCTGCTGCAATTTCCCGTCGAACAGCGCGTGTCGCTGCTGCGCCGGGCTTTGGCATGCCAGGACGAGGGCGGTTGTTTTGTGCAGTTGTCCTATTCCTGGCGCCCGCCGGTGCCGCCCGATCCCGGCATGCTGCTTGAAAAAACCGTGGTGTGGCGCAATTTCCCGCCGGCCCATGTCTGGACCTATCGGCGGCCCTGACCCGTTTCCTCGCTGTACGGATGATGCGGAACCTTTGGTCACGGATTCTCGTTGCAATATCAACGGAGAACAAAAATGCGCGCCAGTTTCCAGGGACAAAATATCTTCGCACTCGGCAATGGCATCGCCGTGCTGAAATCAGCATGGAGCGAAGCAGAGCCGCCGCAGGCTGCGGAGGAGGAGAAGAAAAAGTTAAAACGTGACGTGGCGGCGTTGGCAAAATCCGTTCTCGCCGCTGGCAAATGATGAAAGCCGTCGCCGCCCATCGCCGCATCCAGAAGCAGGTGGCGCGGGCCGACCGCAAGCGCCCCAAGCAGGAAGTGAAAGGCGCGATGCAGGCCGGGGCACGGCGCTATCCGGAGCCGCCTTTTCCCAAACAGCATATTGCCAAGCCCGGCAGGGAAGCGACGCTGGACCCGCAACCTTTGTACGACGCTCCCTTCTATCGCGGTTCCGGCAAGCTGGAAGGGCGGGTGGCGCTGATCACAGGCGGCGACAGCGGCATCGGTCGCGCTGTTGCGGTGCTGTTCGCGCGCGAAGGCGCGGACGTGTCTATCGTCTATCTCAGCGAACATGCCGACGCCAAACGGACGCGCGAAGCGGTGCAGCGGGAAGGCCGCCGCTGCATCCTGATACCCGGCGATGTCACCCAACGCGCCTTCTGCCGCCAGGCGGTGAAGCGCACGGTCAAAGAATTGGGCGGTTTGAATGTGCTGGTCAACAACGCCGCCTTCCAGCTTCATGTCTCGCGTTTCGAGGACCTTACCGAGGCCCATTTCGACAAGACCATGAAAACCAACCTGTACGGCTATTTCCACATGGCGCAGGCGGCGGCGGAACGGATGACCCATGGCGACGCCATCATCAACACCGGCTCGGTCACCGGCCTTCTGGGCAACAAGGATCTGCTGGATTATTCCACCACCAAGGGCGGCATTCATGCCTTCACCCGCAGCCTGGGTACGCACCTTGCGCCGCGGGGCATCCGGGTCAATGCGGTGGCGCCGGGTCCGGTCTGGACGCCGCTCAATCCTGCCGACAAACAAGCCAAGGATGTCGCCAAGTTTGGGGCCGATACGGTGATGAAGCGTCCGGCCCAGCCCGAAGAGATCGCGCCGGCCTATGTCTTTCTCGCCAGCCCGCAATGCTCCAGCTATATCACCGGCGAAATCCTGCCCATCATCGGTGGTTATGCGGGAGGCTGAGTTTTGCCTAGCTGCCGCACAAATGTGCACAGCGGCAACCCGAGAAGCGATGCTGTGACCTGAGACGAAGCCCGCTGTCCCTGCTATATAAGGCGCGGGGTTTGACGGGGTGGTTTGATGGACCGGCGGCATCTGTTGCGGAATTCGCTCGCGCTGGGCGGTGTCTTGGGGTTGGGCGGCTGCGCCGCCACCCCGGCGCCGACTGCGGCGCCCGCGCCCAAGCCGGTTTCCTCCACTACGCCCCTGATGGATCGCCCGCCGGTGCTGGCGCCGATCCGCGCCCATGCCGACCGCTTCTTCGACTTTAAAGTGTGTCTGCGTCCCTTCCGCACCAAGGGTCCCAACCTGGGCGTGGAACAGGTTGGTGACGCCATGGTGGTGCACAATTACGGCCATGGCGGTTCGGGCTGGTCGCTGTCCTGGGGCTCGGCCGAGATGGCGGTGCAGAAAGCGCTGTCCCGCAGTCCCAAAGAGGTCGCGGTCATCGGCAGCGGCATCATCGGGCTGACCTCGGCTATCACCGCGCAGCGCGCCGGCGCCCAGGTCACCATCTACACCCGCGAACTGCTGGCGCGCACCCGCTCGGTGCGGGCCAATGGCAGCTGGACGCCGGACTCGCGCATCGCGCTGACGTCGGAAGCGCCAGCCAATTTCGGCGACACCTGGGAGCAGATGGCGCGCATCTCCTGGAAGAATTTCCGCCCCTATCTCGGCCTGGCCGGCAACCCGATCGCCTTCACCGATCATTACTACCTGACCGATGCGCCGCGCGGCACGCCGCAGCCGGTGGACCCCACCTGGCCGAAGCTGCCGCCGCCAAGCTGGACGGGCGGCCCCACCTCCAGCGAGGATTTCGCCAGGTACAGCGACCGTATCAAGGACATCACGGCCCATCCCCAGGACCTGCCGCCGGACGTCAATCCTTTCCCGGTCAAATATGCATCGCGCTCAACCAGCATGTTCTTCAACTTCACCGAATACGGCCATCTGCTGACCACCGAGTTCTTCGCGCGCGGCGGCAAGATCGTGATGCGTGATTTCCATTCCCCGTCCGAGCTGGGGCACCTGCCGCAAAAGGTGGTGATCAGTTGCCCAGGCTTCGCCGCGCGCGACTTTTGGCAGGACAAGGCCATGGTGCCGGTGCGTGGCCAGACCGGCTGGCTGATCCCCCAGCCCGAAGTCAATTACGCGCTGACCTATCGCAACGTGCAGATCCTGTCCAAGAGCGACGGCATCATGGTGATGGCGCTCGAGAATGGCGAGCTCAAGGGCTACAACAACAGCGATGAAAGCGTGAACCGCGCCGAATCCGAACGCGCCGTGAAGGTGATCGAGGATCTGTTCGCCCGTTTCCCCGTGAACCGGGCTTGAAGGCAACGCGATGCGAAGAATCATTCTGGCATTTTCGATGATGTTGGTGGCGCAAGGCGCGCAAGCGCGTTCGGCCCACTCCCAATCCATATGGAACGGCGCCTATACCGAGGACCAGGCGGCGCGCGGCGCCACGTCCTATCAGCAGAATTGCGCCCGCTGTCATGGCGCCGGTCTCGCGGGCACCTTCGAGATCCCGCCGCTGATGGGACGCTTTGTGCCCTATTGGTCGGGCAGCACCCTGGATGTGCTGGTGGACTACATCAGCCGCGCCATGCCGCTGGGCCGTCCTGGCTCGCTCAGCCCGGCCGTGAATGCGGACATCGTGGCTTTCATTCTCAAAAGCAACGGCTTTCCGGCGGGAAGCAAGGAACTGGGCACGTCTGCTGACGCCCAGAAAGCCATCACTTTCGATGCCACGAACAAAAAGCGCGGCAAAGCGCATTAACAGGGGATTGCCATGATAGCCGCCAGGAAGCTTCTCGCCGCCATGCTTCTGTTCGCCGGCGTTCCGGTGCTTGCGGCCGCCACGCTGTCGCTAGCGGCTGCCGCGCCCGCGGGCGAAGTGGACCTGCTGATCAGAGGCGGCCAGGTGATCGACGGCAGCGGCGGCCCGCGCATGCAGGCCGATGTCGCCATCACCGGCGACAGGATCGTCTATGTCGGCCGCGCGCCGGTGAAGGCGAAGAAAACCATCGACGCCACCGGCCAGGTGGTGACGCCCGGCTTCATCGACATGCACAGCCATTCGGAATTCGGCCTGGCCTTTGACGGCCGCGGCCTTTCCAAGGTGACGCAAGGCATCACCACCGAACTGATGGGCGAGCATCTGTCTGCGGGCCCGGTGCTGGGCCCGGCGGTGGACGATCCCATGATGGTGACGCCGCCGGTCAAGCGGACTTGGACCACGCTTGGCGGCTTCTTCTCGTACCTGGAGAAGAAAGGCATCGGCCCCAATGTCGTGTCTTATGTCGGCGCAGGCCAGGTGCGCGCCTCGGTGATGGGCTATGAAGATCGCCAGCCCACGCCGGCCGAGATGGACAAGATCAAGGGCCTGATCCGCCAGGGCATGGAGGAGGGGGCTGCCGGCCTGTCCGCCGGTCTGTATTACCTGCCCAATTCCTTCTTCAACACCGCCCAGATGATCGAGCTGGCCAAGGTCGCGGCCAGCTATGGCGGCATCTACACCGTGCATATGCGTCCCGGTCCCGGCCTGTCGGGCCTGGAAGAAACCATCGCCATCGCCAAGGGCGCCCATATCCCGGTGGAGATCCTGCATGTCGGCGGCAGCATTGCCGGAAATCCCGATTTCGCGCCGATGATCGAGAAAGCGCGCGCTGAAGGCGTGGACATCACCGCCAACGCCTATCCCTACACCATCGGCTGGACTTATGTGCGTCAACTGCTGCCGGTGTGGGCGCAGCTCGGCGACGCCGCCGCCATTACCGCGCGATTGAAGGATCCGGCCAACCGCGCCCGTATCGTCAAGGAGCTGCAGCAGAATCCCGGCCAGTACAAGGATTACCACTTCAGCTCCGCCAACCTGAAGTATGACGGCTACACCATGCAGCAGGTGGCCGACCGCACCCATATTTCGCCGGAAGAGGCGATGGTGGATTTCCTGGTCGAGCAGAAGGCCGAAGGCTTTCATATCGGCCCGCCCAATCCTGCCCGCGAACAGGCGGTGGCGGAATCCTACAAATATCCCTGGGTGGATATCGGCTCGGACGGCATCGCGCTGCCGGCGGGGGTGCACACCTCGTTCGGCCGCCCGCATCCGCGCTCCTTCGGCGGCCATGCTCGCATCCTGGCCGATGTGGTGCGAAACCGGCATGTGATCAGCCTCGAAGAAGCGGTGCGCAAGCTGTCGTCCCAGGCCGCCAACCGGCTGAGCCTGCATGACCGCGGCCTGATCCGTGCGGGCCTCAAGGCCGATGTGGTGGTGTTCAATCCGGATACGGTCAAAGACACCGCCACCTATGATCATCCGGACCAGTATGCCACCGGCATTTCCTGGGTGCTGGTCAACGGCAAGGCGGTGGTGGCCGACAGCAAACCCACCAACGCCACACCAGGCCGCGTGCTGCGCGGGCCCGGTTACAAACCCGGCACGCCGTAATGCGTACGCATATCGGGGCGTTGGCGCTGCTGGCGGTGCTTGGCTTTGCCTCGGCGGCCCAGGCCAGTCCCTGCACAGCGCTGAACGGCACCAGGCTGGAAAACAGCCTGGTGCGTTCGGCCGAGGATGTGCGCGCCAATGAAAATCTCACCCTGGCGGGGCGGGTGTTCAACGATCTGCCCGCCTTCTGCCGCGTCACCGCCACGACAGGCGTGGATCGTCATTCCAACATCCTGGTGGAGCTGTGGCTGCCGCAAGCCGCAAGCTGGAACAACAAGCTGCTGGGCACCGGCAATGGCGGCTTTGCCGGCACGATTTCTTTTGGATCGCTGGCGGGTGGGCTTCGCCGCGGCTTTGCCGTGGTCAATACCGACATGGGGACCTTTCCCGCCTCCAGCGCCAGTTGGGCCGCGGGCACCGGCCAGCCGGAAATGCTGAAGGACTGGGGCACTCGTTCCACCCACGAAATGACGGTACTCGCCCAGGCGCTGACCAAAATATATTACGGTCAGGCGCCGCAGCTTTCCTATTTCAGCGGCTGCTCCACCGGCGGGCACCAGGCGCTGATGGAAGCGCAGCTTTATCCCAATGACTATGACGCCATCCTGGCGGGCGCCCCGGCCAACAATCGCACCCGGCTGCATATGGCCTTCCTGCAGACGGGACTGGATGTGCATGCCTCGCCGCGGAGCTGGATATCGCCGGAAAAGCTGGCGGCCGTGCATGAAGCGGTGCTGACGCGTTGCGCCGGCAAATTCGGCGGTGCGCCGGGCGACCGCTTCCTGGCCGATCCCACCCAATGCGATTTCCGTCCCCGCGACATGGCCTGCAAGCCGGGACATCAAGATATCTCCGCCTGCCTCGATCCGGACCAGGCCGTGGCGCTGGAGAAAATCTATGGCGGCTTTACCAATTGGCGCAGCAGGGAAATCTTCTATCCCGGCTGGCCGATGGGCAGCGAGCCGCAACTGGGCGGATTGTTCGGGACCCAGGACCAGCCCGTGCGCGGCTTTGTCGGCTCTCTGGTGCCGTGGGCGATGGGCGCGAACTTTGACGTCACCGAATTCGATTTCGACCGCGACCTGGCCAAGGTCGATGCCGATCTCGGCCCCATCATGAACCAGATCAATCCGGACCTGTCGGCCTTTGCCGCCCATGGCGGCAAGCTGATCGTGTTCCACGGCCTGGCCGACGGCATTGTGGGGCCCTTGGATACCATCAATTATTTCGAGCGCATCGGGTCGGCGATGCCCAGGCGCGATGATTTCGCGCGCCTCTACATGGCGCCGGGTGTGGCGCACTGCACCGGCGGCGACGGGCCAGATCTGTTCGGCCAGGGCGCGGACCGCAAGGAAGGTGATGTCGATCACGATCTTCTCAAGGCGCTGGATGCCTGGCGCGATAAAGGCCGCAGCCCCAACGCGATCATCGCCACCAAATTCGATGCCACGGGCAGCGTGGCCGCCACCCGGCCGCTGTGTCCCTATCCGCAACGCGCCTTCTATCAGGGCGGCGACGCCAAGGACGAGCGCAGCTTTGCCTGCCATGGCGCGCCGGGCGCGAAATTCCCGCGCCCCGCACCGGCCTATCTGCATTAGCCGGCTTCGGCTAGTCTGGCGGCATGACGCCGATTTCCATCCTCGACCTCACGCCCATCCGCCAGGGCGGCGACGCCGCCACCGCCTTGCGCGAGACGTTGGATATGGCGCAGCACGCCGAACAATGGGGCTATCACCGTTATTGGCTGGTGGAGCATCACAACACGGCCAGCGTGGCGGGCGCCGCCACCGCGGTGGTGATGGCCCATGTCGCCGCCAACACCAAGACCATCCGCGTCGGCGCCGGCGGCATCATGCTGCCCAATCATGCGCCGCTGATGGTGGCCGAGCAGTTCGGCACTCTGGCGGCGCTGCATCCGGGCCGTATCGATCTGGGGCTGGGGCGCGGCATCTCCAATGATCCGGCGACTTTGCAGGCGCTGCGCCGCCAGCCCAATGATGGCGCTGAATTTCCCCGCGACGTACAGGAGCTTTTGTTTTTTCTTGCGCCTGCCGCGCCGGGTCAGAAGGTATGCGCCATTCCGGGCGAGGGCTCCCAGGTGCCGGTATGGCTGCTGGGCTCCAGCGCGGGTGGGGCGCAGCTTGCTGCAACCCTGGGATTGCCGTTCGCCTTTGCCTCGCATTTCGCGCCGGACCAGTTGGAAGTCGCGCTGGCGACCTATCGCGGGCGTTTCGTGCCCTCCGCCGCGCTGGACAGGCCGCAAGTGATGCTGTCGCTGACCGTGGTGGCCGCGGATACGGATGACGAGGCGCGGCTGCTGTTCTCCACCGCGCTGGCAGCCAATGACGCACCGCTGGCGCCGCCCGTCGCCAATTATGAACAGAGCCTCGATCCGCAGCGCCAGGCGCTGATCCGGAATTTCTTCCGCCATTCGGTGGTGGGCGGGCCCGAGACGGTAAAGAAAGGCGTGGCCGATTTCATCGCCCGCTACCGGCCCGATGAGATCATCATCACGGCACAGATCTTCGATCATGCCGCGCGGTTGAAGTCTTTCGAGATTCTAAGCCGAGCCTGTCTTAGCGAATAGGCTTCAGGTTGAGCGGCGTCGCCGGCGCGGGATTGGTCGCAGGCCGGCCCATCTGCATGTCGACGAAGGGCGCCGGCGTGGCATAGGGATCATAGCTCACCATGCCCAGCACTTCCGGCTTCACCGCGATGGTGCCGCCCGGTTCAGTGGCATAAGGCGACCCGTTGGGATTGCCCTGCATGTCCGCGCAGGCGCTCAAGGCGGTGGCCGCCAACAGGGCGGCGGCAAGTGAAAATCTCATTTTTTTATCCCGTCCGTTGTCCAACAATAAAAGCATCGCACGGGGACCAGTGTTCCGGCTACCCTTGTCGGGGACACAACGCGCGGCTTTAATGTCGCAAAATATCGGGGGGATTCATGAAACGCCTTGTCCTTGCGCTGCTTTTGGCCGCAGCGCCCGCGGCCGCCCAGACGCCGGCGCCCACCCAGCCGCGCTCGCCGGGCCCCGCGCCCGACTATAATGCGGGCGGCCTGCCGCGTACCCCCAGCTATGGAACCATCGAGGGCCAGCCCATCGATGCCCGGGTTCCGGAAAAGAAGACCGACACCCGCCAGTTCCCGCAGCAGACCCGCGCGCCCTATCACCATGCCACCGACTTCAAGGTGACAGTGCTCACCAACCAGCTGCACGCGGCCTGGGCCAGCGCGCTGTTGCCGGGCGGCAAGCTGTTGGTGACCGAGCGGTTGCCCGGCGCGTTCCGCATCGTCGGCAAGGACGGCGCCGGTGCGCCGCTGAAGGGGCTGGACGGCCTGCACGTCTCCACCCCCATGACCGGCCTGTTGGACGTGGTGCTGGACCCGGCTTTCGCCACCAACCACACCATCTATTTCACCTACTTCGAATATCTCGACAAGACGGTCTACAACACCGCCGTGGCGCGCGCCGTGCTGGATGAAGGCGCCAATGCCATCCGCGACGTAAAGGTGTTGCTCAAGACCTCGCCCTTCGCGCCCAACGACCAGACATTGGCGGCGGGCACCAAGACCGGCGGACGCATCGCCATCGGCGCCGACGGATATCTGTATGTCTGCATCGGCGACCGGGACAATGCCGGCCCGCGTCCCTGGCCGGTGGCGCAGTATCTCGACACCCATCTGGGCAAAATAATCCGCATCACCAAGGACGGCGCGCCGGCGCCGGGCAATCCTTTCATCGGCACGGCCGGGGCATTACCGGAGATCTGGGCGATCGGCTTGCGCAGTCCCGAAGGGTTGGCCTTCGCGCCCGATGGCGGCTTGTACGAAGTCGAGCATGGCCCGCGCGGCGGTGATGAGTTCAACCTGATCAGACGCGGCGCCAATTATGGCTGGCCCTTCATCAGCCACGGCATCGACTATCGCGGCGAACCGATCGGTGAAGGCCAGGTCGCCAAGGCCGGCATGGAGCAGCCGGTCTATTACTGGTCGCCCTCCACCGCACCCGGGGGACTGGCCTTCTACACCGGCAAGTCCAGGGCCTGGGCGGGCAGTGTGTTCGTCGGCATGCTGAATGGCCGCCAACTCAGCCGCTTCAAGCTGGTGAACGGCAAGGCGGTCGAGGAAGAGGCTCTGCTGGTGGATCGCAAGGAACGCATCCGCGATGTGCGGATGGGATCGGATGACGCGATCTATGTCGTGACGGATAGCGGCGGCACCTCGATCACCGAAACCACGCCCGCCACCGGCGAATTGCTGAAGCTGGAACCGGCCAAGTAACGGTCACAGTTCCTGGCGGCGGCGCGGCGGTGGCGCTTCGCCGCCCGGCAGCTTGAAGGCGATGAACTCGCTGGTGAAACCACGCCCACCGATGGCCAGCAGGATATATTGCTTGCCCTTGTACATATACGTCATGGGCGAGCCGGACTGTTCCGCCGGCAGGAACACCGCGCCTTTTTCCTCGCCATTGGTCTTGTCATAGGCGCGCAGCCGCGCGCCCTTGCGTCCGGTTTCGTCGGTATAGGTCATGGGATCGCCGCAGATCACCAGCGATTTGGTAGTGAGCGGCGCGATCTTGCCGATCATGCCGGTGCGCGGGATTTTCACGCCCTTCAGCGCCGGATGGTTGCGGATGAAGTCCGGCGTCTCGCCATGCGGCACCATCCAGCTCTGGGTACCATTCGCCAGGTTGGTGGCGGTGATGCGGCCGTAAGGCGGCTTGATCAGCGGCAGCCCGTCCACCGTCAGGTCGCCGACCTTGACGCCGTTCTGCGGCGGCAAATTGGCGTGGACATAATCGAATTGGCCCATCTTGTGTTCGGGGTTCGGAATAATGCCGCCGATGTTGAGCGGATTGGTCTGGGAATAGGTATAGACGGTGTGCGTTTCCGGATCGTAGGAGCCGCCCGGCCAGTTGATGCCGCCGATATAGCCCGGCAGGTTGATGACCCCGAACGGGCCTTCCGGCTTTTCCATGATGGGCGCGGTGTAAAGCGGCCCCAGCTTGTAATGGCCGGCCACGGCCAGCGCCTTCTGGCGCAGCTCGGGCGTGAAATCGATCAGGTCGTCGGTGGTGACACCCTGGCGGTCAAAGGCGGGCGGCTTGGTGGGGATGGGCTGGGTTTTGGAATACCACTCGCCCGGCACGTCGCCCGGAATCACCTTTCGCTCCACGATCGGCCAGATCGGCTCGCCGGTCTCGCGGTTCAGCACATAGAGAAAGCTCTGCTTGGTGGGCTGGGCCAGCGCCTTGACGATTTTTCCGTTGTGGGGAATGTCGCACAAGATGGCGGCAGCACAGACGTCATAGTCCCACAGCCCGTGATGGATCAGCTGGTAGTGCCATTTGCGCTTGCCGGTGAGAATGTCCACCGCCACGATGCTTTCGCTGAACAGGCTGTTGCCGGGATGGTAGAAACCCATCTGGTCGCCGGTGGGCAGCTCGATGCCGAGATAGGCCAGGCCCAGATCTTCGTCGGCGGCAATCTGCGCCCAGTCGCCGGCATTGCCCGCCGCCTCGGCGCTGCCGGGCTTCGCCCAAGTCTCGTAACCGAACTCGCCCTTCATCGGGATGTTGTGGAAGATCCAAAGCCGCTTGCCGGTCTTGACGTCAAAGCCGCGGACATAACCCTTGGCATTGTCCTTGACCCGGGGCGTGTTGCCGGCGGTGTGGGCGGCGCCGATGATCACCACGCCCTTGGCGATGGTGGGGGCGCTGTGCAGGCCGATATCGGCGGTGTTCAGGTCCAGTTCCTGATCGTCATTCAGCTTGAGATCGACAATGCCGCCGGTGCCGAAATTGGGATCGGGAATGCCGGTCTTGGCGTCCAGCGACACCAGCTGATAGCCAATGGTGACATAGAGAATGCGTTCCTGTTCGCCATCGCTCCAATAGCCGACGCCGCGGCCGGACAGCTGGCGCGGCGCGTTTGTGGCGCGCAGGCCTTCGTCCGGGCTGCGGTGCATCCAAAGCTGCTCGCCGCTGGCGGGATCGAGGCAAATCACGTCGCGGCGCGAACCGGCGGTGGCGAACAGCCGTCCCTTTATCAATAGCGGGGTGCATTGCAGGATGAATTCGGGCCGGCTGCCCAGGTTTTCGGTCTTGAACTGCCAGGCGACCTGGAGCTGGTTGAAGTTGGCGCCGTTGATCTGGTCCAGCGCCTGGTAGCGCCAGTAGGCGAGATTGCCGCCATAGGTCGGCCACTCCGTATCGGGCGGAACGGTTGTCTGCGCGCGAAGCGGGGAGGCGGCCAGCGCCACGCCGGCGGCGGTGGTGGAAAGCATCAATCGTCTGGTCAGCGCCCGCATGTCTCAAGGTCCTGGAGAGTTTCCGCGCGCCGCGGACGTTGCCGCGACGGAGCGGGCGGACACTAGCCGACGGAAGGACCTTCACAAAGCGTGACGGATGCTTTTTACGCTCCGCTTACTTTACGACGTTCAGGGGCGTGTGGTGGGCATCACCGGCGGCGGCGTGGCGATGGGCGTGCCGCCATAGATCGGTTGCTGCGGCGCGGGCTGGCTTTGCCGCATCAGCCCGGTGAAAACATTGCTCAGGCCCTGGGCCGGATTGATCACCGGAAAAGGCACGCTCGGCGCGCCATTGCAGGTCTGGCCATAGGGGCACACCACCGTCTGCGCCAAGGCGGGCGCGGCGGTGGCAATCAGAACGGCAAAAATCAGGACCGGTTTCATGCTGGCAAAACACCCATGTAGCGGCTTGGGTTCATCGCTCTGTGAAGTGGAACTGCGCCCCGGACCGAACTCCGGCAGACCAGCGCGAGGTCACCGTCTTCAGCCTGGTATAGAAGTGTACGCCTTCGGGGCCATAGACGCCATGCGATCCGAAAGCTGAGGATTTCCAGCCGCCGAAGGAATGAGTGCCTACCGGCACGGGGATGGGCACGTTGATGCCCACCATGCCGACCTGGATGCGCTCGGCAAAGTCGCGGGCGGCATCGCCGTCGCGGGTGAACAAGGCCGTGCCGTTTGCGAAGGTGTTGGCATTGATCAGCCCTACCGCGTCTTCGTATGTTTCGGCGCGCACCACGGACAGCACGGGTCCGAAGATTTCATCTTTATAGACGCTCATGTCTTGTGTGACCCGGTCCAGCAAGGTGCCGCCCAGCCAGAAGCCATTGTCATAGCCCTGCAGCTTCAGGCCGCGGCCATCCACCACCAGTTCGGCGCCGGCTGCGGCGCCCGCGTCTATATAAGAAGAGACCTTGTCGCGATGGGCGGCGGTCACCAGGGGGCCCATTTCGGCGGTGGCATCGCTGGCCGGTCCGATCTTCAGCGCCGCGACCCGCGGCTTCAATTTCGCCACCAGCGCGTCGGCGGTTTTCTCGCCCACCGGCACCGCCACCGACACCGCCATGCAGCGTTCGCCCGCCGAGCCGTAACCGGCCCCCATCAAGGCATCGGCCGCCTGGTCGAGATCGGCGTCCGGCAATATCACCAGATGGTTCTTGGCGCCGCCCAGCGCCTGGACCCGCTTTCCGGCCGCGCAGCCGCGCGTATAAACGTGGGACGCGATGGGCGTGGAGCCGACAAAGCTGACGGCGGCGATGCCCGGATGATCCAGGATCGCGTCCACCGCATCCTTGCCGCCATGGACGATGTTCAGCACGCCTTTGGGAAGTCCCGCCTCGTGCCACAACTCATAAAGCAGGTTGGGCGCGGAGGGATCGCGCTCCGACGGCTTCAAGATGAAGCTGTTACCGCAGGTCAGCGCCATCGGCATCATCCACAGCGGCACCATGATGGGAAAATTGAACGGCGTGATGCCCGCCACCACGCCCAGCGGCTGGCGTTCGTCGTAGCAATCCACCCCGCTCGAGACATTCTTGCTGAAACTGCCTTTCAGCAGATGGGGAATGCCGCAGGCGAACTCCACCACTTCCTGGCCGCGCGCCACTTCGCCCAGGGCATCGGTATGGGTCTTGCCATGCTCGGCGCTGATGGCGCGTGCCAGTCTGTCCTTGTTCGCCTCCAGCAGGCGGCGCATTTCGTACATGACTTTGGCGCGCTTGGCAGGCGGCGTGGCGGCCCAGCCGGGAAAAGCGGCGCGGGCCGCCGTCACGGCGGCGTCAATCTCGGCCGCGCCGCCCGACGAAACCTGGCCGGTCTGTTCGCCAGTGGCGGGATTGAAAACCAGCGTTGTGTTTAGGCTGGTGATGGGCTTGTTGGCAATAAGATGGGGCACTGTCTGCATGCCCGCCTCTTATCATGGCACTGGCGGCCTGTCGTCCCCGGGTTGATCCGGTGCCGCTTGCGGCTTCCGGTTGCCGGGTACATCCGGCTCGGCGCGGGTCACGGGCGCCTGGCGGGTGACGGCCGGCAAGATGCTGGCCTTGTCCAGCGCAATCTTGATCTCTTTTTGCAGCGACCACAGCGCTTTCCAGTAGTCCGGACTGCGGACATGGGCGCGCGCCCGCATCATCATGGTGTATTCTTGCAGTTCCTGCAGCACCACGCTGGGCGGCGGATCCTTCAGCACCATCGGATTGGCGGCCATCGCCGCCATCAGGACATCTTCCACTTGTTCTACATCATTGCACCAGTCTACCGGCACCAGGACATTCACGCGTCGCAGCCGCTCGCGGGTATAGTTGATGATGGTGGCGCCGAAGATGGCGGAGTTGGGCATGGAGACATAGATATTGTCGCGCGTGATCATCAATGTGGTGAACAGCCCGATCTCGCGCACAGTGCCCTGCTTGCCCCCGATCTCGACGAACTGGCCAACGCGGAAGGGGCGCAGCACCAGCAGCATCACGCCCGACGCCACATTCGACAATGTGCCTTGCAGTGCCAGGCCGATGGCAAGGCCCGCGGCGCCCAACACCGCGATGAGCGAGGTTGTCTGCACCCCGAAATTGCCGATCACCAGCAGCAGGGTCAGCATCAGGATGAGGTAGCGGGCCAGCGAAGCCAACAGCGGCTTCAGGGTCAGGTCCATCGGGATTCGGGCCAGGCCCGCTTCCAGTCCGCGCTTGGCCCAGGTCGCGGCAGACCAGCCGATGACCAAGATGACAATGCCGATCACCACCCGCAGGCCGCCATCCACCACCAGAAGCTGGAGCTGGGTCCAAATGTCCGGGGTGACATGTGTCACCGAGCTGGAAGTAAGGGCGGCCAAGGAGGAGTTCCCGAGGGTTCAGGGCCCTAACGCGCAAAGTCCGGGAAAAGTCGCCTTTTGGGCGGCCTTCCGCTTGCGGTCGGCGCCTGTATGCCCACAGAATAGGCAAAAGTCCGGCAAACGGATTTGCATAAAAATGGGGCAGACCTGTGATAAACGCCGCCGACACCGCCTGGATTCTGACCGCCACGGCGCTGGTGCTGCTGATGACCCTGCCGGCGCTGGCGCTGTTCTATGGCGGGCTGGTCCAGGCCAAGAACATCCTGTCGGTGCTGGTGCAATGCGCCGCGGTGGCCGCGATCTGCTCAGTGCTGTGGTTCGCGGTCGGCTATTCCCTGTCTTACAGCGGTGACGGCGACTGGCTGGGCGATGGCGCCGCGATTTTCCTGAACGGCATGGGTCGCGACACGGTGCGGGCCGGCACCCATATTCCCGAAAGCGTCTTTGTGATGTTCCAGATGACCTTCGCGGTCATCACCCCGGCACTGATCATCGGCGCCTATGTCGAGCGCATCCGCTTCGCCGCCGTGCTGCTGATCTCGGCGCTGTGGATGCTGATCGTCTATGCCCCGGTGGCGCATTGGGTATGGGGCGGCGGCTGGCTGGCCAAGATGGGGGTGATGGATTTCGCCGGCGGCATTGTCGTGCATGTCACCGCCGGCGTGTCGGCGCTGGTGATCGCCTGGATGATCCAGCCGCGCCACGAATTTCCCCACGGCATCCGCCCGCCGCATGCGCCCTGGATGGTGATGGTGGGCGCGTCGCTGTTGTGGGTGGGCTGGTTCGGCTTCAATGCCGGCAGCGCACTGTCCTCGGGCGCCGATGCCGGGATGGCGATGCTGGCGACTCATCTGTCGGCGGCCAGCGCCACATTGGTGTGGATGGCGATCGAATGGATCAAGTTCGGCAAGCCCAGCCTGGTGGGCGCGGTCACCGGCACCATCGCGGGTCTGGCCACCATCACCCCCGCCGCCGGCATCGCCGGCCCCTTGGGCGCGGTGCTGCTGGGCGCCGCCGCATCTTGCATCTGTTATCTGGGTGTGTGGCTGGTCAAGCGGGTGATGGGCGTGGACGATGCGCTGGACGTGTTGGGCGTGCATGGCGTGGGCGGAGCGCTGGGCACCTTGGCGCTGCCGCTGGTTGCTTTGATCGGCAGCGGCACGGGGCATCTCAATCATGTGCCGCTGCAGCAATTCACCGTCCAGGCCATCGGCGTGGTGTCGGTGGCGCTGTTTTCCGCCATCGCCACCTATCTCATCACCAGGCTGGCCGATATGCTGGTGGGGCTGAGGGTGGATCTCGAGCATGAAACGCTGGGCCTGGATTTCGCCACCCATGGCGAGTCCGGCTATCACATGAACCGCTAGGAGCGCACCCCATGAAACTCGTGACCGCCATCATCCAGCCGCATCGTCTTGACAACGTACGCCAGGCGCTTACCAGCATGGGCATCGACGGCATGACGGTGACGGAAGTGCGCGGCTATGGCCGTCAGCGCGGCCATACCGAAATCTATCGCGGCGCCGAATACACCATCTCCTTCATGCCCAAGCTGAAGGTGGAAGTGGCGCTGCCCGACAACCGGGTGGACGATGTGATCGCTGCCATCACCCAGGCGGCCCGCACCGGCAAAATCGGCGACGGCAAGATTTTTACCGTGGACCTCGAGGCCGCCTTGCGCGTCCGCACCGGCGAAACCGGCGAAGACGCTCTTTAGCGCGGGTCTTTGGCCTAGCTTTTCTTTGCGAGCAGAGCGAGCTTAGAAAAGCTGGCCCCGCTTCGAGCCCGCATGGCGGGCGAGGGCGGTAGCGTCCTGCAGTTGCTCTTTCCAAAAGGCTGTGGAATCCATGGCCTTGTGGAAGACCCGCATAAGACCGTGCTGGAGACGCTGGCCGCCAAGGGGCGGCTGCGTGAGCTGAATCCCTCGCGCGGATTGGATTTCACCTCCAATGATTTCCTGGCCCTGGCGGAAAGCCGGGCCTTGCGGGATGCGGCCTCCGAGGCGCTGGCGCGCGGCGTGCCGCTGGGTGCGGGCGGCTCGCGCCTCCTGCGCGGCAATCATCCCGAGCATGAAGCGCTGGAGGAAGAAGCCGCCAGCTTTTTCGGCAGCGAGACGGCGCTCTATTTTCCCACCGGCTTTGCCGCCAACGCGGCGCTGGCCGCCACCCTGCCGCGGCCGGGAGACCTGATTGTTTATGACGCGCTGATCCATGCCAGCCTCCGTGATGGGCTGGAACCGGCGCGCATCCAGGCCATCTCCGCGCCGCACAATGACGTGGACGCGATGGAAACGATCATCAAGGGCTGGCGTGCGTCGGGCGGAAAAGGCCGGGTGTGGATCGCGGTCGAGACGCTGTACTCCATGGACGGCGACCGCGCGCCACTGCCTGAGCTGGTGGCGTTGGCGACCCGGCATGACGCGATGCTGCTGCTGGATGAAGCCCATGCCACCGGCGTGCATGGCGATCAAGGCAGGGGGCTTGGCGCGCGTTATGAAGGCGCCCCCAACATCATTTCGCTGCACACCTGCGGCAAGGCGCTGGGCGCGTCCGGCGCGTTGGTCTGCCTGCCGCGGCTTTACCGCGACTTCCTGGTCAATCGCGGCCGCGCCTTCATCTATTCCACCGCGCCGTCGCCCTTGATGGCGGCGGTTGTGCGCGCCAGCCTCAGGATATGCGCCGGCGCTGAGCAGGAGCGGGCGCAACTGGCCGCGCTGGTGCGCCATGCCGGCGAGGGCCTCGCGCAGTTGGGGATCACGCCTTCGGGTACGCAGATCCAGCCCGTAATCGTGGGCGAGGATGCCCGTGCCGTGGCGCTGGCGGCCACACTTCAGGAACGCGGCCATGACATCCGCGCCATCCGCCCGCCCACCGTGCCTGAAGGTACCGCGCGGCTGCGCATTGCGCTCACCCTTCATGTAACGCAAGACGATCTCGACAAATTGCTGGCCGATCTCGCGTTCGAACTGGCGCGCTTATGAGGTTTCCCACTTGAGATTTGTGATCAGCGGCACGGACACCAATATCGGCAAGACCATATTCTGCGCCGGGCTGTGCGGATTACTGGGCGCACGTTACTGGAAGCCGGTGCAGGCGGGGTTGCCGGGCGACAGCGATGTGGTGCGGGAACTGGCCGGCGTGGAAATCGTGCCGGAGGCTTACACCTTGCTGCTTCCCGCTTCGCCGCATCAGGCGGCGGCAGAGGATGGCATCGCGATTGACCCCGATGCGCTGAACCCGCCTGAAGGCCCGCTGGTGATCGAAGGCGCCGGCGGGCTGATGGTGCCCTTGACCCGCGAGGTTCTTTATATCGACGTCTTTGCGCGCTGGAAGTTGCCGCTGATCCTGTGCGCCCGGACCAAGCTGGGCACCATCAACCACACTTTGCTGTCCATCGCGGCTTTGCGCGCGCGCGATATTCCCGTCCGCGGCGTGGCCTTCATCGGCGATGCCAATGACGAAAGCGAAAAGATCATTTGTGAAATCGGCCAGGTAAAGCGGCTGGGCCGCCTGCCGGTGATCGATCCTTTGACCGCGGGACGGCTGGCCGGTGTGTTCGCCAAAACCTTTGACCGGGCGGATTTCGCGTGAGTTCTCCTGTCTGGCATCCCTTCACCCAGCATGCGCTGACCACCGAGTTTCCGCTGGTATCGCGCGGCGAGGGCGTCTGGCTGGAGACAGACAAGGGCAGGTTACTGGACGCCATCTCATCCTGGTGGGTGATCACCCATGGTCATCGCCATCCCAAAATCGTGGCGGCGATCAAGGCTCAGGCCGATCAGTTGGATCAGGCGATCTTCGCCAACCTGACCCACCAGCCGGCGGAGGACGTGGCGCGCGGCCTGATCGAGATCGCGCCGCGCGGACTGGCGCATGTGTTTTATTCCGACAGCGGTTCGACCGCGGTGGAAGTGGCGCTGAAGATGGCGCTGGGATTCTGGAAAAACACTGAATCCAAAAGAGGGGGCAAGCCGCGCACCAAGATCATTGCGCTGGAACATGCCTATCATGGCGACACAGTGGGGACAATGTCGCCGGGCGCGCGCGGTGTGTTCACCGCGGCCTATGCGCCGTTTCTGTTCGACGTGGTGCGCCTGCCGTTCCCCGCAGCCGGCCGCGAACAGGAAACCCTGGATCAGCTGAAAGTGGCGGCCAAGGAAGCCGCTGCCCTGATCGTGGAGCCGCTGATCCTGGGCTCGGGCGGCATGCTGATGTATCCGCCCGAAGTATTGCGCGCGATGGCGATCATTTGCCGCCGCAACGGCGCGCTGTTCATCGCCGATGAGGTGATGACCGGATTTGGCCGCACCGGCACATTGTTCGCCTGCAACCAGGCCGGCGTCTCGCCCGACATCATGTGCCTGTCCAAGGGCCTGACCGGCGGTAGCCTGCCGCTGGCCGTTACTTTGTGCACGCGGGAAATTTTCGACGCGCATTACTCGGAAGATCGCAGCCGCACCTTCTTTCATTCGAGTTCCTTCACCGCCAATCCCATCGCCTGCGCCACCGCCCGCGCCAATCTCGAGATCTGGCGCACCGAACCTGTGCTGGAGCGCATCGCCGCATTGGGCGCGATGCAGGAGGAGCGGCTTGCCCGCTTCCGCGGCGATCCCCGCTTCGCCAACGTCCGGCGGCTGGGAACCATCGCCGCGCTGGACCTCAAGGTGGCCGATCCGGGCTACCTCTCGGGTATCGGTCTGCGGCTGATGGAGTTTTTCATGGAGCGGGGGGTGTTGCTGCGCCCCCTGGGCAATACCATTTATGTTATGCCGCCCTACGGCATTACGGCGGCGGAACTCGATCTGGTGTATGATGCCATCGCAGCCGCGGCCGCAAAATTCGTGTAACCGGCGGGTGATCCCGCGCGAAGTATCTGGCGTAGAAGCTTCAGGACCAAGCCCATGACCATCAAGCCGCTCTATCTGGTAATGGCCGCCGCCGCGGCGGTGGTGTTAGCGCCCTCGCTGGTGTCACGCACCTATGCCGGCGACCTCAACAAGGAAATTCCCGCCGCCGCCTCCGATCCGGCTTCCACCGGCATGACCGAGGTTGCGGTCCTGGCCGGCGGCTGCTTCTGGGGCCAGCAGGGCGTGTTCGCCCACGTCAATGGCGTCACCAAGGTCGTGTCGGGCTATGCCGGGGGCGGCAAGCAGACCGCCAATTATGACCAGGTCTCAACCGGCCGCACCGGCCATGCCGAATCGGTCCAGATCACCTTCGACCCCCACAAGGTGACGTTCGGCCAGTTGCTGCGCATCTATTTCTCAGTGGCGCATGATCCCACCCAACTGAACCGCCAGGGCCCGGACACCGGCACCCAGTACCGCTCGGAAATCTTCGCCGCCAGCCCGGAGCAGGAAGCCACCGCCCGCGCCTATATCGCTCAGCTGGACACGGCCCATGTCTTTGCCGACCCCATCGCCACCAAGGTCGAGCCCCTGAAGGCCTTTTATGCGGCCGAGGACTATCACCAGGACTATCTGTTCCTGAACCCGGACGCTGCCTATATCCAGGTCAACGACCTGCCCAAGATCGCGTCCCTGAAGCGCGTCTGGCCCGATTATTACCGGGAAAAGCCGGTCCTGCTGGCCCAAAAGTAACCTGTTAAACCCCCGTCACATTCACCAATCCCAGGCAAAAGCCTTGCTTGGCGGGCAAAGGGGCGTTTCCTTTGCCGTTCTGATCTGGTAGGTCGTCCCCCGGCCTAGCGTCCCATTACCGCCAACCGGCGGTTTTTGCGGGCAAAACCGAAGAAATTAAAGCGAAACCAAACCATGAAAACTGAACGTCTGATTGTGGGCGGTGTTGCGCTGCTGGTCGGCCTCTTGCTGGGCTGGATGGTGCGCGGTGTGTCCACCTACAACACCCACGCCGCCCAGGTTGCCGTATATGACGACTGGCGTGTGGCCTGCCCCGCCTCCGAAGCCAAGGAAGGCGCCTGTGAACTCAGCACCGACATCATGGATCGCACGCAGACCCAGCCCACCCCGATCGCCCGCGCCACCATCACCACCGACAAGGATGGCAAGAAGATCATGGGCTTCATCCTGCCCTATGGCGTGGCGCTGGAAGCCGGCATGGGTCTGCGCATCGGCAAGGATCCGGTGAAGGTCTATCAGTACCGCACCTGCAACACGGTCGGCTGCATCGCCCAGACCCCGTTTGACGATGCCCTGGCCAACAGCCTGAAGAATACCGACGATGTCGCGGTGATGTTCGCCGGGCTCGACGGCAAGCCGGTCACCTATCCCCTGTCCTTCAAGGGCTATCCCAAGTCCGTCGGTGCCTGGAAGGGCGAGGAAGCCCGTCGCAAGACCTGGTTCTGGAGACTCTTCTCATGATGAAGACCGTCCTTGCGGGCGCCTTCATGGGATTGATGACCGGCGCCGCGCTGGCGCAGGCGCCTGACGCCGCGCCGGCTGCGCCCACAGCCCCGGCCAAGCCCGAAGTGAAGACGGTTCAGGACTGGGCCGTGCGCTGCTTTCCGGTGCAGAGCCCCAGCCCCTGCGACATCTTCCAGGAACTGGACAACCAGCGCACCGGCCAGCGGGTGATCTCGATGTCGATCGCCTATTATCCCAGCCTCAACCGCCATGCCCTGGTGGTCGCGGTGCCGCTGGAAGTGTCTATCCCTGCGGGCCTGAAGCTGCAGACGAGCAGCTTCACCTCGCCGATGCTCAAGTACCGCCGCTGCGATCGCAATGGCTGCTATATCGAGATGGCGGTGGATAACGGCCTGATCGAGTCGCTGGCCCGTTCCAGCGGCGATGGCGGCAAGATCAATATCTCGGCCGACAACGGCAAGGCCTATTCGCTGAACTTTTCGCTCAAGGGCTTTTCCGCCGCCCATGACGACATGGTGAGTCAGGCGCGCGTCAAGGCCAAGGCGGCGCCTGCCGCGCCTGCCGCCGCCAATCCCTGATCCCAAAATTTGGTCGAGGTCCCTATGAAGAAGCAAATCCTGATGGGCGTGTTTGCCGGCCTGATGCTCGCCTCCGGCGTAGCTCAGGCGCAAGACGCAGGCCCCGCCGCCGGCCCTGCCAAGCCTGACGTCAAGGCCGTGCAGGACTGGTTCGTGCGCTGCTTTCCGGTGCAGAGCCCGAGCCCCTGCGACATGTTCCAGGAACTGGACGACCAGCGCACCCGCCAGCGCGTGGTGTCGCTGTCCTTCGCCTTTGTCCCGAGCCTGAACCGCCATGCGCTGCAGATCACGGTGCCGCTGGAAGTGTCCATCCCCAAGGGCCTGACGATCAAGACCGACACCTACACCTCGCCCACGCTCAAATATCGCCGCTGCGACCGCAACGGCTGTTATGTCGAGATGGCGGTGGACAATGGGCTGATCGAGTCGCTGTCGCGCTCTTCCGGCACAGGCGCCAAGGTCAACATCTCCGCCGACAACGGCAAGACCTATGGCCTGACCTTTTCGCTGAAGGGTTTTGCCGAGGCCCATGACGACATGGTGAGCCAGGCCAGGGCCAAGGCGAAGTCGGTGCAGCAGCCGGGTGCCGCGCCTGCCGCGCCTGCGGCTACGCCGTAGGGCAAGTTATTGGAATAGAAAAAAGGCCGGTCGCGAGACCGGCCTTTTTTATTCCACACATCACCCTGGCCGGCCTTGAGCCGGCCATCCAGGGCAATCTACGCCAGCATTTGCGGCCCTGGATGGGCGGGTCAAGCCCGCCCATGGAGAGTTATGCTTTTGCCTTGAACGTCATGGCGACGCCGTTCATGCAGTATCTCAAACCCGTCGGCCTTGGCCCGTCATCGAAGACATGGCCGAGATGCCCGCCGCAGCGGCGGCAGTTCACCGCGGTGCGGCTCATGCCCAGGGCGCGGTCGGTCTTGGTCTCGACCGCCTTGTCCAGCGGCTTCCAGAAACTGGGCCAGCCGGTGCCGCTTTCAAACTTGGTGTCTGAGGAATAAAGGTCCAGGGCGCAACCGGCGCAAGCAAAAATGCCCTTGCGGTGTTCATTGTTCAGGGGCGAGGTGAAGGGCGGCTCGGTGCCTTCATGGCGCAGCACGTCATAGGCGGCGGGGGGGAGCTGCTTCTTCCAGTCCGCATCGCTTTTGGTGATTTCGTATCCGAAGGCCGGCATGGCCCCCAATGCGGCGCTGCCCATCAGGGCGGCCAGGAAGTGACGTCGTTGCATGTGGGTCTCCATCTCCTTCATACGTCAGGAATAGTTCGCTGGATCGCGCCAAAAGGTTACGGGAACCCAGCTCCCGGCTGGCCGTTATCCTACCAGCGTGTTCCCCGCGCAAAACCCCATATTGGAGAGAAAAATCAATGGACAAGGATCGTATTGAAGGTTCGGCTACCCAAGCTAAGGGCGCCATCAAGGAAGTTGCCGGCAAGATCACCGGCGACGCCAAGTTGCAGGCCGAAGGCGCAGCCGACAAGGCTGCCGGCAAGGTGCAGAATGCCGTAGGCGGCGCCAAGGATGCCGTGTGCGACGCGCTCAAAGACTAACCGGTTTGCTAAAATGCGATGGGCCCGGTCCCCTGTTGGGGGCCGGGCTTTTTCGTGAGATTGTCGCGGCGCGGCGCCATGCTGCCCTAAAGGAATTTTCATGATCCGTTTTCTATCCTGGCTGCGCGACTTGTTGATGTCGGTGGTGAACCTGTTCGCCAAGGCGGTCGTGCTGGTGATCCTGCTTGTCGCCATCCTGCTGGTGGTTTCGCTGGCGCGCGGCGACGGGCTGCCGGGCAACATGGTGCTGGCGCTGGACCTGCGCCAGCCGATCGATGACAGCGCCGCCGCCCCCGGCAGCATCTTCACGCCAAAGCGCGCGACCGTGATGGACGTGGTTCTCGGCCTGGACGCCGCCGGCCGCGACGCCCGCGTCAAGGGTGTGGTGATGAAGCTGGGCAATGGCGCGCTGTCCACCGCCGAGGCCCAGGAGATCGGGGCCGCCATTCACCGCTTCCAGGCCAAGGGCAAATTCGTCACCGCCCAGGCCTCCGCCTTTTTCGGTGCCGGCCTGGGCGACTATCTGGCCGCCAGCGCCGCCAATGAAATCTGGGTGATGCCCAAGAGCCCCTTCTCGGTGTCCGGCGCGGGGGGCGGCGAAGTGTTCCTGCGCGGCACCCTGGACAAGATCGATGCCGTGCCCCAGATCGCCAAGCGCGCCGAATACAAGAGCGCCGCCGACATGATGATGGAAAAGCAGATGTCGCCCGCTGACCGCGAGCAGCTTACGGCGCTGTTCAACTCGGTCTATGACGGCGCGGTCAAGGAGATGGCCGCTAACCGCCACATCACCGCGCCCGAAGTCATCGCCGCGCTGGAGGCCAGCCCGCAATTTGCCGAGGATGCGAAGAGCCGCCGGCTGGTGGACCGCATCGGTTATGACGACGAAGCCCGCGCCGCCGCCACCGCCCGCGCCGGCAGCGGCGCCAAATCGGTCAAGTTCGCCGACTATATGAAGAATACCGACGAGCGTTTCGGCGCCGCCAATATCGCCATTGTCGAGGCGGCTGGTGAAATCCACGACGGCACCGCCGGCAATTCGCTGCTCAACGCCTCATCGGGCATCGCCAGCGACGACCTGTCGGCGGCGATCCGCCAGGCGGCACAGGACAAGACCATCAAGGCCATCGTGCTGCGGGTGGATTCGCCCGGCGGCTCGGTGACCGCGTCCGACCAGATCCTGCATGCCGTGAAGGTGGCGCAGAAGGCGGGCAAGCCGGTGGTGGTCTCGATGGGGGGGGTGGCCGCTTCGGGCGGCTATTACATCTCGCTCAGCGCCAACAAAATCGTGGCCGAGCCCGGCACCATCACCGGCTCCATCGGCGTGCTGACCGGCAAGGTCAGTTTTGGCAAGACCTTGAACCTAGTGGGCGCCAATGCCGAGACGGTGGCGGTGGGCAAGAACACCTTGATGGACTCGCCGCTGCAGCCTTTCACCGACGAGCAATGGGCCAACCTCAATCACCAGGCCGATGTGATCTATGACGATTTCACCGCCAAGGTGGCGGCCGGCCGCAAGCTGCCGCTGGAAAAGGTGCGTGACGCCGCCCGCGGCCGCGTGTGGTCCGGCACCGACGCCAAGGCGCATGGGCTGGTGGACATGCTGGGCGGTTTCTGGACCGCGGCGGATCAGGCGGCCAGCCTGGGCGGGGTTTCCGCCGACACGATGGCCTTCCGCATCTATCCGCGCCGAACCGGCCTGTTGGCCCGGTTGGGGGCGCTTTCGGGCGGGCTGGACGCCAGCCTGGCGATGTTCGGGCGGATCGAATCGCTCCTCAACCTGCCGGCTTTGCAGGCCCTTTTGGGCGAGGTTTCCAGCCTGCCCCAGGGCGGGCCCGGCAGTTCCCTGCAGCTTCGGGCGACGCATCTGCCCCGGCCGTGATCTCAACTCCACAGCATCGGCAAGGAAACTGCTTGCTGCTGGGGGTTCTTGAATTATAGTTGCCGTGTGCGGGGGCACGAAGCTGGTTTGGCGGCACCATAATTGCGATTATGGTGCACCGCAGTTTCGGTTGTTTCCGAAATGACATATTCGCTGGAGCCCTTCGCCATTCCCCCCGCAAAAGCTGACAAGGCCATCGAGGAGTTGAGCTTCGAAGGCGCGCTCAAGGAACTTGAAGCCATTGTCTCGCGCCTGGAGCAGGGCGAGGTGGATCTTGAGGATTCCATCGCACTGTACGAACGCGGCCAGGCGCTGAAGGCGCATTGCGAGACCAAGCTGAAATCGGCCGAAGGGCGGCTGGAGAAAATCGTGCTGGGCGCGGGCGGACCGCAAATCGGCGAGAAAATGGAAACGGCTTGAACCACCGATTCAAACAAGAGAATTTTGGCGCATGAACATTCCCAATACCAAGACCCCGTTGCTGGACCAGGTGGACCTGCCCGAAGACCTGCGCAAGCTGGACAAATCGCAGCTGCGCCAGTTCGCCGATGAGCTTCGCACCGACCTGATCGACATTGTTTCCGTGACCGGAGGTCACTTTGGTGCGGGACTGGGCGTGGTCGAGCTGACCACGGCGTTGCACTATGTGTTCGACACGCCCAAGGACCGCATCATCTGGGACGTCGGCCACCAGGCCTATCCCCACAAGATCCTCACCGGCCGCCGCGCCCGCATGCGCACCCTGCGCCAGGGCGGTGGCCTTTCCGGTTTCACCAAGCGCAGCGAGAGCGAATATGACCCGTTCGGCGCGGCGCACTCTTCGACCTCCATCTCGGCTGGTGTCGGCATGGCGGTGGCGCGCGACCTCAAGGGCGGCGACAACAATGTGGTGGCGGTGATCGGCGACGGCTCGATGAGCGCCGGCATGGCCTATGAAGCCATGAACAATGCCGGCGCCAACAAGAACCGGCTGATCGTCATCCTCAACGACAATGACATGTCCATCGCCCCGCCGGTCGGCGCGATGAGCGCCTATCTGGCGCGGCTGGTGTCGTCGCGTTCCTATACCGGCATCCGCAACCTGGCCAAGCGGTGGGCGCGCAAGCTGTTGCCGCGCGGGCTTTTCAAGGTCGCCCAGCGCACCGAGGAATATGCCCGCGGCATGGCGATGGGCGGCACCCTGTTCGAGGAGATGGGCTTCTTTTATGTCGGCCCGATCGACGGCCATAATTTGGATCACCTGGTGCCGGTGCTGGAGAATGTGCGCGACACCATGAAGGGCCCGGTGCTGGTGCATGTGGTGACCAAGAAGGGCCACGGCTATGCCCCCGCCGAAGCCGCCGCCGACAAATACCACGCCGTCACCAAGTTCACCGTGCTGACCGGCGAGCAGTCCAAGTCCACCCCCAAGTCGCCGCAATACCAGAAGGTGTTCGGCGAGGCGCTGATCGCGGAAGCCAAGAAGGACAGCCGCATCGTCGCCATCACCGCCGCCATGCCGTCGGGCACCGGCGTCGATCTGTTCGAAAAGGCCTTCCCGGAACGCACCTTCGACGTCGGCATTGCCGAGCAGCATGGCGTGACTTTCGCCGCGGGCCTCGCCACCGAAGGCATGAAGCCCTTCTGCGCCATCTATTCCACCTTCCTGCAGCGCGCCTATGACCAGGTGGTGCATGACGTGGCGATCCAGTCGCTGCCGGTGCGCTTCGCCATGGACCGCGCAGGTCTGGTGGGCGCCGACGGCTGCACCCATGCCGGCTCGTTCGACATCGCCTATCTGGCGGCGCTGCCCAACTTCGTCATCATGGCCCCCTCCGACGAGGCCGAACTGACCCACATGGTGGCCACCGCCGCCCAGATCGACGACCGGCCCAGCGCGCTGCGCTATCCGCGCGGCGAGGGCACGGGCGTGGCGCGTCCCGCCGAAGGCATTCCGCTGGAGATCGGCAAGGGCCGCATCATCAAGCAGGGCAACAACATCGCCATCCTGAATTTCGGCACCCGCATGACACAGGTGTTGCTGGCGTCGGAACGCATGGGCGGCTACGGCCTGTCGGCGACCATCGCCGATGCGCGCTTTGCCAAGCCCCTGGACACCGACCTGATCCGCCGCCTGGCCAAGGAGCACGAAGTCCTCATCACCATCGAGGAAGGCTCGGCCGGCGGCTTCGGCGCCCACGTCATGCATTTCCTGGCGCATGACGGGCTTTTGGACCGCGGTCTCAAGGTCCGTCCCATGACCTTGCCGGATGTGTTCCAGGATCATGACAGTCCTGAGAAGATGTATGCCCAGGCGGGCCTGGATGCGGATGGCATTTTGCGCACCGTTCTGCTGGCGCTGGGGCGGGGATCGGAAGTCTCGCACCTGGCGGCTGGAAAGCTGGCCTAAATTTCCCGATGTCATGGCCGGGCTTGATCCGGCCATCCATGTCGCAGACGGAAAGATGGATGGCCGCCTCAAGGGCGGCCATGACATGGTGAGTTTGTGAAAACCTGCATCCATTTTGGCACCTGCGGCGGCTGTTCGCTGCAGGATCTGGCCCCCGCCAATTACGCGGCAGGAAAGCGCGCCATGATGCAGAACGCGCTGATGAAGGCGGGCGTTACCGCTGAGGTGCTGGCGCCCGTTATCGTAAGCCCGCGCTCACGCCGCCGCGCCGTGTTCAAACTCGCCAAAGGCGCAATCGGCTTTCATGCCGCCAGAAGCCATTCCATCGTGGACATGCGCGAATGCCTGGTGCTGACATCGGGCCTGTTTGAACTGGCGCAGCAGTTGCGCACCCGGCTGGCCTTCCTGAAAGAACCCGCCGAAGTCCATGTCACCGAGACATTGACCGGGTTCGACCTGGCCGTCCGCAGCCCGCAGAAACTGTCACCGGCGCTGAACGCGCTGATGGCCGAGGCGTTGGCGGGCCTGGATATCGCGCGCGCGGTGTTCAACAACGCTCTGGTGCTGGAGAGTGCCCCGCCGCAGGTGGAAGAGGGCGGGGTGCGGGTCACCCTGCCGCCGCAAGCCTTCCTGCAATCCACCCGCGAAGGCGAGGCGGCGCTGCAGGAGCGGGTGCTCGGGATCGTAGGCAAGGCCAAAACTGTCTGTGACCTGTTCGCGGGCCTCGGCACCTTCGCGCTGCCGCTGGCGAAAAAGGCCAGGGTCCATGCCGTGGAGCAGGACGCGCCCGCGCTGGCGGCCTTGGCGACCGCGGCGCGTGGTGAGAAGGGGCTCAAGCCCGTCACCACCGAACAGCGCGATCTGTTCAAACTGCCCCTGACCCCGGTGGAACTCGCTCCCTATAACGCCGTGGTGCTGGACCCGCCCCGCGCGGGTGCGGAGGCGCAAGCCCGCGCCCTGGCCAGGTCGAAGGTTCCCATCATCGCTTACGTCTCCTGCGATGCCGCCACGTTTGCCCGGGATGCCGCCCTGCTGCTGGCCGGGGGTTACCGGCTGGGGCCTGTCAGCCCGATAGACCAATTCCTCTGGTCGTCGCATATTGAGCTGGTCGCGGGGTTTAAGCGGGCAGGGGCTTGAAGAAATATCTTATCGCGCTGGGGGTGGTACTAGTGCTGGCACTGGGCGGCACGGGGCTGTGGCTCCTGCATCAGCCGGCACGCGCTGCCGATACCCCCACTTCCGATACCAAAGAGTCCGACCTGTCGGATTTCAGCCAATGGGCGGTGGTGCTGGTGGCGGGCGATTACCGTGCCCATTCCGGCGCGCCCTCCAAGGTATTCGACAATGCCCGCCACGATCTGGCCGCCGCCTTCACCAAGATCGGCTTCAAAAAGGCCAACATGGTGCAATTCTCGGTGGACTATGATGACAGCACCCAGCACACCGGCATTCCCGAGATTGCCGCCGCCATGCACGAGGCCGCCGCCAAGGCCAAGGCCGGCTGCCTGATCTATTTCACCTCCCATGGCGTGCCGACCGGCATCATCATGGGCGAGGCCGTGCTGGGACCGGAGCAGATGCGCGACATGGTGAACAGCGCCTGCGGCAAGCGTCCGGCGGTGATCGTGATGTCGTCCTGCTATTCGGGCCAGTTCGTTGCGCCGTTGCAGGCGGACAACCGCATCATCATGACGGCCTCGCGCCCCGACCGCACCAGCTTCGGCTGCGGCGAGCTGGACCAATACACTTTCTTCGACGATTGCTTCCTGCGCGCCATGGCGATCTCCGGCGATTTTCCCGGCCTGGGCGCAGGCGTGCAGCAATGCGTGTCGGTGCGCGAGCAGCAGATGAAGGCGACGCCGCCGTCGGAGCCGCAGGTCAGTGTCGGCTCCGCCGTGACGTTCACCTTGCGTTGGCGCGACATGCCGCCGTCCGGACCGTTCCGTGCGCCGCCGGGCGATAACAAACAACCGACATGACGGGGATGGCCATGAAAAATCGCATTATGGGAATTCTGGCGCTGGGCGTCCTCGCAGGCGGGGCGCAAGGCCAATCCTCCGGAGGGGCCAGCGAGTGGAAGGATTGGGGCGGCAGCAGCGCCCGGATGAACTATTCGCCGCTGAAACAGATCACCGCAACCAATGTCGCCGGGCTGAAGCCGGTCTGGGTGTGGGACAGCGGCAAGTTCGGACGGACCTGGGAAACAAGGCCGCTCCTGATCGACGGATTGCTCTATCTGACCGAAAGCCAGAGCGGCGATACCATCGCGCTGGAGCCGGAAACCGGCAAGCTGGTGTGGCGCGCCAAGCCGCCCGTTACGGTCGGCGCCGGGCTCAATCGCCGCAGCTTTGCCTATTGGGCCGGCGACGGCGCGATGAAGCCCCGGCTGGTGGCCATCTGGGGCCATAAGGTGTTCGGCTATGACCTGAAGACCGGCCAACTGTCGTCGGACTGGCCCACCACCGGGCTGGAGATCGGCCTGCCCAATCCCGCCGAAGGTGGAAAGATCGGCGGCGGTGTCCAGTCCAATTCGCCGCCCATCATTTACAAAAACATGATCATCACCATGGGCGCGACCGGCTTCCTGCCGCCGCCGGCCCAGCCCGCCGATCCCCATGCCAATGATCTGCGCACCGGCAAGCTGCTCTGGACGGCACGCATCATCCCCGGCAAGGGCGAGCCGGGCGGCGACAGCTGGGGGCCGGACACGCAGAACACGGTCAGCATGGGCGGCTGGGGCCACATGACGCTGGATGAAGCCACGGGCACCATCTATGTCCCCACCGATTCCCCCAATCCCGATTATGTCGGCATCTGGCGGCCGGGCGACAATGCCGGCTCGGGCTCCACCGTCGCCATCGACGCCGCCACCGGCAAGATCAAGTGGCGCTTCCAGGAGATGCATCACGGCATCTTCGACTTGGATACCAATGCCGCGGCGGCGCCGCTGACGGTCACCAAGGATGGCAAGCGCGTGAAGGTGGTAGTGCAGCCCACCAAGCAGGCGATGATCTGGATCCTGGATGCGGCGACGGGCAAGCCCATCCATCCCTGGGAAGAACGGCCCGTGGCGCAAAGCCAGATCCCGGGCGAAAAATCATCGCCCACCCAGCCCTTCACCATTTCGCCGCCGCCGCTGATCCCCGCGACGGTGAAGCGCGATCATCTCAGCCAGCTGTCCGAGCAGGCCAATGCCGAATGCAAGGCGCTGTTCGACGAGCGCAAGCTGGAAGATGTCGGTCCCTTCTCGGTGCCCAAGGGCGGCGGAGTCTGGGCGTTCAACAGCATCGGCGCCATCGGCGGCATGGACTGGGGCGGGGTTTCGATTGATCCGGAGCGCGGGCTGGCCTTTGCCAATGTGGACAATATGCCCACCATGATCACGGTGACCCCGACCTCCGACGGGGTCAAAGGCAATGGCGGCCTGCATTCCAATGTCGGCAATGTGCGGTTTCACGACAAGGGCGGCCGCAGCTGCAATGGCGGGCTTCAGGGCGAGCTGGTCGCAGTCAATCTGGGATCGGGCAAGATCGCCTGGCGCGTGCCGCTGGGCTCACTGGAAGAGGAAGTCGGTCCCGGCGCCAAGGACATGGGCGCGGCCAGCATCGGGCCGACCCTGGCGACGCGCGGCGGTGTGGTGTTTGCGGCGGCGTCCGACGACCATTTCTACGCCCATGACACGGCGACAGGCCGCAAGCTGTGGGAAACCAAAATGCCGGCGTCTTCCGATGCCGGGCCGATGACCTATACCGGCAAGGATGGCCGCCAGTATGTGGTGATCGCCGCCGGCGGGCCGGGCAATGCGCACCGGCCGTCACCGCGGGAGAATGCCGTCTACCACCAGGTGCTGATCGCCTTTGCCCTGCCCAAGGCGGGTGAGGCGCCGGTCGATATCCTGGGGCCATACCCTGCGCGCAAGCAGGGCCCGGGACCGTGGCCGCCGAATTAAAGCCGACGCGCCGGGAGACAATCAGTCGGTGCCTCGCGCGCTCCTGTCATCCCCGGCGAGCGCGAACGAAGTGAGCGTGAGGGAGTTCCTAGCGGCAGCGTAGGAACGACCCAGGTGGAATGACCGGGTGTGATCTGACCACCTGGGTTCCCTTCCCCTCGCATCGCGATGCGATGCTCGGCCGGGAATGACAGTTGGTACTTAGCCGTTCTGTCCGCGGTGCCTTAGCGCCTGGTCAGCCAGGACACAGG